>SVPD01000042.1 GCA_015066045.1 Oscillospiraceae bacterium
CTTTGAATGCATTTTGCATTCAAAAGCACCGACCGAGCCGGCAGGCGAGAAGTCCTTAACAAGCGGATTTGTATGCACAAATCCAGTGCTTGCTAAGACTAATGCCATCTTTTCTGTGTTTAAAATTGCCCTTCACTTATATACGACATAAGCGCATACAAAATGTTCCAAGGAGTTTGAAAAAGTTTTAAAATATTTTTGGGCATAAAAAAACACCTGCTACTTTTGGGGTAACAAGTGTAATCAAAATATTGAATTGTTTGTTTTGGAATGGTATAATTATTTTAACGAATATGAGTTTGCAGGTGAATTTATATGTTTAAAGTTATTGTTTTTGATTTTGATTATACTCTTGGAGATTCTACAAATGGTATTGAATTAAGTATAAACTATGCATTAGAACAATTAGGATATAGTCCTAAAAGTACCGATGAAATAAAAAAGACTATAGGCTTATCGTTAAAAGATACATATTTTCATTTGACTGGAAACGAGAATTTGCAAGAAGCAGAACAATTCGCAAAATTCTTTAAAGAAAAAGCAGATAAAGTAATGGTTGAAAATACGAGTTTATACGAAGGGGTAAAAGATACTTTAACAAACTTAAGGGATAATGGATATATATGTGCTATTGTAACAACAAAATTTCATTATAGAATTGAGCAGATATTAAATAAACATAATGCATCTGACCTGATAGATGTAATTGTTGGTGCGGAAGATGTAAAAATAGAGAAACCTAATCCCGAAGGATTACTATGGCTTATAGATTATTTAGGCGTAGAAAAAACTGATATACTTTACATCGGTGACAGCGTTGTCGATGCCAAAACTGCTGAAAATGCAAAAGTTAAATTTGCAGCTGTATTGACAGGAACAACATCAAGGGCAGATTTCGAAAATTATAGTAACATATACATAGGTGAGAATGTGCCTGATGTTAGCAAAAACATTTTGAGTTTATAAAAACTTTCAATTTATAGAACTGAATATTACTCAACTGCTCTCTCCGTGAGGGCAGTTTTTTGCACAACAAAAAATCTCCACCGACTTATTTATCGGTGGAGAAAATTTATACTGTAGTTTTTAATTGTGCTTTTATCTTCTTGAGTTTCTTGCCAACAGCGCTGTGGGTTTTATACCCTAACTTTTTCGCAATTTCCTTTTGAGTGTAACCTTGAATGTGTAGCAAAAGTATTTTTCTGTCCTCGTCAGGTAATGCTCCGATTACCGCTTTTGCTTCGGCAACATCAAAGGCATCCTCTGCAGGATACTTCTCGTCAACATCAGACATCGACACAACCTGTGTCTTTGTTCGGGTGTGATTCCACTTGCGGTTAAAGTCTTGTTTTGGATAATTCTGCTTGCGGTTTAAAAAGTCCTCGTGGGTAAGATTAGTGTCAACAGTTTCTGCGACCTCACCAAAAGCCATAGCATCCATAAGGTCACTCATTCTCTGATTAAGAAATTCATCTGCCGCACCCCGTTCAAGAAACAATTCAGGGCGATGCTCAAAGGCACCTGCAAGAATCTCTTCAATGGCATCAGGATTTTGATCAGCAAGGTCATATAATATCTCCGAAACATATATGCCGTTATTATCACGAAGCACCGACAAAGGGCTGTCTTTACCGTAAGCGGCAGGATCATATTTCAAACCTTTTTTTCTTGCTAAACCGTTCCAAGCCGCTCCGTGGATTTCTCGCACTCTGCCCATTTGTTCCTGGTCTTCAAGTGAGATTGTTCCGTTTTCATAATCTTTATCACTGTGCCGCCGACGAGCCGAAAAATCATCTTTCAAAAAGTTCTGACGGTACTCTTCAGCGGTATGTTCCTTGCCGACACCGAGAAGCTCAAGCAAAATTTCTTTGTCCATAGTTTTACCTTTCCTTGTCCTTTTTGCTTTTATTATACATTTTTCGTTTGTCGAAAAGGGGTGAAAATTGGTGGAGATGAGTGTGATTTTGAATTATTACATTCCTCTTTTGATAACCTTAACGGTTATATGGTGAGGGGGTATCACCCTCGTAATTCCAACAGAGCAAAGCATGTTTTTGTTGTCAAGAGGAGAAGTGTAACGGCTCTTGATAATGGAAACAGGATATGCTACCTATCCTTTGATTATAACCTGAATATTACTCATCCGTCATAAATATTGATTTTGCTTATCTTTTTATATATAATTATTACATACCCACCGAAAAGAGTGATATTATGATTAAAATTCTTATCATAGAGGACGATGTTACAATCGTCAAAAATTTAAGCGAGCTTTTATGTCATGAAGGCTTTGATACTGACAGTGCATTGAACTGTAAAGAGGCTGAGATTAAAATTGAAACCGCACAGTTTGACCTTGTTTTATTAGATGTACTTCTGCCTGACGGCAACGGTTTTTCACTCTGTAACAGAATCAAAAATGTAACTGATTGTCCCGTTATCTTCCTTACCGCCTCCGCTGATGAATTCAGCGTTGTTACAGGTCTTGATATAGGTGCTGATGATTACATTGAAAAGCCTTACCGTCCGAGAGAGCTTATATCCCGCATTAAATCCGTTCTTCGCAGAACAGGTAAAAGTCAGAGTATTATCACTCTCGGCAATATAAGTGTTGATATGGATAAAGGGATTGTCACAAAAAACGGCAAGGATGTTTTTCTTTCTGCTTTGGAGTACAGACTTTTTCTCGTTTTTCTTAATAATCCCGGTGTTACTCTTACAAGAAATAAATTGCTTTCTGAAATATGGGATATTGCAGGCGACTTTGTCAACGACAATACACTTACGGTATATATAAAAAGGCTCAGAGAAAAGGTTGAAGATGATATACAGAATCCCAAAATTATTCTTACCGTTAGAGGTTTGGGATACAAATTAGGTGAATAAAATGAAACTTTCAAATAACCCCGAAATAAGAAAATTTTTGGCAGTAACAGTGATACCCTCACTGTTACTATGCTTTATTACAGCTTTTTATTCGATGTTCACGGCCGTTTGCATTCTGATTTTAAGCTCGTTCTTGATAATCAGCTTTCTTGTATTTACAAAGAAAAGATATAACAGAATTAACACTCTCGATGAAAGCATAGATAAAATTCTTCACGGCAATGATACAATCAATATTAAATCTTTCGGCGAAGGTGAGCTTTCAATTTTGGAAAGTGATGTTCAGAAAATGCTTGTGCGTCTTCGTGACCAGAAAGATAAGCTAGAAGAAGACAGAACTTTTCTTGCTGATTCTATTGCGGATATATCTCATCAGTTAAGAACGCCGCTCACAAGTATTAATCTTATTCTGTCTCTTATTGAGTCGCCTGACATATCAGAGGATAGAAGAGAAGAACTTTTAAGAGAGCTTTCGTCACTTATTACCAAAACAGAATATCTTGTTTCTGTTCTTCTTAAAATTTCTAAACTTGATGCAGGAACAGTAGAGTTTGAAAAGAAATCTTCTAACTTGAAAACTCTCATACAAAAATCCGCAGAACCGATATTGATTCCTATGGATATAAAAAATCAGAATCTTGTTATTAATGTTGATGACATTTCATTAAACTGCGACTATGCCTGGTGTCTTGAAGCCTTTGGTAATATTCTGAAAAATTGCACAGAACATACGCCCGTAGGCGGAACCTTAACCGTCACCGCAGAAGATACGCCTATCTTTACTGAAATTGTAATAACAGATACAGGAAGTGGCTTCGACGAAGATGATATACCCCACATTTTTGAACGTTTTTATAAAGGTAAAAACTCATCAAAAGAAAGCTTTGGTATAGGACTTAATCTTGCAAAAACAATAATTACATCTATGAACGGAACCATAACTGCCGAAAACAGTCAATCAGGCGGTGCTGAATTTATAATCAGATTTTATAAACAGGTTGTGTGACGTTTTTGTAATAATCGAGTCACTCAACTGTAATTTTAGGTTGGTACAATGAAGCTACGATAAAGAAAAGGAGTAATTCAATATGGATATTTTAAAAATTGAAAACCTTTCAAAAATTTACGGTGAGGGTGAAAATCAGGTCAAAGCCCTTGATAATGTGAGCTTCAGTGTGCCTAAAGGACAGTTTGTTGCTATTATCGGTCCGTCAGGTTCGGGTAAAAGTACACTATTGCACATTTTAGGTGGTGTTGACAGACCGACGAGTGGCAAGGTTTATCTTGACGGTCAGGATGTTTATGCACAGAACGAAGACCAGCTTGCCATTTTTCGTCGCAGACAGGTAGGTCTTATTTATCAGTTCTATAATCTGATCCCCGTGCTTAATGTAACCGAAAATATTACCTTACCTGTGCTAATGGACGGCAAGAAAGTGGATAAGGCTTATCTCGATGAGCTTGTAGGCCTGCTTTCCCTTAAAGGCAGAGAAAAGCACCTCCCTAACGAGCTTTCAGGCGGTCAGCAGCAGAGAGTTTCTATCGGCAGAGCTCTTATTAATAATCCTGCCGTTATGCTCGCCGACGAGCCTACGGGTAACCTTGACTCAAAAAACAGCCACGAAATTCTGGAGCTTCTTAAGCTTTCCCACAAAAAATACGGTCAGACACTTGTAGTTATAACTCACGACAGCAATATCGCATTACAGGCAGACAGAATCATCACCATTAATGACGGTAAAATCGCGAGTGACAGACTTCTTCAGAAGTGAGGTGACCGTAATGAATATCTTTAAACAGTTTACCAATCGGTCACTTAAAGAAAACAAGACAAGAACTATTGTTACAATAATCGGCATCATTCTTTCCGTTGCAATGTTTACAGCAACAATGGAGGCTTTTGTTACGGTGCAAAGCTATCTTGTAAACTATGCTGAAACATATAACGGTAAATATCATGTAGGTTTTTATGATATTAAAACTGACGATGTCTCAAAAATTACCGAGGATGAAAGAGTAGAAAAATACACTTACATTCAGGATATAGGCTATGCCGAAATCGGTTCATCCAACGAAGGTAAGCCTTATCTGTATATTGCAGGCGTGTCGACTGATTTTACTGATGTAATGCCAATACATCTGACAGAAGGCAGACTGCCCGAAAACAGCAGTGAAATTGTGGTTTCTGACCACCTTTATTCCAATGGCGGAGTGCAGCTTAAACTCGGACAAAAAATCACTCTTCAAGTGGGACAAAGGCAGTGGACTGACCTTTTAAACATCAGCGAAGAAGAGTATAAAGCTCTCGACGGAGATAATTGGCAGAAACTGACACAGCAAAGACCCTTCTGTGAGCCTGATGGTGAAAATGCCGAAGAAGTGCTCATAAACACAAAAGAGAAAACCTATACAGTTGTAGGCTTTTGCGTAAGACCTGACAGGTCTTCTATTGAGCCCTATACGGCACCGGGATATACTGCTTTTACGATAAATGAGCCGGGAAACACTAACATGCAGAGTGTTTACACAGTTCTGAAAAATCCTATTGAATACAATAAATTCAACACGGATATTCTTAATTCTTTAAGCGGTACCGTTATAGGAAGCTCAATAAACCATGATTTGCTTATGTACAGCTTCAACAGCTTTGACTCTGCTTTCCCTGTGTTGGTTGTCGGTTTGCTTTCCATTCTTATCGGCCTTATTGTTTTCGGTTCGGTTTCGCTTATCTATAACTCATTTTCGATTTCTGTAAGTGAAAGAACAAAGCAGTTCGGTATTCTCAAAAGTATAGGCGCTACCAAAAAGCAGATAAGAAAGTCTGTTCTTTATGAAGCGGCTGTGCTTTGCATTGTCGGTATTCCTATAGGTCTTGTTTCCGGATGCTTGGGTATTGCGGTAACCTTCCATTTTTTAAGCGATGCAATTTCAACCTTCCTTGCTGACCTTACAGACCTTAAAATGCAGTTTGTGTTCTCACCCTCGGCAATCCTTGCCGCAAGCGTAATAAGCTTTGTTACGGTTATTATTTCAGCTTATATTCCTGCAAGAAAGGCCATAAAGATTAACCCCATTGAATCTGTAAGACAGTCAAATGAGATTAAAATAAAACGCCGCAGTGTTAAGGTGTCTCCGCTGACGAAGAAGCTCTTCGGCTTTGAAGCAACACTCTCTTCCAAAAACTTCAAGAGAAACAAGCGAAAATACCGTACCACAGTTTTTTCACTTTTCGTTTCCGTTGTGCTTTTCATTTCCGCTTCTTCTCTTGCAGCATATTTTACCGATATTGTTGAAACTGAAAGTCAGGATATGAATTATGATGTTGCCATCAACATATTCAACTATGAGGACAGACTTGACGAAGAACCGTTTGCGGATACGGAAGAATTCAGAACTAAGCTTTTTAACGGCTTGAAAACAGTTGACGGAATTGACGAGTTTACTCTCACTCAGAAAATGGCGACGGATTTTAATGTTGACAAAAATTATATTTCAGAAGAATTTCTGAATATGATCAACAAAGAACGCGATAATTCGGCAGATAAGAAAAATGAGCTGAACGGAACATTTACTTATGACTTTATTGATGACGATGCTTTCAGAAGACTTCTAAAAAAGGAAGGGATAAGTGAAGAGGGATATTTTGACAAGGAAAATCCGAAGGCTTTGGTTTATGATATGGGAACTTATATTTATCAGTTCGACAATAAAGAAAGAGTTTATATAGTACCCTTCCTTGATAAAGACGCTTTCCCTGCAACTCTTGAAATTACTGAAATTCTTCCTTGGTTTGAGGAAAACGATGAAATGTATTACTACGACGGAACAGAAGAAAAAGATGGTGTCACATATTATGTTTATGATGTAGGATACGATGAGGGAGAGATATTTACCGATGAAAACAAAAAATATTTTACGGAAAAAGAGGTGGTAAGTTATTTAAAAATCTCAATCGGTGCCTTCCTTTCGGAAAAGCCGTATTATGCAGGATACAACACAAACCTCATTTATCCCGAATCTGTGAAGGAAAAGGTTATGCTTGAGGGCGAATGGCAGACTCACGCATATATTATAGGTGAAGACCACAGCAAAATTGCGAGCGATGTAAGCCGACTTATCAGAGAAATCGGAGGAGATACCAATCATATCAGTGTGTATGATTACGCCGCAGAAATTGAAAGTACAAGGGCACTTGTAACAGTGGCAAAGGTTCTTGCTTACGGTTTTATCGTTCTTATTTCCATGATTGCCGCAGCAAATGTATTCAACACAATCTCAACCAATATTTCTCTCAGAAGGAGAGAGTTTGCAACGCTGAAATCTGTCGGTCTTACAAGTAAGGGTATGCGAAAAATGATGATATTTGAATCTATTCTTTACGGTGTAAAGAGCCTTTTATTCTCGCTTCCGGTTTCATTGGGAATGACATATCTTGTATATATCGTAGCCTCTGACAGCGGATACTCAATGGGATTCTATGTTCCTTGGGACAAATTCATTATAGCGATTGCAAGTGTGTTCATAATTGTTGCACTCAGTATGGTTTACTCCATTAAAAAGGTAAACAATGAAAATACGGTTGAAACACTCCGAAACGAGAATATTTAAAGGTGAACCCCGCAGGCTACGAAGTCTGCGGGGCATTTATCTTTATGTATAGATGAGTTCGTTGCAAACGATTTCGCTTGCTCTTTGTTGAATGTTATTCATCCTCTGAATCCATTCCCATTGGTTGTGTTCTTTCAGTTCCTCTGTTACACCTTCGCTTCCTTTCATCTTCTCAATGAGGGCATCATACATATCCTTTGCCTGATTTTCGACTTCGAAACAGTGCTGATAAAGTTTGCCTTGACAAATCAGCAAGCTAAAAAGCACCTTCTTATGCTTTTCAAGATAAGATTTGTACATCATTCCCCATCTGCCGAGGGTGATTCTTGCTTCTTCGGGTGGGATAATTAGGTTAGGGATGAGATAGTCGCCAACCCGGCGGTAAACGATAGAATTTTTGTTTGACATAATGATTGCCTCCTTTAATTTTGTAGCTTCATTGTACAAATTAAAGGTGGCTTTGTCGAATGTGTGGATTAAATTATGTTAAAAACTCATTTTTAAAAGTTAAAAAGTTTCCCGTGCTACAATTATTTAGCAAATATAAACCTAATACCGAACACTTCAATGTCGTAACTCAACATATTTTTTTGCAATTTTATCAAACAATTAGGTTTAACTGTACCTGTAAAATGAATAAAACGACCAGAAATTACACGTAAATAGAATGCATATCATTTTCCTATTGCTTTACGTATTTTCTGCATATGATTCTTTATATCTCTATCTACAGCCTCGTTATCTCCAAAAATTCGTTTGGCACGCAATACATAAGATATATAATTACCGTTTTTTCCATACGCTCCTTTTATCGAATAGCGTTGATAAAGATTTCGTCCACTTATGTGTTTGCCTTTTGCTGTATAACCACCATTTTTTGCTATGGTTTTTGCTTTTCTATACATCCTGTAGTAATACTTTGATGTTGTTTTTTGACGAATTGATACCTTTTTGCCATCAAAAGTAAAACCGAGGAAATTTATGAAACGTTTTCTACAATCAGCATTCATTTGAAATTCGTTTCCACAATTAACTACTCCGTTATTGCAATAGAAAAAATATTGCGTTTTATCTGGTTGCAAAGAAAGGCCGGGAATACTATTGAATAGTCTGTGTATATTAAGAATTTTAACAATAGCAAAATTCTTATCAATATTTGGTAACACAATAATAAAATCATCACTATAACGCATATACAGACCGCCTAACATCTTTACAATATTGTTAATCTCTTTGTCAATATTAAGCATGTATATATTGGCAAGTTGTCCACTTATTGGTGAACCCTGAGGAATTCCATAACTATTATTGTTTTGTTTAATCATAGATTTATTTTCCTTGAATTTCGTTGTGTCTAAAACACGTTTCAAAGAATTTAGTTCTCGCCGACCATCTAATGTATCTTCTAAATTGTTAAGTTTCAAGAGATCTCCAAGTTCCCAAATACTATACTTTGTAATGTTACTAAAAACTTTATAGTGGTCTTCTGGAAGTCTTGATACTTCCAATAAAGAGCACCACTGTTCTTTAAGATATTGATGATCTAAATTATCAAAAAAATTGGTGAAATCACCAATCATAACATAGCAGGATGAATGTTTTTTTATAAAATCAAAAGCTCTTTTGGCAAAATGAATATTATTTTTATGCAAATCTGTCCTATAGGCTAAGGCAACATCTGAAATATCATCTTTTAAAACTCTTTTATTGTACAAATTATTTAATAAATAATTATAATATTGGTAAATGCAACGATCAATATGAGCCGCATAACATATGTCTCTCTTTTTCGTTGTTAAGCCTTTATCTTTATTATACTTTAACATTATCATTTCATAGTGAATAAATGGATAAAAGCCATGTTTTGCGATTTTTATAGGATCGGTAATATAATCCTCTTTAGAAGCAATGTCTGTGCGATAATCAAAATGTGCATACTGCTTTTTGCTTTTAGTTATAGTTTTTGGTGAGTTAATCCATTCAGATGTATTCATAAAATCTCCTATAATTGCAATATCCGTCGACATGGGGGACAGCATCCCTAAGCCGACGGATATACATTGTTACGTGGTGAATCGTACGCCCAAAGGCTATTGTGTCGCGATAAACCAGCTGTCCTTTTTGCAATACTCAAATATGATATAATTGAGTGGGAGGAATGTGTCATAATGAACTTATGTGTCATAACATCATTAGCCTTGTTGGCTTATTCTGTCAATTCAACACTTCTCCGAGATATCCTGATAGGAATTCTTACGGAGGTCTTGACAACAATGCCTCTCCGCTGGATCTGTATCCAACGCAATTACATTATAGCAAATTATCAATACGTTGTCAACTGGCACTCTTGCTTATAGAGTGCTAAAAATTGAATTTGTCATTTTACACAAAGGATATACTGTCTAACGAGAACTGTTTGTGTAGAAAACACCCATACCGTAATCAAATAATGATATGTGCACTCAATCACCAAAAAAATTAAGTACTATGTGAACACTCGCACCAGTTAAAGAAGAACTGCTTGAGAGAGCGGTTCTTTTTTTGTTAATAAGGCCGATTGACCCCCAGTGGGGGTCAGGCACAGAACCCGACCGCCGCCGGTGGCGGAGGAAGGGAGGGTGATTGTGGCGCAGCGGTCAAAATCGCTCGGCGCTCCAAGCCGAGAAGCGATTTTGGGAACCGCAAGAGGTAGCCGCAGGTTCAAGGTCTCGGCTGCCGCCTCGGTCGTTGCTTCTGTGCTTTGCACAGAGGTGTCCACCGGACACCCGCAACCTGTCACTCGGACCAGTTAAAGAAGAACTGCTTGAGAGAGCGGTTCTTTTTTTTATGCCAAACTCAGCCTATGTCCTGTCTTGCCTCGTGAATATACAAAAAAACGGCACCTACTCTTCGGTAAGTGCCGCAAACTCTTTTATATTCTTATTTCCGACCTTCGGTACATAGTGCAATCAGGTCCTCGAGCCTTGCGGTGGCAAGACACTCCACCGTATCCGATGCACCGTAGTAGATTTTCACCTCTCCGTCGTCCTCGAGAATCATACCGCCGGGAAAAATAACGTGCTTACGGAAGCCCTCCCGTGTTTCGTAATAGGTTTCGGGAGCGATAAGCGGCAGCTTACTCATACCGACGACCTTCGTCGGATTATCAAGGTCGAGAAGCATAATTCCTGCGCAGTACCGTTTCTTCCACGCTCTTTCCCAGCCGTTCTTTCCTCGTCTGTTATCCTTATCTACTGCGTGAAAAACCGTAAGCCAGCCCTTGTCGGTTTTTATGGGCGGTGCCGCAGGACCGATTTTATCGTTCGCATAGGGCACATCCTCTACGGCAAGCACAAGCTCTGTTTCACCCCAGAAAACCAGATCGGGTGAGGTAGAAAGCCAAAGGTCAAATCTGTCCTTGCCGCCTCTGGAATAAACAGGGAACGGCCTTTCGAGACGGACATATCTGCCGTTTATCTTTTCGGGGAAGAGAACCATATTACGGTTATCGGGGGCGGAAGCGCTGATAATATTGATTTTTTCGAAGCTATCGTCTATTTCGGCTATGCAGCCCCGCACACCGTGGCGGGTATCCATTGCCATACACAGATAAGGCTTGCCGTCTATAACCGTAATTCTCGGATCGTAAAGTCTCTTTATTTCGTCCTCGGGTAAAAGGTTTTTATTGTCAAAAATGGTTTTTTCACTGACGGTCCAGTTGATTCCGTCGTCACTTACGGCGAAGCCGAGAGAGGTTTTGAAGCGTACCTTGGGATAAGTCTTTTTCGTAGGCCCGTAGTCGTTACGGAAAACCATAACATATCTGCCCTTGTATTTTGCCACACCTGCATTGAAAATCAGCGAAGCCTCATAGGGAATGTCATCCTTGGTAAGAACGGGCTTTTCGATTTTTCTTATGCATCCGGCACTGGAAAGCTTCGGTTTTAAGGTTTTCATAATTCCATCTCATTTCAAATATATTTTTTCGCCCGAGTCGGAGGATTTATAGATAGCTAAAAATTCTTCCACGGCTTTTCCGCCCTCATAAGCATCGACGGGAAAGGCCTTTTTCTTTTCTATGCAGTCATAAAAGTCCTTTATCAGAGCTTTGTGACCGTTTCCCCAATAGCTTTTGCCGATAAAGGCTGCACTGTTTTTCAGCCTCAGCTGCCTGATTCTGCCGCCTTTAAGGATGTAGGCGTCACTGCCCTCAATGCGCAGAAGTGCTTTTTCACATTTTATGTCTATAATAAACGGCAGATTATCTGAAAATGCAGTAGTGGCATTGAATAAAGCGGTTACACCGTTTTCGTATGTGAGCAAGGCGTGGAGGGTATCCTCGACCTCGATAATGCCCTTAAGATGGTCATTGAAGGTGTGAGCCGTTACGGAAAGCATATCGCTGCCGACAAGATATCTTATAAGGTCCTGAGTGTGTATGGCCTGATTTACCGTAACACCGCCGCCCTCCTGAGAAAGCTTACCGTGCCAGCCGTCACTGTAGTAAGCCTCACCACGGCACCAATGCACGAGAGCACGTACAGAGAGAACCTTGCCATAGGTCTTTTTATCGATAATATCCTTTATTGCCCTGACGGATTCATTGTACCTGTTCTGAAAGCATACACCGAAATTTGCCTTGCTTTCATCCTGAGCCCTGCGAAGAAGCGAAAGACCTTCCTCAGATATGGCGCAGGGCTTTTCGCACAGAACGTGGATACCTCTTTCCAGCGCAGCCACTGCCATAGGCACGTGAAGACAGTGGGGGGTGCAGATGTGAATGCAGTCCGGTCTGTCCCCGTTAAGCATAGCGTCAAAATCATAATAGGCCTTGCAGGCATATTTCTTTGCAGCGGCGTCGGCACGGTCTTTATTTATATCTGTGACCGATGAAATCACGATGCTATGCAGTCCCTTCAGAACCTTTAGATGATTACGGGAAACGGCACCGCAGCCTACTACTGAAACTCTCATTTTTTCACTTCCTTAAAAGGTGCTGCTCATATCCTCGGTTACCTTTGAGATTATATTCTCCTTTACCTTCGATGTAGCGACCTTTTCCGAAAGGAGAGAAAAGAATCTGTCTTCATCTATGGGAAGAGTAACGGTTTCGTTTGTCCACGAAGAAAGGTGAGCCGCATTTGAAATCATAAGTCCGTTTATACCCTCCGTGCCCTCGGCTACGAGAGCAGTACCGTAAAGAATGTGGTCAGAGAAGGCATTGAGCACACCTGGGTGCTGGTCATTGATGCCGTCGGTTTCGACCTCGGTTTCTCTGTAGGGTATACTTGCAAAGCCGTTTTCGCAGCCTGCGATATTTTCGGGCAGGCTCTCTTCGAGCTCAAAGAGGGTGATTTTTTCGCCCTTTTCGCAGACAAGCTTTGCTTTATCCATAGTGATTTCGAGTCTGTTTGAGCCGGGAAAATCACCCGTAGAGGTGACAAATACACCTGTGGCACCGTTCGGATATTCGGCATAGACAGTAACATCGTCCTCGATTTCCACATCGTGCCATTTACCCTCGTGACAGAAGGCTCTCACCTTTTCGGGCATACCGCATATCCACTGCCATAAATCGAGCTGATGGGGTGACTGATTGAGCAGAACGCCTCCGCCCTCACCAACCCAGGTGGCTCTCCAGCCGCCCGAATTATAGTAAGCCTGAGTGCGGTACCAATCGGTTATAATCCAGTTTACACGGCGGATTTCACCGTACTTTTTGCTTTCGACTATTTCCTTTATCTTTCTGTAAACGCAGTTTGTTCTCTGATTGAACATCATAGCGAAGGTTTTGTCCTGCTTCTGCGCAAATTCGTTCATTTCACGGACCTGCTTTGTGTAAACACCGGCAGGCTTTTCGGAAACTACGTGAAGCCCGTTTTCCAGTGCCTTCATCACAAGCTCGGGGTGAGAGTAGTGGGGGGTACAGATGATAACTGCATCAACCTCACCGCTTCCGATAAGCTCGTCAGCGGAAGTGTATCTTTTCGCCCACGGAATATTTTCCTCTGACCAGAGAAGCTTTTCGGGCACATTGTCGGCGACGGCGGTTATGCGCATTCCTCTTATTTTGCCCTGAAGAAAGCTTTTAGCGTGAGAGGTACCCATATTACCCATACCTATAATGCCGAAGCGGATGGGGTGGATTTTATCTGTGACGGCATACATAGCATCGGCGGCAGCCTTAAAGGATTCGGCGTGACTCGGGTAAGAATTAACTTTAATTTTTCTTACACTGTTTGCCACTGTCTCGAGCCTTCCCAGTCCGTCAAAGACCTTCAGATGAGGCTCAAGAGAAAGAACGACCGTCTTCTTATGCCTGTCAAATCTCCTCAGTATCTCCTCTACATTGCCGTCACCCTCACCTGCGGGTACTACATCGGAATTTTCGTAAAGGGCATCCTTGATGTGGAAATATTCTATGTAATCCTCGAGCAAATCGTAAGCTTTGAGGGTATCTACACCGCACTGAACAAAGTTTGCGGGATCAAAAACTGCCCTGAGCTTACCGTCGCAGGCCTTGAGAAGGTCAAGACAACGCTCGGCATTATCTCCGTAGATGCCTTTTTCGTTTTCGTGGCAGCAGACAAGACCTTGAGAAAGGGCATAATCCGTCATAGCCCTTACTCTGCGGATAACCTCGTCTCTGTATTCCCCGTAGGAGTCACCGTCACTGAAATAGAAGCTGAAAATTCTGATGTATTCGGCTCCGAGAATTTTTGCCGCTGCTACAGTGTTTTTAAAAGCCTCGAAATGAGGTGCAAAGTCCTCTTTGATATTGATTTTACCGTAGCCCGAGCCGATTGAAGCGACCTTCATTCCCTCACGGTCAATCTCCGCTTTCATTTCTGCGGCCTGTTCAGCCGAAAGATAGTTTATATTGAGAGTCTTGCCAAAGCCGCGAAGCTCCATGTGTGTAATTCCGTTTTTCTTACAGGCAGCTATCTGACCGCCTATGGTTGCTTCGCCCGATTCATCGCAGAATGCAGAATAAATAAAATGTGCCATTGTCACAGCTCCTTTGCTTTAATAGTTATATTTTACATCTGTTTTGTAGTGTTTTCCTTAAATGTTTTGATGAAATATCAGCATTTTCTTTATTTTTTTGATTAAGCTTTTTCATAAATATCCACAGGGCCGAAAAGTCCGCTCGGAAGAAATCTTTCTCTATTCTCAGCGGAAAAGTCTGCGCCGTTCATTTAGCATCCCTCTTTCCCTGCTTCTGCACCTTTTTTGGCGAGGTGCCGTAAATTTCTTTGAACTTTTTAGAAAAATAATTACTGTCCTCAAAGCCGCAGTCCTCAGCTATTTTGGTGATGCTCTGTCCGTGGGAGGCCTTAAGCAGCTTTTCTGCGTGCTGAAGCCTCAGAGAGTTCAGATATTTGGAAAAGCCGAGTCCCGTTTCTTTTTTGAACATACGTGAGAAATGCTCGGGGCTGACCGAAAGCATTCCGGCTACGGATGAAAGGGTAAGAGGGGAAGAGAAGTTTTCACGTATATAGCTTATTGCCTGCTCGATTACCTTGTTTTTCACTTCGATGTCAAGACAGGTATCGGAGTTTCTCAGCAGAAGATAAAAAAGCGAATGAGTGTAGCAGGTGATGATTTCATCGCAGAAACGGTCACGCAGCATATATTCCTTTTCTATCTTTTCAAATAATCCCGCAGCCTCTGCGGTTATGTCGGGGTTGCGGTAAAGATAATTTCCCGAGGAAATGCCCGTGCGAACGGAGGTGGGAATGTAACGGGATGCGCAGTTTATGAGTATTCTCGAATGGGATATGTCGTCATATTTGGTGTGGTGTATGATTCCGTCGGGGATGATTACGATGTCACCGGGTATCAGACTGTAAATTTTACCGTCGATAAAGTAGGTGCAGTTACCTTTTTCGAGATAGTAAATCTCATAAAGTCCGTGATAATGAGGCCATGATGCACCCGTTTCCGCCACTCTTTTACTCATTCCGTGCTGATAATAGTAGCTTTCATCGGGATCGAATTTGATGTAATTCACATTAACTCGCCGCCTTTCTTTTTCTGATAGTAGCATTTCGTATCAAAAAAGTCAAGAAAAACAGATTAAACTGTCAATTATATTAAGGAATATATAACAAATTAGATGTATTATAATGATAGTATAATTTCGGAAAGGAATGATATTTATGAATAAGGGTGTGAAAATTATTACGGCAGTTATTTTAGCGGTGATAATCGGTGCGGGTGCCTTCGTGCTTTACAAAAGCTCACAGGGAATCTCCTATGACATTTCATCCGTTGAGGGTTTGAAGACCGATGTGGAAATCGTAAAAGAGGATGAGGACAGCGTAACCTTAAAAAAGGCATCAGCAGGCGAATTCAGGGTTCTTATGTTTACCGACACGCATCTTAACGGTAAAAAGGATAAGGATGAAATGACTGTCAGGTACATAGTGAAAAATATAACGGAGCAGAAGCCCGATCTGGTTATTTTCGGCGGAGACAATAT
>SVPD01000043.1 GCA_015066045.1 Oscillospiraceae bacterium
AAGCCACAAAACGCAGCAAGGCTGTCGCCTTGCGAGGCTTTGGGCAAAAATACAGGGAATTTTGTTCGAGAAACAAATACTTCCTTACCACTCGTCGGCGTTGTGTTGCAGGGTATCTTAAAGTGAGAAATTTCACGGCTTCATGTCAGAGAAAGCTATAAAAAGCATTCAAGGCACTTTTCCAGCTGCTCCTTTTTCTCTTCGCAGAGCTCACATAGCGGCAGACGGAGCACACCCGTATCCATACCTAGCTGCTTCATAGCGCACTTGACGGGTATAGGGTTGACATCGCAGAATAAAGCTTCAACCAGTTCAACTACATCTTCCTGCATTACCCTGCATTTTCTCATATCACCGCTGATACCTTCCATAGTCATTTCGTGAGTGAATTCGGGCATAACATTGGCCAGAACAGAGATTACACCCTTACAGCCGCAGGCTACGGCAGGACATATCATATCATCGTTGCCGATGTAGAAATCCAGCTTGTCTCCGCACAGCTTAACGGATTTAATAAGTTTTGATATATTTGAATCTGCTTCCTTTACACCGCAGATGTTGTTATGCTCTGAAAGCTCACGGTAGGTTTCGGGGATTATGTTCATCCCTGTTCTTGTGGGAACATTGTAGACGATTATCGGCTTTTCCGCCGCATCGGCTAAGGTATAATAATGCTTTACGAGTCCTGCTTGTGAGGTTTTATTGTAGTAGGGTGTGACGGAAAGATGTGCGTCTATTCCTGTCTTTTCCGACTCTTTTATGAGTGAAAGGGAAAAAGAAGTGCTATTACTGCCCGTACCGCCGATGACAGGCACACGCCCGTGTGCCACCTCTACTGCTGTAGAAAAAAGATTAAGTCTTTCATAAACAGTAAGTGTTGAACCTTCACCGGTAGTTCCGCAGACAATAATAGCATCCGTCTTATTTTCAATCTGGTATTCTATGAGCTTTTCAAATCTTTTAAAATCGATTTTACCATCCTTATCAAAGGGAGTTATTAGAGCAACTCCGCTGCCGATAAAGACAGGCTTCATTGAAAAACCTCCTTAATCCATATAACCCTCAGCGCAGAGAAGCTCAGCTAAAAGCACGGCACCGCCTGCTGCACCTCTGAGGGTGTTGTGTGAAAGGCAGACAAATTTGTAGTCGTACTGGCTGTCCTCACGGAGTCTGCCGATGGAAACAGCCATACCGTTTTCGAGATTGCGGTTAAGCTTGGTCTGGGGCATATTGTCCTCTGTGAAATAGTGGAGGAACTTTTTAGGCGCAGAGGGAAGGTTTAATTCCTGAGCTCTGCCTGCGAAATTATCCCATACCTTAAGTATTTCTTCCTTAGTGGGCTTTTTGCCGTCCTCGAAACGCATAAACACGGCACCCATATGACCGTCGGAAACGGGAACTCTGATGCACTGTGCAGTGAAAGCGGGAGAGGTGGCATTAACGATGATGTCATTTTCGATTTTACCCCAGATTTTGAGGGGCTCCTGTTCGCTCTTTTCTTCCTCGCCGCCGATGAAGGGAATAACATTATCCACCATTTCGGGCCAGCTTTCGAAGGTCTTACCCGCACCTGAAATAGCCTGATATGTGCAGACGAGCACTTCCTTAACGCCGAATTCTTTGTCGAGAGGATAGATAGCGGGAACATAGCTCTGAAGTGAGCAGTTTGACTTAACGGCTACGAAGCCTCTTTTTGTACCGAGTCTCTTTCTCTGACTTTCGATGATTTTAATGTGGTCCGCATTGATTTCAGGCACTACCATAGGAACGTCTGCAGTGCCTCTATGAGCACTGTTATTGGAAACTACGGGACATTCTTCCTTGGCATAAGCCTCCTCTAAAGCCTTGATTTCATCCTTTTTCATATCAACTGCGCAAAAAACGAAATCAACGGAAGAAGCGATTTCCTTAATGTCGTCAGTTGCATTTCTGATGATAAGGTTTTTCATGCTTTCAGGCATGGGAACGGGCATTCTCCATCTTTCACCGACAGCCTCTTCGTAGGTTTTGCCTGCTGAACGACCGCTGGCGGCGAGACAAACCACATCAAACCAGGGATGACCGTCGAGGATGGTTGCGAAGCGCTGGCCTACCATACCTGTGGCACCGATGATACCAACCTTATACTTTTTCATAAAAACACCTCTATTTTTATCCAAATTTTATACTTATTATTTTGCATAAAACTGTTGCTTAATTGAGCATTATGCACTATAATAGATATTAACTTTTATATAATATCACTTATGATTTAAAGTGTCAATCAATTTTTGCAAGTTTATGAGAGGAATTGAAATGAATAAATCAGATTTTTATTATGATTTACCCGAAGCGCTGATTGCACAGCATCCGGTGGAGCCCAGAGACTCTTCGAGGCTTATGGTTGTGGACAAGGCAAGCGGTGAAATTCAGCATAAGCATTTTTACGATATTATTGACGAGCTGAGAGAGGGCGACTGCCTTATTCTTAATAATACCCGTGTTCTGCCTGCCCGTATTTTCGGCATTAAGGACGGCACGGGGGCGAGAGTGGAATTCCTTCTTCTCACCAATAAAGGCGATGATGTGTGGGAATGTATCACGGGACCGGGGAAAAGAGCCAAGCTCGGCACACGCTTCACCTTCGGCGACGGTCTGCTTTCAGCTGAGGTTATGGATGTTTTAGAGGGCGGTAACAGACTTGTAAAGTTCTTTTATGAAGGTAATTTCTTCAATGTTCTCGACGAAATCGGACAGATGCCCCTTCCTCCCTATATAACTGAAAAACTCGAAAATCAGGAGAGATATCAGACCGTTTATTCCAAAGAGCTCGGTTCTGCGGCGGCGCCTACGGCAGGGCTTCACTTTACTGAGGAGCTTATGAAAAAGATTGAAGACAAGGGTGTAAAAATCGGTTATGTCACTCTCCATGTAGGTCTCGGTACTTTCCGTCCCGTAAAAGCAGAGGATATTTCACAACATATTATGCATTCGGAGCATTATTGGTTACCAAAGGAGACAGCAGAGCTTATTAATGCCACTAAAAATAATGGCGGAAGAGTTATCGCTGTCGGCACTACAAGCTGCCGCACACTCGAGTCTGTCGGCACCTTTAAGGGTAAGATAGAAGAGAGCGAGGGCTGGACGGATATTTTTATCTATCCCGGCTATGAGTTCAAGTGTATAGATGCTCTTATCACTAATTTCCATCTTCCCGAAAGCACTCTGATTATGCTCGTAAGTGCTTTCTGCGGATATGGTAACACGATGAATTTCTATAAAAAAGCAGTCGAGGAAAAATACAGATTTTTCTCCTTCGGCGATGCAGTATTTCTGAGGTGAATTTAGAATGTTTAAAGTAATAAAAACTAACGGTACAGCCAGAAGAAGTGTTTTCGAAACCGTTCACGGCACCGTGCAGACACCTGCTTTTATGAATGTGGCTACCTGCGGTGCCATCAAGGGTGCTCTTTCGGCTATTGACTTAAAGGAAATCAAATGTCAGGTAATGCTTTCAAATACCTATCATCTTCACGTAAGGCCAGGTGACGAGCTTGTCCGTGAAATGGGAGGACTTCACGAGTTTACACGCTGGGACGGACCTATCCTTACCGACAGCGGAGGATTTCAGGTCTTTTCTCTGGCAGGTCTCAGAAAAATAAAAGAAGAGGGTGTAACCTTTAATTCTCATATCGACGGGAAAAAGATTTTTATGGGGCCTGAGGAAAGTATGCAGATTCAGTCAAATCTCGGCTCCACTATCGCTATGGCCTTCGACGAGTGTGTGGAAAATCCGGCTAAATATGAATATGCCAAGGATTCCTGCGCCCGTACAGTCAGATGGCTTAAAAGATGTAAGGCAGAAATGGACAGACTTAATTCTCTGCCCGATACCATAAATAAAAATCAACTTCTTTTCGGAATAAATCAGGGTTGTACCTTTGATGATTTACGTGTGGAAAACATGAAGGAAATCGCAGAGCTTGACCTTGACGGCTACGCTATCGGTGGTCTTGCCGTAGGAGAGCCGAAGGAGGATATGTACAGAATTATTTCTGCCGTAGAGCCCTATATGCCGAAGGATAAGCCACGTTACCTTATGGGTGTTGGTACTCCCGGTAATATTATCGAGGGTGTCAGCAGGGGAGTGGACCTTTTCGACTGCGTTATGCCTTCACGTAATGCACGTCACGGCCATCTGAACACATGGAACGGCATCATAAACATTAATAACGCCAAATACGAAAAAGACTCTCTTCCCATCGATCCCGAATGTGACTGTCCCACCTGCAGAAGCTTCAGCCGCTCCTACATCAGACATCTTTTCAAATGTAAGGAGATGCTGGCTATGAGGCTCTGCGTAATGCATAATCTTTATTTTTATAATACTCTTATGGAAAAAATAAGAGATAGTCTGGAAAATGACACCTTTGAGGAGTTTAAGGACAGGTATGTAGATTTACTTGACACGAGAATATAAAGAAAAATGTAATTTTTTTCAAAAAAGACTTGCATTTTCTCTTCTCTTGTGATAATATATTGAAGCATTTGTATCCGTTGCTGTAGCAATGTGGTTCATGCCGGCTGAATTCAGTCAGTATAAAAGCAAGCGGTCCTCTTCTGATTTATCGGAATGAACGTGGCAGAATTTAGGAGGAACAAAAAATGGACGCACTCAAACTCATCTCAGACTCAAGCCTTAAGGCTGAAGTACCTGCACTTGACATCGGTAGCACAGTTCGTGTTCACGTTAAAATCCGTGAAGGCGAAAGAGAAAGAATTCAGGTGTTTGAAGGTACCATCATCGCCAAAAAGGGCAGCGGAATCTCATCAACCTTCACAGTTCGCCGTGTATCCTACGGTGTAGGTGTTGAAAGGGTATTCCCCGTTCATTCACCCAATGTTGCCAAGGTTGAACTTGTCAGAAACGGTAAGGTTCGCAGAAGCAAGCTTTATTACCTTCGTGACAGAGTTGGTAAGTCAGCTAAGGTTAAGGAAAAGATCGGCTGATAAACACGCAAATGGAAGGAAGGGTAAATCCCTTCCTCTTTTGTTTTTTTGACTATTATTTAGAAAGGTGGCTCGCAAATGATTAAGGATATTACTGAAAAAGAAAAATCGGAGCTTACTTTTAAGGATAAAGTAATTATAAATGTTTATGACTTCGCCTCAGTTCTTGCTACGGCGTTGGTTACCATAATGATTCTTTTCACTCTCGTTTTCCGTGTGGTAGGCGTAGTAGGCGGTTCCATGATACCCACTCTTCATGACGGGGACTGGCTTGTGGTCAGCGCCTTTGATACTAAGCCTGAATACGGTGATGTAGTAATCATTACTCAGCCTAATGCTTTTAATGAGCCTATCGTAAAGCGTATAATTGCCACGGAAAATCAGACTGTTGACATCGATTTTTCCACAGGTGATGTTTTCGTTGACGGAGAACTTCTTAATGAGCCTTACATCAATAACGAAACCATAGACAGTGACGGTGTAAATTTCCCTCTCACCGTTCCCGAAGGTCATGTTTTTGTTATGGGTGATAACAGACAGCATTCCTCAGACAGCCGTTC
Source organism: Oscillospiraceae bacterium (assembly GCA_015066045.1). Taxonomy (GTDB): domain Bacteria; phylum Bacillota; class Clostridia; order Oscillospirales; family Acutalibacteraceae; genus UBA6857. The sequence continues at coordinate 5,550 of SVPD01000043.1, forward strand.
GGAGCTGGTAGGCTTTATAAACGAGAACTACATTCTCGGCGAGGTAAAGTATAAAATTTTCAATATCGATGAATATTCCCGACAGACAAAGATTTATCCCTTGTCTGAATGGAAGGTAAACTGAGCACACAGGCTGATATATTAAAGTATCAGCCTTTTTTTCGTAATTCAGGACAAGATAAGGAGGAACAGTTATGGCAGACAGTCAGAAGCAGACAGTGCAGTGGTTTCCCGGTCATATGGCTAAAACACGCCGTCTGATAAAGGAAAGCCTCCCCATGGTGGATGCGGTTACTGAGCTTTTAGATGCGAGAATACCCGTTTCCAGCCGTAATCCCGAGCTTGACGGGCTGACGAATAAAAAGCCGAGAATCGTGCTTCTTAACAAGTGTGATATGGCTGATGACACTATAACAAGACAGTGGATAGAGTATTTCAGAGAGCAGGGACAGTACGCTTTACCCGTGGATTGCCGCAGCGGTAAGGGGCTTAACAAATATCACGACCTTGTCCGCACCGTTTTGGCTGATAAAATCCGCTCTAACGAAGAAAAGGGTATGCCCGGAAAGCCTCTGCGTATGATGGTGGTAGGCATTCCGAACACGGGAAAGTCCTCCTTTATTAACCGTATGGCAGGTAAAAACCGCGCCAAGGTAGCGGATAAGCCCGGTGTCACCAGACAGAATCAGTGGTTTGCCATCGGAGGAGGAATAGAGCTTTTGGACACTCCCGGTGTACTCTGGCCTAAGTTTGACGATCCCGTGGTAGGGGACAGGCTGGCCTTCATCGGCTCGGTAAAGGATGAGGTTCTGGACAGTGAAACCATGGCCGTCCGTCTTATCGAGGTGCTCCGTGACGGCTATGAGGATAAGCTCACCTCCAGATTCAAACTTAAAAATATAGGCGACATACACGAGGCTATGCCTTGGGAAATTCTCGAGGAAATAGGCCGTGAAAGAGGTATGCTCATTCGTGGCGGTGAGGTAAACACCGAGAGAGCCTCTGTAATGCTTCTCGACGAATACCGTGGCGGTAAAATGGGGAAAATTTCCTTCGAAAGACCGCCGAAAAAATAATGATGAAAATAAAGGGTGTTTAAAGTGGATAAGATAAAAAGTATTATAAGAAAGCCTGCTGCAGTGTGCATTGTTGCTGCCGTAATTATCCTTTTAGCCGTAGCGGTTCCTGAGATTACCGCTGCGAGAATAGACGATGCAGAGGGCTACGGGGATATTTTTACAGATGTGAAAAAGATATTCTTTTACCATAATGATAATAATTTTTTCACTACTCTCGCACCTGCCAAAAAGCTGCGTGTTATCAAAAGAGTGAAAATCAAATCTGAACCGGTTTCAGAGGACAGAAGCACAGACAGAGACTCTGAATACCGCATTATCATCGAGGATAATTCCGAGAATAAATTTGTTCTTTCAGTCAGCGGAGATTTTACAGAGATGTGGATAGATGACAATGATACCTACAAAATCAGTCTTGCAGCCGGTGAAATGAAGGTCGATGAAGGCAGGGCGGCTTCCTTTACATATTCCGTCAGAAATCCCAAGGTGCTGAAAAGTCTTTTCCCCGAGGATGAATAAAAAAATATCGGGGCTGTTGCAGTAAGAAGCAGAAGACGTTTTCTTCGCCCCGAAGACTAAGGATTATACTACATAATAATTAAAACAGATGTGTTTTAAAGGTCAGACTTAAACACATCTGTTTTTCGTTTTGATTTTTTGGGTGACACCCCTTTTTACTGTATGCCGAACATTTCTCTGAGCTCTTCTATAACCTTTTTCTCTATTCTTGAAACATAAGAGCGGGATATATTCATATCCTTGGCTATTTCCTTCTGTGTCTGCTCTTTGCAGTTGTAAAGCCCGTACCGTCTTATGATAATTTCCCTGTCCCGTTCATTTTCTATTTTTTCGATGTATTCATACAGAGTGTGGCTTTTTCTTTTCAGGTCGATATCGTCGCTTATGGTGTCCTCGCAGTAAATGATGTCGATGAGCGTGAGGGGATTACCCTCACTGTCAGTGTCGATTGGCTCGTTTACAGATACCGTATTCGAATCCTTCTTTTTGCTCCTGAAATACATAAGAATTTCATTTTCAATGCATTTTGAGGCATAGGTCGCAAGCTTTATGCCCTTATCGGTGTTAAAGGAGTCTATGCCCTTAATGAGACCGATGGTGCCGATGGAGATTAAATCCTCCTGCTCATCGTATTCCGAGTAGTATTTTTTTATTATGTGTGACACGAGACGGAGATTATGCTCTATAAGCTTTTCTCTTGCCCTCGTGTCGCCCTGCTTTTTCATCTGTGTGAGAAGCTCTTTTTCCTTTTCTGCCGAAAGCGGCTTGGGAAAGGATGTGATGCTTTTCAGATGGAGAAAGAAAAACAGAAAATTCTCAAGCACTGCTTTTATAAGCTCAAACATATTATCACCCCGTAGATTGTATGCGGGGAGGGTGGGGATAATGACTTTGCGGTGGAGAGTGAACATAGGGAAAAAGTGTGTATATTCAATCTGAAGGAAAATGCCCCTGCGGCGATTACATAGAAATCCTTTGGGCTGGATAAAAAATACCAAGTCACAAGAAGGGGACACTCCGTAAGGAAGTTGTCCCCTTCGGCTTTTGTAATCAGCCAAAAAGATTTAATTGTAGGTATAAATCAATCTATACGGAGGATTACATAATGTCAAATATAATAGAAGAATTATTCTACGGAAACCTTGAACCGCAAGAGCTTACCACAGAAATCACACCAAGACTCAAAAAGAAATTGAGCGAGCTTGTAAAGAAGAAAGCTGATTAAGATGTTACAATCAATACAAAACTGTCTAATGGCTATTGAAAATTTATTATAAAATGTTAAAATTTAGACAGACTATCACCAAGCCTTTGCAGTTGAGGAGTGAGAAAATGATGGCAGGTGCAAATTCGGCACGGGACAGACTTGAAAGAGCTTATTTCGAGCTTATTGAACAAACTCATTACAGCAAAATCACCGTCTCGGATATTATCCGTAAGGTCGGAATAAGCCGTACCACCTTCTACCGCCATTATACGGATATTTTTGATATGCATCAAAGAATATCTGACAGGCTCGCATACAGTATCATCGAGGAATGTGCCGGACTGATAATGACAGCTCGCAGTGAGCAGGATTATTTCGACGAGGTTCTTAGAATACTCAATACACAGGAAAAATACATCCTTCTTATCTCCGGTGAAAACGGAAGCCGATACTTTTTTGAGTCTATGCTCCGCTGTTCACAGGAGCTGATTTACCGCGTCTTTTCACACTGCAGTGAAGATTTCCTTTTCCGTCTGCGCTTTATTACTATCGCCATGATAGGAGTTTATGTCCGTGATGTGCTCGAAGGAAGAGAGCATAATCCCGCTTATATCAAATTATGTAAAGATTTGATCGATTACGATGAGCTGACAGGAGGTATATATGCCGGCAAGTGTTGAAGAAAAGCTGAGAATGACCTTGGCTATGCTCGCAGAAAAAGAAAAAGAAAAGATTTCTGTTTCCGCCCTATGTGAAAAAGCGGGAGTTTCCAGAGCAAGCTTTTACATTTACTATGAGGATCTGGACGACCTTATCAATAAAACGAGAAATTACATCGTCAACAGGCTTGACAAACAGCTCAATGTACTGCTGGATGTAAAGGACGGAAAGAGCTTCAGTGAGAGCTCTCTGATTTTAACAAAAACCGATATTGCCCTGCTTAAGGGCTTTACGGGAAAGCATATATACTGGGAATTCGCCGTCGAGGCCAACAGAATAATCTGGCCGAAATACGAAAAAAAGATGATCGAACGCTGGGGTGAGGAGTTCTATAATAAAAACAAAGAAAAATTCGAGTTTTTCCTAAACGGAGGCATAGCCACACTGTACCTCGATCTGCTTAATTTCGATAAAAGTACTTATGTAAAAAATATGGGCAGAATTTCGGAAATAGCCTGTGAATTCTTCAATTGATCAATTTAGAAAAATACAACAAAATTCAAGTAACAAAGCGGATATTTTTGTCTGTAATTGACAGTTTGCCGATTTTTGTTACTTGTTTTGTTTTTTGGTTAAGAGCTATAATAAATATGACAAGTCTGTGAACAGTGACACAGACGAGTACCATTATTTAAAGGAGGAACTATTTATGAAAAAAACACTGGCAATCGTTCTTTCAGTCATTATGCTTTTTGGTATAATGCCCTTTGCTTCATTTGCGGCTGATGAGCCTGTTTATGACAGAGCTAAGGTTGCCGCCAACGACGAAGCTTACATTGCTGATATGACAGCAGAACAGATGGCATCTGTTATCCTTGATTGGGTAGACAGAGAGGTTGCTGCTTACTCAGCAGAAATTCAGGATGACATTGTAGCAGGTGTTATCGCAAACGGCGGCTTTGAGGAGTTTGAAGCCTTCCTCGGCGAGGATGCTCTCGGCAACATCATCGCTGATGCAATCGGTCCCATCGACTCTCTCGATGCTGTAGTCAGCTATAAGGATTACCTCTCTGAACTCGGCGGTGACTTCGCTAGCCTCGATGCAACTAACCTCATCACCCGTGAAGAAGCAGGCTCAGCAATCGGATTTATCGACGGCGTATTTCAGTTTATGGCTGACAACAGCGAAATCTTCGGTAAGGTTTTCCGTTGGGACGAGGAAGTATTTGACTACGGCAAGGTAGGCGAATATATTGAAACCCTTAACGGCTCGGAAAACGCTGACGAGCAGGCCATCTATGATTTTTACATTGATTATCTTGTAGGCAACGACATTCAGGCTAAATTCACAAAGTGGGTTGCCGACCAGATGAACTACACTATCCCCGAAGGCGAAACCTTCGATGATACTCTCAACAACGGTATCCTCGGTTGGTTCGTTGGTCTTTGCGAAGCAAACGGCATCCTTTCAGAGGAGGCTCTTGCAGAGCTGCGCACCTATGACCTTCGCACAACAGACATCTACACCCTTGTTAAAAACTTCGTAGCTCTTGCAGAGGCTGACAACGAGGTTGAAATTGATACATACTACAATTATCTCCTTGATACAGTAGTACGTTCACTTCTTAAGACAGCTCTCGGTCAGAAGGCAGTTGTGGGTGAAGCTGTTTCTCTCCCTGCCTCATTTGCAGATACTTACACTGACCTTGAGCTTCTTACAGAAATTTCAGGCGGTCAGCTTTACTATCAGGACGGCGAAAATTACTATCAGGTAACTGTAGCTGACGGTACAGCAACAGCCAAGGCTCTTACATGGGAAACAGTTGTTGACTTTGAATTCCCCACTGCAACAATTTATACAGGTGCTGACTTCGATAAGGAGGTTCAGGTTTACTATCCCACATCAGCCGATGCAGTTCAGGTTCTCACCTATGCAACAGCAAAGAATCAGGCTCTCATCGGTGATATTTACACATTTAACGGTACAGAAATTCCTGCAGAATTTGCTGCACTTATGACAGAAGAGAATGCAAAGGCTCTTGAAGACGGTTTCGGTCTCACAGTTAAGCAGGGTGACAACGTTATCTCCGAGCTTCAGTTTACTTTCAAGGAAATCGAAGAATTTGCAGAAGCTCAGGCTCTTCCTGTAGCTCAGAAAGCTCTTGAAGACGGCATTGCAGCTCTTAATATGCCCATCGCAATTGATGTTAAGCTTGACGCTATTGATGTTGTTCTTTCATACAACGGCTATGCAACAGAAGATGAATTCATCTGCCAGGTTAAGGTTGATTCCGTTAAGGCAACACTCAGCGGTGCAATGGCATCAATGGTTCAGGGTGTAGTTGATTCAGCTGCAACAGCTGCAATCGGCACAACAATCGACAACCCCGTAGCAACAATCGTTGTTGACGGTATCTCCGGCGGCAAGGGCATTGATGCTTCAGGCGCTAAGGACCTTCTTGAATTCCTTGACACCGATTTCGTTATCGATCAGGATCTCCTTGCTTTCACAGCCAACTATGATGCTTATAACGGTGTTGTAGGTCAGGCTAATCGCGTTCTTTATGATCTTGTTGATATGCTCGTAAGCGATGCAGGTATGGAAAAACTTGCTCTCGAACCCGGCATGAACGACAAGTTCACTTCAAACCTCGAAAAGATCTGTGCAACAGCTAATGATATGATGGCTTCCGCTGAAGCTATTATGACAGACCCCGAGGTTGAAGCTCTCCTCGGTCAGGCAGGCATTGACATGTCAGCCCTCCTCGGCAACTTCGACCTTGACCTTCTCTATGCTATCAACTTTGAGTCAGTTGAAGACCTTTGGGTATCAGTTATCACTCTCGGACTTGACCTTGTTGATGACGGTACAAATGAAGCAATCGCTGAAATTCACGCCCTTATCGGTGACCTCTCCAACCTTGATGCAATGGCAGTAGCTATTGCTGACTATGTACTCGGCAAGTGCATCCCCGACCTTAACAAGGCTTTCGCAGATGCAGGCGTTGACTTTGTTCTTACAGTACCCACCGCAACAGATGCTAAAGCAGTTGCTGACGGTGCCGGTAAGGACATCATTATGACAAAGGCCGCTGACCTTCTTTACGAAGCAGCCGTAGAAGGCGTGGCACTTGTTAACTCAATCGCTAACGAAGCACTCGCTGCAATCGGTGCAGAAACAGGCATAGAAATGCCCACAGTAGCATTTGAGCTTGGCGTTACAAAGGGTGCTGACTGGCAGGCAACTCTCACAGCCCTTACAAACAGAGTTTACGAGCTTGCAGACGGTATCATCATCGCTTGTGATAACGAATATACAGACACATTCGACAAGATTTCCGCAGTAGCAAACTCAATCCTTCCTCTCGGCTCACTTGCTTCAAACTGTGCAAGCGACAACTTTGCATTCGATATTAACCTTGTAATGGGTTACCTCTTTGACGATGCTCTTGAAGGTGACCTTGAAGGTTTCCTCAGACTCTTCGAAACAAAGGAAAAGACAGAGGATGTTGCCGCTGACTGCTCAGTAACAGAGGCTCTCATTAATGCTTCAGAGCATATCGTTGACGCATTCTTCCCCGACACAGTTAACGCTGAAAACTATGTAAACGCTACATCAGACAAGTTTACGGAATTTACTGTTCAGGAATACTTCACAGGTGCAGAAAACGATGCAGTTATTGCTTCCAACAATATGGATTCAATCAACGCTCGCAAGGCAGAGCTTGTTCCCGCAGTTCTTAACCTTGCAAGAGAAGCAGGCGTACTTCCCTTCTTTGCAAAGTGCGATAAGGACCACACAGCAGCCGACCTTGAAACAGTTACAATAGTAGGTAAGGCAGCTACATGTACAGAGGCCGGCGTTGAGGACGCAAAGGCTTGTGCAGATTGCGGCTATATCGTATCAGGCGGCGGTGCGATCGCTGCTCCCGGTCATTCATGGGGTGCATGGGCACAGACCACAGCTCCCAAGTGTGAAACAAACGGTGTTGAAACAAGAACCTGCGGTGCTTGCGGCACTTCCGAAACAAAGGCAGTTGCGGCAACAGGTCACGTAACATGGGGCGCATGGACGGTTACAGTTGCTCCTTCCTGTGATGCAAAGGGGCTTGAAACACGCACCTGCTCATGCGGTAAGACAGAAACAAGAGATGTCGCCGCAACAGGTCACGCAGATGCTGACGGTAACAAGATTTGTGATGTTTGCGGCCACGACTGGAACGAATATGAGGAAGAGGACAACAGCTTCTTTGCAAAAATCAAAGCATTCTTCCAGAAGATTATTGATTGGTTCAAGAATCTTTTCAGCTAAAGTTTAAACATAGTTTGCGGCAGGGATACATTAGTGTCCCTGCCGTTTAATAAATTAATTTTTTTAATTGTGATATGAAGTTTACTTGCAGCTGTAGTTAGTTTTAGTGTTAAAAACGCCTTCTATTCATTAGTTTTCTCGGATGATACATTTGGTCATTCTGAAAATTTCTATCGAATACAGAGCAAAATCCAAAAAAATCATACAATACATTGTGGTTGATGTTGGCTGTTTTTGGATTATATAGTATGATTTTTTTGCTTTAAAAAACACAATGTAAAAAACAAAACTTTTTTGATGTACCACAGCCTGTTTCCGTTATCAAGAGCCGCTCTGCTCCTTCTCTTGACAACAAAAACATTCTGTGCTCTGTGGGGATTACGAGGGCGATCCCCTCACCGTATAACCGTTAAGGTTATCAAAAAAATATTCAAGGAAGGATGTAACAATTCAATAACACTCAGAAGAAAAAACTTTTTCTTCTTGGTGGCAGGTGTAAAGCAAAAATATTTTTCAACTTTTTTCAAAACTCAGGAACATTTTTGCGTTCTGATGTCGTTATATATATGGGGAGAAAAATATTTTTTAAAAGCTCAAACTAAATATTATTGACCGTGAAAAAATTTTTTAAACTCTTCGACAAAATACGCATTGACAAATTTTTCTTGTTAATGTACAATAGCCACGTCAACATAAGACATAAAAATGATAGCCCGCTGATGCTACAGGTCTCTGCCCCCTTTCAGTGAGCGGAACGGACAGAAGTGAAACCTTTTTTCTCTTTTTTTCTTTTGCTTTGATTTAATTCAAAGCCGTTACATATTTTGGGTTTAAAACAGAATACCGGCGCGGAAAGAAAATTTCTTCCACGCTTGTTTCTGTTGCCCAAAGTATGTAGCGGCTTTTTTGTTTTGCAATTTTTCTAGCGGCAGGTTGTAAATGTTTTGAAAATATTTCAGCTTTCGGGTTACCACTCAGCCTCTCTCAGTGCATATAGGTGAGAGTCGTTTTGACAGTTAGTCTGTAAACAAATTGAAAACAATTTCGATTTTGGATGTCCACTTGGCCTCTCCCAGTCCTAATAGGTGAGGAATTGTTTTCGCACCAAAACAAAAAGCTCAGAACATTTGGAAAGGAGTTAGAAAAATCTGAACAACAAAACCTACTATATTTATCAGAATACAAAGAATGCGGTTTTAGGTAGCATCAGTATCAACAAGCACTGAATTTGGGTACTCACAACTCGTGCTTTGCTTCAACTTAAATGCAATGGAATTAGTATCAGCAAGCACTGAATTTATACGGACACATTTACTTGTTGCGACTACTTTGCTATGGCACGTGTCTTAACAAGCAATGGATATGAGTACTCGCATCCTTGCTTTGTTACTACTTAATGCGGTGGCATCAGTATTAACAAGCAATGGATTTGTACGGTCAAATTCCGCTTGTTAGGGAGGTCTCGCCTGCCGGCTCGGTCGGTGCTTTTGAATGCAAAATGCATTCAAAGGTCTCCACCGGAGACCCGCACCCCTAAAACCCCGAGAAAAAAATTAAAAAGAAAGGAGACGAAAAGATGAGCGAAGCTGTATACAAGATTAAAGATTTAAGTGAAGATGAATTCAATTTCATTACAGAGTTTATGAAAGAAATTAAAAATTTGATTTCAAAAATTTCTGCGATGACACAAGAGGAACGGTTAGCTTGGTACGAAAAGTTTCAGTACCCTCGCCCGATAAACTTTAAAAAGAAAATTGACGGAACAGTTTATGCGGTTAACAGTCACTTCAATCAGAAATCTAATGAACCTTTGGTCAGAAAAATTGAAAGAATAATTTTAAAAGAACAGCAGTAAATATTAAATATCGTGCTTTAAAGCGTTGAAGTTTAAGGAAAGTTATGCTATACTATAGATGTCCTACAATTCAAATCATAACGGCTGTGGAAAGGAGTATAATGCGTAAACAGTCAGAAAAAATTACCGCCCTTTATTGCCGACTGTCAAGAGATGATGAACAGGAAGGCTTATCGGGCAGCATAAAAAATCAACAGGCAATACTTGAAAAGTATGCCAAAGAAAACGGTTTTAAAAACACAAGAGTGTTCATTGATGACGGATGGTCAGGTGTAACTTTCACAAGACCTGCCTTCACAGAAATTATGGAGCTCGGCGAGCAAGGAAAAATTTCTACGCTCATAGTCAAAGACCATTCCCGTCTTGGAAGAAACAGACTTGTTGTCGGTCAGTTACTTGAAGAAGAGTTTGACCGAATGGGTATCAGGTACATTGCCATAATGGATAACATTGATACGGCAAAGGGTATAAGTGACATTGTACCTATGCAGGATTTGTTTAACGAGTGGCACGCAAAGAACACAAGTCAAAAGGTAAGAAATGTTTTTAAGAGCAAAGGAATGTCAGGCGTACCGCTTA
>SVPD01000044.1 GCA_015066045.1 Oscillospiraceae bacterium
GCGAAATAGCTTTGCAAGAAAAGGCAAAAATCACCGATAATGCTGACGCATATCGGTGATTTTTAACGCATTATTGTGATGTTATTTCACATTTTAAAGAAATGCTTCCTTTCCACTCGTCGGCGAAGCTGCTGCAGGGTATTTTTTATCTTCATACAGAAAAAGTCCCGATGCCAAAGCATCGGGACTGAAAAATTTTCCGCTTTACTATTATTTGATTGTGGTGTACATGAAGTACTTGTAACCGAGGGGGTTAGCGAAGAAGCCTTCTACGCTGTCATCGATCATATAGATATCTGTGTAATAGTAGATGGGAGTGATGCAGCCTGTGGACATAAGAAGGTCTTCTGCTGCGTGCATAAGGCCGTAACGTGTTTCGGGATCTGTGCAAGCCTTGATTTCAGTGATAAGAGCGTCATAGGTTTCTGCCCATGTGCCGTTTTCAACCTTAAGGTCTACACCGAGATCTGTTACGTCTACGCTGTACATAGCGAGATCAGCGTGGTCACCCTTACCGAACTGGATGTCATTGTTACCTGATACAGTTACCCACATATCAAGGAAGGAGATGGGATCATTGTAGTCAGCAAGCCAGCCGTTACGTGCAACGGTGTATTCGCCGTTCTTACGTGTGTTAAGGAATGTGTTCCATTCCTGATTTTCAAGGTTAACTGTTACGCCGATAGCAGCGAAAGCACCCTGGATGTATTCACCGATAGCCTGATGGCCGTCGTTTGTATTGTAGATATAAGTAAGAGCAGGTACATCTGTGAACTTAGAGGTAGCTTCGTCGTAGGTGTAGTACTTCTTAAGTGTATCTACTGCTGAAGCGAAGTTTGCTTCGAAAGCATCAGCGGATGCATTGAAGTAACCGTCATAATCTTCAGCTGAGCCTGCGTTCTTATAGAACTCAGAGCCGTCAGCATCTGTCATACCCATAGCAACGAATGAGGATGCGGGAACCTCACCGGCCTGAGAAATGTTGTTTACGATGTAGTTACGGTCGATAACGAGAGCGAGAGCCTTTCTGATTTCAGCTTCTGCAGCCTCAGCCTCTGCACCTTCGAGAGTAGAAGAAGCAGGAAGGATGGATTCGTTTACGTTCCATGATACATAGTAAGTACCGATCTGACCTGCAACTACGAATTCTTCAGGATATTCGGTCTTAAGAGTTGCGATGTCATTTGTGGGAACGTCGTCGATAAGGAGCCAGTCGCCGTTCTTGTAGTTGGTGAGCATATTGTTAGCATCGTCTGAAAGATAGAACTTGATTTCAGGCATTGTAACCTTTTCAGCATCAAAGTAGTTAGCATTCTTTGTAAGAGTTATAACACTGTTGTGCTCCCAACCGGTGATGGTGTAAGCACCGTTACATACGTATGTAGCGGGATCAGTTGCCCAATCTTCGGAAGCTACTACGTCCTCACGTACGGGATAGTAGGTGGGGAATGCAAGAAGCTCGTTCCAGTATGCTACTGCATTATTGATAGTAACAACAAGAGTTCTGTCGTCTGTTGCTTCTACTGCAAGCTTAGCATCGGGATTTACAAATTCTTCTACAGGGTTGCCTTCTTCGTCAACCTCGCCTGTATCCTTGGTTTCCCACATTTCAGCATAGCCCTTAACTACGTCTAACATATAGTTGTAGTCAGCTGCGAGAGCGGGAGATGCTGCACGGTTCCATGCGAATACGAAGTCAGAAGCCTTGAGAGGCTGACCGTCAGACCATGTGAGGCCTTCCTTAAGAGTGTAAGTGTAGGTAACAGTACCGTCTTCATTTTCTACACCTTCTACGAGCTCTTCAGCAGCGTCAGCTACGATAACGAGCTTACCGCTTTCGTCCTGAGCCCACTTAGCGAGACCTGAGAAAAGGTGTGCAACGAGTGTAGCACCGTCAACTGCTGAGTTAAGAGCAGGATCCAGAGTGTCGGGCTCGGAAGCAAGACAAACTGCAAGTGACTGTACTTTTTCGTCATCGGTGTTACCACCACATGCGGCTAAAGTAAATAACATTACTGCAGCCATGAGTAAAGCGAGAATTTTTTTCATTTGTTTTCTTTCCTTTCTGAAATAATTTGTTTATTTCAAATGCTTTCTCCTGCATTTAAAACCTATGTAAGGTTGCAGATAAACTGCAACTGTCAGCCTATTTCGTCTACTCTGTGACAGGCAACGAAATGGCCCGGGGAAACCTCTCTGAATTCAGGCATCGAAAGAGCACATTTTTCAGTAGCATACTGGCAGCGTGTTCTGAAGGGACAGCCCGAGGGAGCATTGAGAGGACTGGGGATATCACCGCTTAAAACGATTCTCTTGTTAGCTCTGGCTATTTTAGGATCGGGAACGGGAACTGCAGAGAGAAGAGATTTCGAATAAGGATGAAGAGGATGGTCGTAAATTTCAGCCGCATCAGCCAGCTCGACCATTCTGCCGAGATACATAACGGCGATTCTGTCACTGATGTGACGGACAACGAGAAGGTCGTGAGCGATGAAAAGATAGGTAAGACCTAACTGCTGCTGAAGCTCACCGAACATATTGATAACCTGTGCCTGAATGGAAACGTCCAAAGCGGAAACAGGCTCGTCACACACGATAAATTCGGGGTTTACGGCCAGAGCACGGGCGATGCCGATTCTCTGTCTCTGTCCGCCCGAAAACTCGTGGGCATATCTGGAGGCGTGCTCACTGTTAAGACCTACATGCCCCATAAGCTCGAGTATTCTCTCTTCACGTTCCTTTTTATCCTTGCAGAGGCCGTGAACGTCGAGAGGCTCACCGATAATATCGGAAACAGTCATACGGGGATTAAGAGAAGAATAAGGATCCTGGAAAACCATGGTGGCCTTTTTTCTGAACTCATTGAGGTCTGACTTTGATTTGATAGTTTTACCGTTGAATTTGATTTCACCGGCAGTGGGCTTATAAAGATTAAGGATGGTTCTGCCTACGGTGGTTTTACCGCAGCCCGACTCACCTACCAGACCGAGGGTTTCACCTTTTTTGATAGTGAAGGAAACATCGTCTACGGCCTTGAGAGGCTTAGATTTGAACATTCCCACGTTGATGTTGAAATATTTTTTAAGTCCGTTAACCTCTAAAAGATTCTGATTATTGTTTTCGATCATTGGGCGTCACCGCCTTTACTATTATTATCCACAAAAGCACTGCCGTTGTCAAGAGCATTTTTTATACACATCCAACAAGCGGCTGCGTGGTCGTCATTTATCAGCATTCTTTCGGGCTTGGTGTCGATACAGATTTTCATAGCCGCATCGCATCTCGGTGCGAAAGCACAGCCCTTGGGCATATTGAGAAGGTCGATGGGTGTACCCGTAATGGGCTTAAGCTTCTGTCCTGCCGTATTTGCCGAAGGAAGCGATCGGATAAGACCTTTGGTATACTCGTGCTGAGGATTATAGAAAATCTCGTCGGCAGTACCCTGCTCACAGATGGAGCCCGCATACATAACTACCACCTCATCGCACATCTGTGCTACTACACCGAGGTCATGGGTAATCATAATGATGGCCATACCGAGCTCTTCCTGTAAATCCTTCATAAGCTCGAGAATCTGCGCCTGAATGGTAACGTCGAGAGCGGTGGTGGGCTCGTCGGCGATGAGAATGTCGGGCTCACAGGCCAGAGCCATAGCAATCATAACTCTCTGTCTCATACCGCCTGAAAGCTCGTGGGGATACTGCTTCATTCTCTTTTCGGGCTCATTTACGTTTACCAGACGGAGCATTTCCACTGCACGGTCATATGCCTGCTTTTTATCTCTGTCGGTGTGAAGAAGAATAGCCTCCTTCAACTGAGAGCCGATGGTATATGTGGGATTAAGAGAGGTCATGGGATCCTGGAATATAATGGAAACCTTGTTACCTCTGACATCCTTCATTACTTTTTCTCCGGCATTTACGAGCTCCTGACCGTCAAGCTTTATGGAGCCGCCGATAATTTTACCTGTACCTGCCAGTATCTGCATTATGGAGTAGGCAGTAACGGATTTACCCGAGCCTGACTCACCTACTATGCCTAAAACCTTACCTCTTTCCAGAGTGAAGCTGACACCGTTTACTGCTTTGACTTCGCCTGCATCCGTAAAAAAGGAGGTCTGTAAATCTTTTACTTCTAATAAAGCCATTATAAAACTCCTTTCTTAACTGTTAAGCTTGGGATCGAAAGCATCACGCAGACCGTCACCGAAGAGATTGAGTGACAGAACCACCAGCGAAATAACGATAGCCGGGAAAACCAGACGGAAGGGATAAGAGTTAATGCCGTTGAGTGCCTCCGAAGCAAGAGAGCCCAGAGAAGGCATAGGAGCATTAACGCCCAGACCGAGGAATGAAAGATAGCTTTCGGTGAAAATAGCGTTCGGAATCTGAAGAGCAGTGGAAATGATGATAACACTGATACAGTTCGGGATAAGATGCTTTCTGATAATCCAGCTGCCCTTGGCACCTGTAGCCTTGGCTGCCAGAACATATTCCTGCTCACGCAGAGAAAGAATCTGACCTCTGATAAGTCGGGCCATAGAAACCCAGTAAAGAACGGCGAAAACGATAAACAGACTTATCATATTCGAGCCGAGCTTAGCCAGCACCGTGCCCTCGATGGCCACATCGAGAACCGTGCCTAAAACAGAGGAAAGAAGAATAACCATAAGAGTGTCGGGAAGAGAATAGATAATGTCGATAATTCGCATTATGATAAGGTCTACCTTGCCGCCGAAATAACCGGCAATAGAGCCGATGGTAAGACCGATAACGAGAACGATAAGGCTGGCAAAGAAGCCGACCGCCAGAGATATTCTGGTGCCATAAACTACACGGATAAAGTAGTCTCTGCCCTGAGAGTCAGTGCCGAAAACGTGAGGGAAGACCTTTTCTCCCGCATCGATTTTAGCCTGCTCCGTAGCGCCGTACTCAAAGGGAGAGAGATTATTATAAGAGGAATCAACTGCCTTACCGGGCTCAATACCGAGCTGCTGCTCATAGGAGTAGGGCCAGAACATCGGCAGGAAAATGGAGGTCAGTGTGATGAAAAGAACTATTATAAGAGAAACCGTAGCTACCTTATTTTTAAGGAATCTTTTCGCACCGTCTCTGAAAAAGGTGGTGGACGGTCTCATTTTTACGATGTATTCTTTTTCCTCCTCTGTGGCGGGAATAAGCTTTTCTACATCGATATGGAGGCTTAAAGGCTTTTTATTCATTTTAATTTACCTCCCTTATTCAAGATTGATTCTGGGATCGACTACCTTATAAAGAATGTCTGTAACGAGATTCATTACAATAATGAGTATCGCCAGAACGATAGTAGTACCCATAATCAGTGTGTAGTCACGGTTTGTGATGGAATTTACGAAGCTTCTGCCGATACCGGGAACGGCAAAAATCTGCTCAACAACAAGTGAGCCCGTAACAATATATGCGAGCATAGGACCGAAATAGGTCAGAACGGGAATAAGAGAATTTTTAAGTGCATGCTTAAAGATAATCTTGTTTCCGGAAACGCCCTTTGCCTTGGCAGTACGGATATAGTCCTGACCGAGCACGTCAAGCATGGACGAACGGGTAAGACGTGTGATGTAAGCCATGGGATAAAGGGAAAGAGTGATAACGGGCAGTATCATACCGCCGTCCGCATTACCGTTTGCCGGCAGAATGTGGAACGTGATGGCGAAAAGTATCAGCAGAAGAGAGCCGATGATGAATGAAGGCATAGAAACGAAGGCCGTGGTGACAACCATAATTATCTTATCGATAAGCTTGTTTCTTCTCAGTGCTGCTACAGAGCCGAGTATCACGCCCGACACGAGGGCGATAAGCGCAGCGGCAACACCCAATCTGGCAGAGGTTTTCATGCCGTCAGTGATGATATCGATAACATCACGGCCTCTCTGCTTAAGTGAAGGACCGAACTCAAATTCGGTTACAACATCCTTAAGGTAAGTGAAATATTGCTCCATCACAGGCTTATCAAGACCGTATTTGGCCTCAAGTGCTGCCTTGGCAGCAGGGGTGATAGCTTTTTCACTGGCAAAAGGACCGCCGGGAACAGCTCTCGTAACAAAGAAAGTGACCGTAATTACAACCCATATAGTAAGAACTGCAAGAGCCACTCTTTTCAACACATAAAGTAATGTTTTTGTGTTCACAGTAATAACCCACCTTATTTTTTATTCCAGATTTGTTTTCAGCAGAAGCATCATTCACTTATGCTCAATCTGCTTATATTCGTTTTATTGTACTATAAAACTCATCATAATACAATACCTAAAAAAGAAATTTCAGCATTTTTAACAAATATTAACCGAATTAATGAGTCAATAACACCAAGTTCGGTTTTATCCGTTGATAATCTTATCACACTCGATTACATAGTGAAGAAGTATCCTCACCGCTGCGAAAAAGCCCTCGATGTCTATTCTTTCGTCACGCTGATGAGGTCCGCCGTGACCGTCGGGCATTTCGAGCAGCTTATCCTTTCTGTCAGGGAGAATTACGCTGGTGCCGAGAGAGAAAGCATTTTTCAGCTTTCGTGCATAGGTACCGCCCGACATAAGCACGGATTTTTTGTTTTCCTGTGCGATTTCGGCATAAATGCTTTCAAGCACTGCAGGTATCGGGCTATCCTTGTCTATGGAAAAGCCGGGACTGTTATCTCTGTAAACCACCTCAAAGCCGAGCCTGTCCAGAGCTTTTTCCGATTTGCTTTCGAGTAAGGCTCCGTCCATAGTGTCGCCGTAACGCACGTCAAAGGAAAGCATAAGCCTTTCATCCTCGATTTTAACCATACCGTTTGTGCAGGTGGTTTTACCGAAATTAGGATCCTCGTGAAGAATGTCGAGACCTCCACCGTAGTAGCAGGAAAGCGCTTCCACGGCACCGCTGAGAATTACACGGTCGTTTTCGCAGAGATTTTCGCATCCGCAGAGAAATGTGAAAAGAGTCAGTGCGGCATTTTCGGAGCCCTCGGGAATACTCGCATGCTTTGAGATGCCCTTGGCAAGAAGCTTAACGGCTCCGTTTTCGGCAGCTAAGGTGATTTTTCCGTTTTCACCGAGCTTTTCTCTGATTTCGTTATAAAGAGCCTCACTGTAAGTCAGCTCAGCCTCTGTTTTATCCAGAACTATATTAAAGGCCTCTCCTGCCGTAATTTTCTTTATCTGCTGCAGAGCGGTCCTGCTTTTGGCCCAGAAATGGCAGATACCCTTTTCACCCGTGCTGCAGGGAAAATCCGCATCGGGTACAAACGAAAGGTCGGGCATTTTCTGCTCTGAAAGATAAGCGAGCATATCCTTCATTCCGCATTCCTCGTCGGAGCCGATAAAGGCCTCCAGTCGGCTTTTAAGCTTAATACCGTTATCTCTCAGAAACTCCATAAGACACAGAGAAGCGATGATGCCTGATTTATTATCCTCTACTCCCCTGCCGATAAGGCTGCCGTCCTTTATGACAGGACTGAAGGGCTCGGTGAAAAGCCAGCCGTCACCCACGGGAACCACATCACTGTGGCTGAAAAGACCGATGGTTTTTTCGCCGTCACCGTAATGAGCCAGAGCATAACCGCCGTCATCATATACCCTGCTTTCGATACCATCGGAAGAAAAAAGGGATGCGGCATAGCTCAGTGCACGGGCACATCCGATACCGAAGGGAGCCTTGTCTGCCTTTTCTGAGGTAACGGAAGGTATTTTAGCCAGTTCAATCCATTTTTCTGTTATTCTGTCTTTGTTTTTTTCCAGCCACTCGGTAAAGAGACTGTCAATAGATTTATCAATCATTAAAAAACTGCCTTTCTGTCCTGTTATTAAATTAATCTGTTAAAGTGATAAATTATAAAAAATACTCTAAACTGAATTAGAGTATTTTCTGTTTATGAACAATGTGATTATAGCATATTTTACGACACAATGCAAGTGTAAATTAACGGGTAATCTTCCGTTTTTTGTCAATAACCTTTATTTTTATGTAAAAATAGCACAGCAGCTGAACGGAGAGAGTAAGTATCCAGCTGACCGGATAAGAGAAATATATGGACTCGATGGTATGATATGCCTCCTGTGAAAAGATACAGAAAATCCAGAAAACACGGAAAATGCAGATACCGAAAACCGAAACTATCATCGGCACCACCGAATAGCCGAGGCCTCTTATGGCACCGACCACCACATCCATCATACCTGCGAGGAAATACGCAGTGGCTATTATGGTCAGTCTGGTCACACCTGCAGAAATAACCTCGTCACTGTTTGTGTAAAGGTCGATTAGCTCATAGGAGAATACATTATAAATAACGGCGAAAATAAGACCTGTGGCAAAGACATAAGCAAGCGATGTGGAGAGAACCTTGCCCAGACGGTCATATCTTCCCGCACCCTTATTCTGCCCCATAAATGCTACTGCGCCCTGATGAAAGGCATTCATAGCCGTGAAGGCGAAGCCCTCCACATTAGCCGAGGCGGAGTTTCCTGCGATAATTATTTTACCGAAGGAATTTACCGAGGACTGAATGAGAAGATTTGAAATAGAAAAGAGCATTCCCTGAAGTCCCGCAGGAAGGCCTATCTGCACTATTCTGAGCAGCTTATGACGGTCTATCCTCAGCCGGCTGAGAGAAAGCCTTATGGCACTTTTTTCCTTCATAAGAGTAATTACGACCAGAGCCGCCGAAACTGCCTGTGATATGGCAGTAGCCAGACCGACACCGAAAACGCCCCAACGAAAGACGATGACGAAGATAAGGTTAAGCACCACATTAACCACGCCCGAAGCAGTAAGAAAATAAAGAGAGCGGCGTGTGTCACCCACGGCACGGAGCACGGCACTGCCGAAATTATAAACCATAACGGCTATCATACCCGCAAAATATGTACGCAGATAAATAACGGAAAGGCCGATTACATCGTCGGGCACCTTCATCAGATGCAGTATCGACGGAGCGAAAACGATGCCGACCACCGTAAGAAAAACACCGCTGATTACACTGAGTGACATAGCAGTATGCACCGTGGCTTTTACCTCGTCAGCCTTGCCTGCACCGAAATAATTTGCAGTCAGAACGTTTACACCGACCGAAAGCCCGATAAAAAGATTTGTCATAAGATTTATCAGTGTAGTGGTGGCTCCCACGGCGGCGAGAGATTCATCGCCTGCGAAATTACCTACCACGATAATATCGGCCGCATTGAATAAAAGCTGCAGAATACCCGAAAGCATCAGCGGCAGAGCAAATCTCAGCATCTTTTTTAAAACCGAGCCGGTACACATATCCATTGAATATTTGCCGGATAAGGTGTTTCCCATTTTTATTACCTTCCTTCCGGATAATATTTTATCACTATTAAGAGATTAAGTAAAGTTTTTTCTTGACATATTTTAAGAAGAATTTTATAATAATTCCATAATAATCAGGAGGTAACTCAAATGAAAATAGGTTTTATCGGCTTAGGAATTATGGGTGAATCAATGTGCGAAAATATAGTTAAAAAGCACGGTGACACCGTTTACTGCAACGACCACAAGCAAAGTCAGACAGATAAGCTCTGCGAAATGGGTGCAGTAGGCTGTGCCACCAATAAAGAGGTAGCAGAAAAGGCGGATATCATCATCACGATGATACCCACCTCAGCTCACGTAAGAGCAGCTTACAATGAAATGCTCCCCTATCTCGGAAAAGGAAAAATCTGCATCGATATGAGCACCATCGAGCCCGATGCTTCTGTAGAGGTAGCAAATACGGTGAAGGCCACCGGTGCACAGTTCGCTGACTGTCCCGTGGTACGCTCCAAGGCTGACGCCATCGCAGGCACTCTCGGTGTGCTCGCAGGATGCGAAAGAGAGGTATTCGACATTATCGAGCCAATTCTTTCTTATATGGGAAGCAAGGTAATCTATATGGGCGGAAACGGTATGGGACTGGCCGCCAAGATATGCCATAACACCCTCGTGGCACAGATACAGAACGGCGTAAACGAAACACTCAATCTCGCACAGAAATTAGGTATTTCCATCGATAATTTCGCCGATGCCGTAGCCGCAGGCGGCGCACAGAATTTTTATATGAACGCACAGAGAGAAAAGCTGAAAAATGAGGACTGGACCACTGCCTTTTCCCTGGAAAACATGTGCAAGGACATCACCATCTGCTCACGAATCAGCGAGGAAATGAGCTTCGATATGCCCGGTATGAAAGCCGCCAAGGCCGCCATAGACAAGGCTATGGAAAGAGGTTGGGGCAAGGAGGATTTCCGCCAGACCTACAGAATAGTCAGAGGCGATTAACCCCTCCGTCAGACTTACCCCTCCGTCAGACTGCGTCTGACACCTCCCCTTAAAGCAAGGGGAGGCTTTTCTTTTACTCTTGCGTTCTTACCCCGTCGATACGGATAAAGCGTGCTACATCGTAATCGTAGGAGGAAAGAGGTCTGTTAAAAGCATCGTTGGAATGAGAAGCGACGAGGATTTCCGGATAGACCGAGGTTATAATTATCGTATGGTAAAAATCACCGTCAGCATCACCTAACTGAACCACATCACCTATTTCGGTCTCAGCTTCATCTGCCTCGTGACCGAAAGGCCCCACGCCCTCATTTGCGGTAAGGAAATTATAAAGATACTCCACTCCCGTCCACGAGGCGGTACGGTTAGAGGAAGAAAGATAATACCAGCCGAAAACGGGAGTAAAATTCATCACTCCGCTGCCTGCATAAAGGCATTGTGAAACGAAATTTGTGCAGTCCCCTCCTATTTCACTGAAATCGAGAAAGCGAGGGTTTCGTCTGAATGCCCACTCACGGGCATAGGCTACGGCACTTCGGCGGTCATAAGGAATTACAGTCATAAAATCACCCCCGTTTATTATATGCGAGGGTATAAAAAACGCTCACATCGAATGACGTGAGCGTTTAATTTTATTCGCCGACAGGCTTAGTGGTCAGAGTATTATATATAAGCTTACCCATTTTTGCCTTGCCGAAATATGTCATACAGTCACCGAAGCACATAGTGGCTTTACCGTCAGTAAATTTCTCCCACAGAGGAAGTCCGTCACCGTCAGGCCTTCCGTTTTTAACGAAATTACAGAGATAGGATGACATATGATCACTTAAGGCATAATCGTGTTTTTCCATCGGTCTCCAGCAGTTTTTCAGTGTACCGAACCAATACCAAAGGTCACTGCTGTGCCAGGCACCCTTGTCGTCACCGGGAAGCATTCGCTCAAACATCCACAAATATGCCCCGTTTTTCTTCGCCCAGCCTTTGGTAAGCAGATAAAGCACGGCAGGTGCCATATCGTGGCTCGTGGAGCCGACCATATAGGGAATATTCTTCACCTGCGGCTTATCCTTGATGAGTATTCCGTCTCTGACGGGAGTGCAGGACATAGCCGAGCCCTTTACCCTTTTCCATTCACGGAAAAGCACCTCGGGAGAGACCTCTCTGAATTCCTCTAAGGTTTTAGCACCCGTGTTTTTCATAACCTCTTTCCAGAAGTCATATTTCTTTTCGGGTGTGCCCGTCATAAACGAGCCCATACCTACACCGCTGGACATAACGGCAGCACGGAAAAGACCGTCGGTGTAATCGCTCTGACAAAGATGCTGAACACTCATAGCACCCGCACTCTGCCCCATAATTGTTATCTGGTCGGCATCACCGCCGAAGGCAGAGATGTTAGCCCTTACCCATTCGATAGCGGCTATCTGGTCGTAAAGCCCGTAGTTACCCGTGTGACCTGACTCCTGCTTAAGCTCGGGAAGACAGAGAAAGCCCATGGGACCGAGGCGGTAATTTACGGTGACGGAGATAACTCCTTTTTCCGCCCACACGGGACCGTCGAAATGCTTTTCGTGACCGCATCCGCCCGTAAAGCCTCCGCCGTGAATATACACTAAAACGGGAAGCTTACTTTCGGGTGTGGCATACTCGGGAGTGCGGATATTAAGGAAAAGACAGTCCTCATCATAGGTGTAGACCTCACCCTTGCGAAATTCGTTATAATAAAACACCTTGCCCGGATTTTCCTCCTCGTTATAAAAGGCTCTGGGCTGATAGGAGCATTTACCGTAGGACGTGGCATCATATATGCCCTCCCACTCCTTCACTGTCTCGGGATAGCACCATCTTTTACACGTGGCATAGCGGATACCCCTGAAATCAATTACACCGTCAGAGGCTGTTCCTTTTATTTCTCCGCAGGGAGTAGAGATTGTCTTAATCATAAGTTACTGTTCCTTCTGTGCTTTTTTGAATTCATCGATTTTACTTCTGGTCTCAGCATCCATATTCCACAGGAATCTGAAGGCTGCCCAGGAGCCGAGAACGAAAATACCCGGTAAAAGCACTGCTATAATCTTGATGCCGGAAACGGTGGTAGCTGACTGTACGGCAAGATCGGCATTATAGCCTGCCCAGCCAAGCATAAGAACGGCAGCGGAATTACCGATGGTCTGTCCCACACGGCGTGAAAGATTAAAGGTGCCGTAGATGGAGCCCTCTGTTCTCTTTCCCGTAATCATCTCATTATAATCGATAGCCTCACTGACGAGTCCCCACTGCATATAGATGGACACGCTGGCAAGTCCCATGGCGCAGTTACTGATAATCATATGAACATAAGGATTTACATTCATAACCATATGAAGTCCGAAAAGGCCGATATACATTACCGAGCCGACCAAAAGACCGAAGCGGATAAATCTCTCCAGACCGAACCTTTTAGCGAAATAGGGACCGCCTAAAAGAGTAACCATCATAAAGGGTGCAGAAACTACAGAGCCGTAGGTAACGAGTGCGATGTCATCATAAACCACGGAAAACATATAGTTGGTAATGGTATTGCTCACATACTGCATGGTGCAGATGCAAAGGCCGTGAATGCAGAGGGCAAGAAAAGGTTTGTTTACACGGAAAACATTAAGAATGTCTGTAATTTTAATGTTCTGCTGCTCCTGATTTTCATTTACGGGAGCGGTTCTTTCCTCAGTCATAGCGTAGTGACCGAGACACATAGCAAAGCCGATAACCGCACAGATAGCCGCACCGACGGCATAGCCGGTAGCATTGGTCTGTCCGAATTTTTTGATAAGCATGGGCATAAGCATAACGGGAACGGCATTACCTACGGCAGAGCCGAAGCCACGTGCTGAGGAAAGAGTGGCTCTTTCCTTATCGTTATCAGCCATAGCCGAAAGCAATGAGCCCATAGGAATATTAAACATAGTATAGGCGCCCTCGTAGAGAATCTTCAGTCCGAAAAGAACACAGATAAGAGAAAGCCCCTCGAAAAGAGAAGGCACGGACCACAGAGCGATAAAGCTGACACAGATGAGCGGTGAGCTTCTGAGAAGCCAAGGGCGGAATTTACCCTTACTGTTATGCTTTTTAGCGAAGGCCTTATCCATAAAGGCACCCATAAGAGGATCATTGATAAAGTCCCACACATTCCACACCGCAAGCAGAATAGCAAGCAGCTCCGTGTCTACCTTCAGCGCATCGGTACAGTACATAGCGAAGGTGCTGCCCATAATGGCAAAGGTCATACAACCGCCCGCATCTCCGAGTCCGTAACCGATTTTATGCTTCATAGTAAGACCGGAAGCATTTTTTTCAGTTTTCGTTTTCATAAATATTTCTCTCCTTTTTATTAAATATGATTCTCTTTCCGTAAAGAGGAATTTAATAACGGAAACATTATAGCACACCGCTCAGAGTTTTTCAAGGCTGCCCTTTTTTAAGGTATATATTGAACTTTAATTTAATATATGTTATATTTGTTACAGTAAACGGCATAAAGCAAAACCGTCAAAAGGAGAAAAATATGATCTACAGCTTTTATCACATAACAGACGTCCACTATTACAGTAAGCGTAACTTCGCCTGTGACTGGCGCACCTTTCCCCAGCCGAGCACACAGATATGTATTCTGAAAAGTGAGGAAGCCTTTAAAAAGGCACTCGAAATAATAGAAAAGGACGAAGATACCAAAACGGTAATAATCACGGGCGATCTTACAAATCACGGTGAAGCCTACAGTCACGAGGAGGTAAGGGCTTTACTGCAGGAATTTACGGACAGGGGCGGAAATCCCTATGTATACACTGACACCCACGACTATCCCTACTTCCCCATCCACGGATATGACGAAAACGGAAACGAGGTTCCTGCAGAGCATCTCCCCGAGCAGCAGGTAAAGGAGATGTATCACCCCTTCGGCAGAGACAAGGCCTTCGATACATTCGATGACGGCACTACATATATCGCTGAGATTTTACCCGGTCTTTACCATATTGCTATGGGCTATGATTTCACCTCAGAGGATAAGCACCACTCTCCTGTTTTTTCCGATGAGCTGATGGCGTGGGTAAAAGCCCATACGGAAAAAGCCAAGGAAAAGGGTGCCACCGTTATCTGCAGCACCCACCGTCCCATAGTCGCCCCCTCTCCCGCTTATGAGGTAGTAGGCAAGGGACACGCCTTCCCCGAGGGAGAAAAGAGTGCAAAGCAGCTGGCAGATATGGGAATACGTCTGTTTTTCAGCGGCCATTCACACATCCAGTGTATGAAAGAAATCGTCAGCGAAAAAGGAAACAGGCTTTACAGTGTGCAGACCTCCTCTCTGGCTGCCTTTCCCCCGAAAATGAGAAAAATTACCGTAGACACGGAAAAGGGCATCGCAGAAATCAGAACCGTAGATATGGAGCTGCCTGACCTCGGTATGAGCTTTACCGAATATGCCAGGCGGGGCTTTCTCGGCATAGTAGAGAGCATCCCCTATAATATGGAGCACGATGTGGAGGCCTTCGCAAACACCGAGGGCGGAATCTCACTGCCGAAGGACCTAATTCTCAGGCATCCGAAAGCAGTTATGTTCCTCGGCAGAAAGCTGAACGGTCTTACCTACGGCAAGGTAGCAAAATTTTCAAAAAAATATCACACCCTTACCGAAAAGGACTATGAGCAGGTCAAGGACAGAAAAATCGTCAATCTTGTCTTCGATCTGGTGGCCAATCTTTACCGAGGAAACGCTCATTACACACCCGACTCTGTGGAATATCAGATAATGATGGGAAGCGTGAAAAAAATCGAAAAGCTCCTTTCGGCTCTTCGCATCGATGTCAGAAAGCTCCTCAGCGGATACACCTTATCTGAATTTATCGAGCCTCTGCTTTATAACAGCGGTCTCGACGACGACAATGTAACAGTCAATATCGCTTAAATCAAATATCCCTCTGCTGATACGAAAATCAACAGAGGGATTTCTTTTTTGATTCGGTTTTAAACTGAGGCCGTCAGCTCTGCTACGGTTTCTTTGGCGTCACCGAGCATCATTACTGTGTCTTCACTCTCATAAAGAGGATTGGGTACGCCTGCATAACCGGGCTTTGTATCGTAGTTACATATAATAACATTTTTAGCATCTGCCACATTGAGAACGGGCATACCGTAAATGGGTGTTCCCTCGGCAGTATTGGCAGCAGGGTTGATTACGTCATTTGCGCCGACTATAATCGCTACGTCACACTCTGCAAACTCACCGTTTATGGCATCCATTTCATAAAGCTTATCATAGGGTACATCAACCTCGCAGAGAAGCACATTCATATGTCCGGGCATACGTCCCGCCACGGGATGAATGGCGAACTTAACCTCTGCACCGTTACTCTCCAACTTATCTGCCAGAGCCTTTACGTTGCTCTGAGCCTGAGCCAGTG
>SVPD01000004.1 GCA_015066045.1 Oscillospiraceae bacterium
AAGGTTGAGGATGCCGAGGAACTTATCAATACCGCACAACAAGAAAATATTGATATAAGGAACTTTATTTCTAACATTCGTCAGTGTACTGATTTGAAGGAGCTGACACCTTCTATTGTTAATAAGCTCATTACTAAAATCGAAATTTTTGACAGAGTAACAGATGAAGACGGAAAGAAACATGTTCCTATTAAAATACACTATGTTGGTGTTGGTGTTATGCAGTTTCCTGATGTCGAAATGTTAGAAAAAGTTAAAGAAGAAATGAAAGAAAACGCCAAAAAGGCTTCATAAAACGAAAACACGGTGTAGCCGTGAATGACTACACCGTATCTTTCGTCTCAACTGTCCTCTGCTATGTCAAGCAGAAGAACGAGATTCTGTGGTGACCCGGACGGGACTCGAACCCGTGTTACCGCCGTGAAAGGGCGGTGTCTTAACCGCTTGACCACCGGGCCATATATGTAAAAGAGGAGGACACGTTATCCTGACTCTTTATTTTAAAACTGGTAGCGGCAGTGGGATTCGAACCTACGACCAATCGGGTATGAACCGAGTACTCTAGCCAACTGAGCTATACCGCCACATTTACGCCGCTATTTACTCACAACGCTCAAATAATATATCACAAGTGTTTTCTTTTGTCAATAGTTTTTTCTGAAAAATTTAATTTTTTCTTTTTCACCTTTTTGCGGCAAAAAAATCCCTTAAAACCGAGGCACATTCCTCCTGCATAAAGCCGCCTATTATGTGCGGTTTATGGTTAAAGCCCTTCTGTGCAAAATTATCCAGCGAGCCGAAGCAGCCGCCCTTTTCATCATAGGCACCGAAAACTACCCTGCCTATACGGGAATTGATTATGGCACCCGCACACATGGGACAAGGCTCCAGTGTGACATACATCACCGCATCGGAAAGTCTCCACGAGCCCAGATGCTCGCAGGCCTCATTTATGGCACAGACCTCGGCGTGTAAAAGAGCATTTTTCTGTTTCTCTCTTTTATTATAGCCCTGTCCTATTATTTTATCCCCCGAAACTATCACTGCTCCCACGGGAACATCTCCCGCTTCGCCTGCCTTATGTGCCAGAGCAAGTGCCAGCTCCATATATTCTCTGTCCTTCATTTTTTTACCGCCCGAATGTAACATAGCCTGAAGTGATGTAAAGCATCAGCAGAAACGCCAATATCATAGGTATATTGAAGAAAAATGCACCTGCTTTTTCTGCGGGGCTGAGCACCGTATTGCCGACGGAAAGAGGGCTTTTTCTGTTTCTGCGCACAAAAATCGCAGTACCGATGAGACCTAAGGTGCCCAGAAGCATAATAATAAGTGAGGAAAGCAGAGCACCGGTCTCCTCATCGGAGAGCATAACTATATAGGAAAGGGCCAGCGAAATGAAATTATTCGCTCCGTGAATAATAACCGCCGTCCACAGAGTTCCTGTCTTTACGGTAAAATAACCGATAGCAAAGCCTGCAATAAGTGCAAAGGGAGCCTGAATAAGATTTCCGTGCATTATGGCGAAAAGCACCGCCGAGGCTCCGACAGCAAAGGTATCGCCGTATCTTCTGAGGTTTCCCATAATGTAGCCCCTCAGAGAAAGCTCCTCAGCCATAGCTGCCACCACGACCACTCTGACGAAGCTTAAAAGAAAGCCGGAGCCGCCCTCGGGCATAGGAACCTCCGGAGAGGTAAGACTGAAGCCGATGCCGCTCATAAATACGATGAATGCGGAGGAAACGAGATTTGCCTCCATGCACAGTCCCGTTCCCGAAATGAGAGCGAGCAGAAAATCTCCCTTGCCTACGCTGCAGCTGAAAACGAGAGGCTCCGATGTGCCTGTTTGCTTTTTCATACGGCGGTTAATCAGAGCAAAGGGCAGAAGAACCCCTGCAAAGGTGAGAAATACATCTGCACCGCTCTGAAAAAAGCTATCCGTGGTATATTTATCCCAAAGCCCCAGAGCCTGTATGCCTAAGGCAAGAATATTCTGTATGAGAACATAGGCTAAAAGGCCGAGACCGCAAAGCGCTCCCACCCTTCTGAGAATTTTCCGCTCATTCTCTTTTCTGAGAAAATATGCGGATGCATAATAATCTTCATTAAAGCTGTTCAAGGCTTCATCCCTTTCATACCGTATCAATCAGGGGAAGGTTTCCCTTCCCCCGTTTTATTCATCTGTTACTTCTTCACTGCTTTCCTTCAGAGCGGTTTTCTGGTTTTCGTCCACGCCCTCGGTGCTCGAAGGAATAAAAAGAATTTTAAAGGTCATAAGCATAAGCTTAAGGTCCTCGAGAATGGACTGATTAGCTATATACATCAGATCCATCTGCACCTTGTCATAGGGTGGAGTATTGTATTTACCGTAAACCTGCGCATAGCCCGTAAGTCCTGCCTTGACCTGTAATCTTAAAGCAAATTCGGGCATATCCTTTTCATACTGAACGGCTATCTCAGGTCTCTCAGGTCTCGGTCCCACGAAGGACATATCACCCTTGAAGATATTGAAAAGCTGAGGCAGCTCGTCCAGACGGAGCTTTCTGATAATCTTGCCCACGGGAGTGATTCTGTCATCGTGCTCCCCTGCCAGTCTGGCTACGCCGTCCTTTTCCGCATTCTGAATCATGCTCCTGAATTTATAAATCTTAAATTCCTTACCGTTCTTTGTAAGTCTCACCTGCTTGTAAAGCACATCTCCGCCGTCGTAGGCCTTGATGGCGATGGCCGTTACCAGCATAAAGGGTGAGGAAATAATAATAGCGATAAAGGAAAGCACTATGTCAGCCACTCTTTTTATCAGATGATAAATAAGGTTGGAGTCGTCCGCTCTTTTGCAGCGGTACACGGGAACGTTCATAAGCTGAATGGTTCTGCCGCCACGGATAATGGTATCCGAAATTTTGGGCTTGATATATACTACCTTGCCGTTTGCGATGCAGTATTTGACTACCTCATTTCTGTAATCAGAGGGAACACCGCAGAGAAAAACCGCATTGATATTTTTTATGCTTTCGAAAAACTCCTTAAGAGGTGTCTTTTCACAGTTAAAGGTGCGGACCACATTAAAGCGCTTTTCCATAGTCCTGACACCCTTAAGAGAGCTGTAGGATTCCAAGTTTCCGAAAAGCACCACCGTTTTTCTCGGCTTATGGAGTCTGAAATAAACATAATCCGCTGCAAAGCACCACAGAGCCGCAAAAAGAGAAAAGGCAAAGAACATCAATATAAACGGCAGGGGCGAAACGAGCTTATAGCTCAGAAGAGAGAATATAACATAACAGAAGCCCTCCAGAAAGCCTATGGCTATTATCTGAGAGAAAATCAGGTCAACAACCGTAGAGGTCCCCACCATAAATCCGCCGTAAACCTTTACGAAGGCAACATAAACCACGATAAAAAGAGCTGCCAGAAAATAGTTTCCCAAGCGATAAAAGGGAGTAGGAATGTATTTATTGTAAAATTCCAGCCAAATATGAGAGAGACTTCCGCTGAAAACAAGCGTTATAAATATTTTAAAAAAGTATAGAATTATTTTTTCTTTAACATATCTGTTATTATCCATATTTTTACCCTCTTGACTTTTCATTATTACGGAACAAGACCTTTTATCTCTGTACCGGTATAATATATAAAATCTACTTAATTTTAAACTTAAAACACGTAAAGCATCCTTTTTGCTCAATCATATAATAGCATAAACTTTTACTTATGTAAAGTTAAAAATGAACAGTGGTTCCCAAAGAAGAATTTTTCGAAATTTTAAGTCTTTTTCAGAAATAAAATTATCTTTTTTTATCAAAATAGCCATATTTATATACTATATTTGATACAGAGTGACCTAATTTTTCTGTTAGAGGTTGAAACTTTCGTTTTTTTAGTGTAAAATAACGATAAACAGACGAAAAACTACGTTTTTAGATATATCTATTTGGAGGTTTTGTATGAATTATTCACTTACAAAGAAACAAGCAAAGGAATTAATCACGGGCAAGCTTTCCCATTACTTCGGTGTTTCCGTAGAGGAAGCTACCGACGAGCAGTACTACAAGGCAGTGGCTCTTATAGTTAGAGACCTTATGCACGAGGGTGTGCGTGATTTCAGAGCTGACAAGGGCAACGCAAAGTCAAAGAAGATTTATTATTTAAGCATGGAGTTCCTTATGGGACGTTCACTTAAAAATAATCTTTATAACCTCAATCTTACAAAGGTTTTCGAGGATGCTCTGAAGGATATGGGTATAAAGCTCGACAAGCTCTATGAATGTGAGCCCGATGCCGGTCTCGGAAACGGCGGTCTGGGCAGACTTGCAGCCTGCTATCTTGACGGTCTTGCCACACAGGGCTACTACGGTATGGGCTACAGCATTCTCTATGAGTGCGGTATTTTCAAACAGAAGCTTATCGACGGCTGGCAGACAGAGCTTCCCGATTTCTGGCTTCCCGGCGGTGAGGTATGGCTCAGACCGAAGGAAAAGGACACCTTCACCGTACGCTTCGGCGGCGAGGTTATCGATAACTGGGATAACCACTACCACAGTGTGGAATACAGAAACACTACCGACATTCTGGCTGTTCCCTACGATATGTATGTAAGCGGTAAGGACGGCAAGGCTATCTCTGTCCTGCGTCTGTGGAAGAGCAAGGCTCCCTCTCTCGATATGAAATATTTCGACCAGGGTAAATATATGCTCGCTATGGAAAATCAGGCTATGGCTGAGGTTATCAGCAAAATCCTCTATCCCTCCGACGGTCACGCCGAAGGAAAGAGCCTTCGTCTCAAGCAGCAGTATTTCCTCGTTTCCGCCTCAGTACAGGATATCGTAAGCAGACATCTGCGTCACCACGGCACTATGGAAAATTTCGCAGAGTTCAATGCTATCCACATCAATGACACACATCCCACCATGTCTATCCCCGAGCTTATGCGTATACTTCTGGATGAATGCGGCTACGGTTGGGACGACGCATGGAGCATCGTTACAAAGACTGCTGCCTACACTAACCACACGGTTATGAAGGAAGCACTCGAATGCTGGCACGAGGACCTCGTAAGAAGCCTTCTTCCCCGTATTTATCAGATTATAAAGGAAATCGACAACAGATACCGTGCTCACATCTGGGAAACAACCCACGATGCAGGCAAGGTAGAGGAAATGGCAGTCATTTCCGGCGGTGCAGTCAGAATGGCTAACCTCTGTGTAGCTGCCTGCCACAGTGTAAACGGTGTTTCCGCACTTCACAGTCAGATTTTAAAGGACACCATCTTCAACGAATATTACAAGCTGACTCCCGACAAGTTCAAAAACGTTACAAACGGTATCGCTCACAGAAGATGGCTTTGTCAGGCAAATCCCGAGCTTACCGCCTATATCACTGAGCTTATCGGTGACGGCTTCGTTTATAACGGTGATGAGCTCGAAAAGCTCCGCAAATTCAAAAACGACAAAAAGGTTCTCTCTAAGATAGAAAAAATCAAGCTCGGCAATAAAAAAGCCTTCGCTGAGTATGTAAAGGCACAGACAGGCATCGAGCTGGATCCTAATTCCATTTTCGACGTGCAGGTAAAGCGTCTGCACGAATATAAGCGTCAGCATCTGAATGCATTACAGATTATAGCAAGATATCTGGAAATCAAGGATAATCCCGACGGAGATTATGTTCCTCACACCTACATTTTCGGTGCCAAGGCTGCCTCCGGCTACTTCGTGGCTAAAAAGATTATCTCCCTTATCTGCGCTATGGCTGATCTTATCAATAACGATCCCGATATGAGAGGCAGACTTAAGGTAGTTTTCCTCGAAAACTATAATGTTACTATGGCAGAAAAGCTTATGCCCGCAGCAGACATCAGTGAGCAGATTTCTCTGGCAGGCACTGAGGCAAGCGGTACAGGTAACATGAAGCTTATGATAAACGGTGCTCTCACTCTCGGTACTCTCGACGGTGCCAACGTAGAAATCAACGAAGCAGTAGGCGACGAGAATATGTTCCTTTTCGGTATGAAGACTCCCGATGTGGTAGAGCTTCAGAGAACAGGCTACACTCCCATCAATTACTTCAATAATAACGCAGAGCTCAGAAGAGTTATCGAATTCATCCAGCAGGGCATCGGCGGTAAGCAGTTTCCCGAAATCGGTAACACCATCATCCACCACGATCCTTATATGGTTCTGGCTGACTTCGCTGACTACAGAGCAAAGCAGAAGGCAATCGACGAGGTATGGAAGGACAGAACCAGATGGAACAGTATGTCTCTTATGAACATCGCAGGTGCAGGCCGTTTCGCTGCGGACAGAGCCATCAATGACTACGCCCGTGACATCTGGCACACCAAGCCCGTAAGATAATGTATAAGACCGTAATTTTCGATCTGGACGGAACACTCCTGGACACTCTGGACGATCTGATGAATTCGGTTAATTTCGCTCTCAGGGAATTCTCTTTTCCCGAAAGAAGCAGAAATGAAATCCGCTCCTTCATCGGTAACGGAGTAATTAAGCTTATGGAGCGTTCCACTCCGGATGATACAGACTCGCAAACACAGGAAAAATGTCTGGAATGCTTCCGCAGGCACTATCTGATGCATATGGCAGATAACACTGCTCCCTACGAAGGAATTATCCCTCTGCTGAAAAGGCTGAAAGAGGCGGGAATATCCACGGCAGTGGTTTCAAATAAGCTTCACTCTGCCGTAGCCGGTCTGTGTGAGGATTTTTTCCCCTCTCTTATAGATGCGGCTCTCGGCGTAGCGGAAGAAAAAGAAAGAAAGCCCTCCCCCCTCAATGTATTCAGGGCAATGGAGATGCTTTCTTCCGATAAAGAAAATACCGTCTATGTCGGTGACAGTAATGTAGATGTGGAAACGGCACACAGAGCCGGACTTAAATGCATCGGTGTCACCTGGGGCTTCCGTGACAGAGAGGAGCTGCAGGCTTATTCCTGTGACTTTATCGCAGATAATGCCGATGAAGTGCTGAGGCTGATACTTGAATAAAGCAAAACCATCGTAATGACGAATGCCGTTACGATGGTTTATTTTATTATTTGATAATGTCTGTTCCCATATAAGGAATGAGTGCTTCGGGAATAGTTACGCTGCCGTCAGCATTCTGGTAGTTTTCGAGAATAGCTGCGGTGGTTCTGCCTACTGCCACACCTGAGCCGTTAAGAGTGTGTACGAGCTGAGCCTTATCCTTGGGGCCGTTCTTATATCTGATAGAAGCTCTTCTGGCCTGGAAATCCTCGAAGTTTGAGCAGGAGCTGATTTCCACATATCTGCCGTAGGAGGGCATCCATACCTCGATGTCGTAGGTTTTAGCCGATGAGAAGCCGATGTCGCCTGTGGTAAGAGCTACCACACGGTAGGGAAGACCTAAGAGCTGAAGAACTCTTTCTGCATCATTTGTAAGCTTTTCGAGCTCCTGATAGCTTTCCTCGGGCTTTGCGAACTTAACAAGCTCTACCTTATTGAACTGATGCTGTCTGATGAGACCTCTGGTATCTCTGCCTGCTGAGCCCGCCTCTGCTCTGAAGCATGCGGAATATGCGCAGTAAGAGATGGGAAGCTGACTTCCGTCGAGGATTTCGTCACGGTGCATATTGGTTACGGGAACCTCAGCGGTGGGAATGAGGAAGTAGTCGTTTGTAAGCTTAAAGGCATCCTCCTCAAATTTGGGAAGCTGACCTGTGCCGGTCATAGAGGCGCGGTTAACCATAAAGGGAGGGAACACCTCTGTATAACCGTTTTCTGTGTGTGTGTTAAGGAAGAAAGAGACGATTGAACGCTCAAGTCTGGCACCGAGTCCCTTATAAAAATGGAAGCGTGTGCCTGTTACCTTGGCAGCAGTTTCGGGATCGAGAAGACCTAAATCGGCACCGAGGTCCCAGTGAGCCTTGGGCTCGAAATCAAAGCTTCTGGGCTCACCCCAGCGACGGATTTCCACGTTTTCACTGTCATCCTTGCCTACGGGAGTAGCATCGGAGGGAACATTCGGGAACTCATACATCATAGTCTTCTGCTTTGCGGCAAGGTCATTTCTTTCAGCGTCAAGAACCTTTACCTCTTCCTTGATAGCATTCATTCTGGCCATAATCTCACCGATGTCACCGCCCTGCTTTTTGATGGCGGGAATCTGCTTGCTGGCGGCATTCTGCTCTGCCTTGAGAGCGTCGGCCTTCTGTGTTATTTCTCTTACTCTTTTATCGATGTCGAGAATTTCATCCACAAGAGCATCCATATCCTTGTTTCTGGTCTTCATCGCATCCTTTACCTTCTGAGGATTTTCTCTGATAAGCTTAATATCTAACATTTCATTTTCCTTCTTTCAAATATCTCTTTTTATTATTCACCTGCAAGACTTTTTAAAATCTTTTTCAGGTCGTCTTTTCCGAAAAATTCGATTTCTACGGTTCCCTTGTCTCCCTTGGCAAGATTTATATTGGCCTTTCTGCCCAAAGCCTCACGGATGGAAAGCTCACACTCGTCATAATAGGGATCTCTCTTTTTCGGCTTCTTTTCCTTTTTCTCTTTTTTTTCCGAAAGGAGATTTTTTACTATTTTCTCCGTTTCACGGACGGAAAGCTCCTTTTCCTCTATCTCCTTGCAGAGCAGAAGCATCGTTTTTTCGTCTTTAAGGGGGAGAAGAGCTCTCGCATGTCCCGATGAAAGCTTACCCTCCTTCAGCAGCAGGATAATCTTGGCGGGCAAGGAAAGAAGTCTCAGCGCATTCGCCACTGCAGGTCTCGATTTGCCTACTCTTTCTGCCGCCTGCTCCTGTGTAAGGGAGTAGGTATCCATAAGGAGCTTAAGTCCCTCCGCCTCTTCGATGGGGTTAAGGTCCTCTCTCTGCAGATTTTCGATAAGTGCCAGCTCCATAGCCTCACTGTCGGTCATTTCCCTTATGACTACGGGGACCTGTGTAAGTCCCGCCATACGGGAGGCGCGCCATCTTCTTTCACCGGCGATAAGCTGATAGCCTCCGTCAGAAATAGGTCTGACTAAAAGGGGCTGGATAACGCCGTGCATTGCTATGCTTTCGGAAAGCTCGGAGAGAGCAGTCTCATCGAAATGCTTTCTCGGCTGATCTCTGTTAGGTTCGATTTCATTAAGGCTGAGCTGCGTAACGGAGCCTGACTGATTTTCCGTGGAGTTATCGAGGAAAAGTGCGTCAAGTCCTTTGCCCAGACCGCTTTTTTTCTTCGGTGCCATATTATTTCTCCTTAGGTCTTCTATTATTCTTTTTTAGAAATTCTTTTGTAAATTCATCGTAGGCAATGCTGCCCTTGGAGGATTTGTCGTAATAATACACAGGCTGACCGAAGGAGGGTGCCTCGGAAAGGCGTACATTACGGGGGATTACCGTAGCATAAACCTTCTGGGGGAAAAACCTTTTTACCTCCCCTACCACCTGCTGAGTGAGATTAAGTCTGCCGTCATACATAGTAAGCAGAACTCCCTCCAGCTCAATGAGAGGATTATAAAGTCGCTTTACCTGTCTGATAGTATTCATCAGCTGTGAAAGCCCCTCCAAAGCATAATATTCGCACTGAATGGGAACGATCACACTGTCTACGGCGCACAGTATATTTACCGTAAGAAGCCCCAGAGAGGGAGGACAGTCTATGATAATGAAATCATATTTTTCCTTTATGGGGGCGAGGGCATTCTTTATTCTTGCCTCTCTCTTTTCGATGTCTACGAGCTCGAGCTCCGCACCGGCCAGATTCATATTTGACGGTAATACATCGAGATTTGCATAATCTGTCTTTTTTATAATGCTTTCGGCCTTTACACCGCTTACTATCATATCATAGGTGGATTCGCTGACATCTCTTTTATTGATACCGAGACCGCTGGTAGCGTTTCCCTGAGGATCAGCGTCCACTAAAAGGGTTTTATAGCCGTAATGACCTATTGCCGCAGCAAGATTTATTGCCGAGGTGGTTTTACCTACGCCGCCCTTCTGATTTACAATCGCTATGGCTTTACCCATTTTACCACCCTTTCTTTTAAAATTTCGTTGTAGATTAACATTATAACACAAGAAATTACGTTTTTAAAGACCTAAACGGCATTTTTTTAAATTTATATGTTTCACGTGAAACATTATAAGCAAAGACACCCGTCAGGGCTTACCTTAACGGGTGTCTTCGCAAAGTGGGGTGTGAAAGAGAAAGATATGATGAGATCTTGTTTAGGGTGGCGAGCATAATCCGAATCCCGTTTTTTACGGGCGGATTTCCGCCAACACTTCGTTAAAATACTCGTAAATCCGATAGGATTTACTGCGTTTTGTGCTTTGTCTTGCCAAAAATCCGCTCCGCAAAAAATCGCAGACCCAAAAGTGCGAATTTTTGCAGGATTTTTGGATATTGAGGGTGCCGACAGGCTGACGCCTTTCAAAACCGAAATGCCGAAAAGCTGCGAAAATTCACGCTTTTGGGCGGGTTCGGATTATACTCGTCACCCTAAGCAGAGGGAATTTTTCTTTCGGGCAGTCTGTACATTTTACTCTTCGGTATGTCTATGACATATCTGTAGCAGTCTCCCGTATCCTCTCTTTTAATGTCCGCATTAATACCTGCCCTGTTCATAGTGTCTACGGCATTGTTAATGGTATTAAGAAAGATTTTTACATCGCTGAACATTATTTTAGTGTTTCTTTTAGGCTTGTCCTCACGGGACAGAAGCTCATTTATATAATTTTCGGTCTGACTTACATTAAGCTTTCTTTCTATTATTACCTCGAGACAGGGCATAACCTCATCCTTACCGAGTCGCAGCAGGGCTCTGGCGTGTCTTTCGGAAAGTCCCTTTTCCAGAAGAAGCTCTCTCGCCTTTTCGGGAAGTGTCAGCAGTCTGAGCTTATTCGAAACGGTGGAGGGTGCCTTTCCCAGCCTGCGTGCCGCATCCTCCTGAGATATGTCGAAATCCTTCATCAGCTTTTCGATGGCTACGGCCTCCTCGAAATAATTCAGATTTTGTCTCTGCAGATTTTCTATAAGAGAAAAAATGGCAGATTTCAGTGTGTTTACCTCGATGACTATGCACGGCACCGACACGAGGCCTGCCAGCCTCGACGCACGAAGTCTTCTCTCCCCTGCCACCAGCTCGTATCCTTTGTCTATCTGTCTTACGGTAAGCGGCTGCAGAATGCCGTTCATTCTTATGCTTATGGCCAGATTGACCAGCTCTTCCTGATTAAAGGCTTTTCTCGGTTGGTTCGGATTAGGATAAATCATTTCATTCGGTATCAGTAATACCTGACCTGCCGTTCTCGGCTTTTCACTTATCAGCATAAAATTAACCTCCCTATGCCAAGATAATACCATAGCACAGGAAGGTTGTCCAGCAAAACCGTTCTTTTA
The DNA here is from genome assembly GCA_015066045.1 of Oscillospiraceae bacterium. Classification (GTDB taxonomy): domain Bacteria; phylum Bacillota; class Clostridia; order Oscillospirales; family Acutalibacteraceae; genus UBA6857. The sequence continues at coordinate 11,371 of SVPD01000004.1, forward strand.
AAATCACGGATATTCTACATTATATTATGTTATTTTAAGGGAAACTTTGCTATTTTTGCCGAAGGGCGGGGATATTTGGCGGGAGTTGACGAAAGCTTTTTGATTAAAATGATGGTTCTTTCGCCGCTGTCTGCCAGCTCAAAGGTCTTCTTTTCCTCTATTTCGCCGCCTAAAAGCCTGATAGCACCCTTTGCCTCGGCTATTTCCTCGTCAGCCTTGGCACTTTTCATAGAAATAAAGGTGCCTCCCTTTTTTACGAAGGGCAGACAGTATTCGGACAAATCTCTCAGATTAGAGACGGCACGGGCCGTGGAAAAGTCAAACTGCTCTCTGAAAAGCTTGTCCTGACCGGCTGCTTCGGCTCTTATGTGGATTACCTCGGCCGTAAGCTCTGTTTTCTCGAGAATATCTCTTATTACATTAAGCTTTTTGTTTGTACTGTCTATAAGAGTTATTTTAAGGTCGGGACGGGCAATAAGCATGGCAACACCGGGAAAGCCTGCTCCCGTACCCACATCGATTATTCTGGCACCCTCGGGAATTTTTACTGCAGAAAAGACCGTGAGAGAGTCTACGAAATGCTTTATAACTATCTCATCGGGCTCAGTTATAGCCGTAAGATTAATCTTTTCATTCCATTCCACCAAAAGACGTGCATAAATTTCGAAGCGCTCCAAAGCCCTTTCGTCCAGTTCTACACCGTATTCGGCAGCCTTGGTTTTCAGTAATTCCGTAGAAATAAAAGTATTTTTCATTATTATCACCCTGTTTCACGTGAAACATCATTTATTTTTAGCAAGATATATGAGAAGAACAGAGATGTCAGCAGGGCTTACACCGCTTATTCTCGAGGCCTGACCGAGATTTGCAGGCTTGATTTTATTAAGCTTTTCCTGTGCTTCCATTCTCAGACCTGTGACCTTAGTGTAATCCAAGCCTTCATCAAGCTTTCTCACCTCGAGACGGCGCATTTCCTCTACCTGTGCCTTCTGACGCTTTATGTAGCCCTCATATTTGATGCTGATTTCCACCTGCTCGAAAACCTCACGGGGAAGCTCGGGCCTGTTTTTATCGAAGGGGCTGAGACATTCATAATCCAGCTGCGGTCTCTTTATAAGCTCGATAAGTCTGCAGCCTGTGGTCAGAGGTGATGTTTCACGTGAAACAAGCACCTTGTTAAGCTCTTCTGAGGGAGGAACGGATACCAGAGAGATTCTTTCTCTCTCCTCTTCGATGAGTCTGAGCTTTTCCTTGAGCCTTTCCATTTTCCTTTCGCTGACCAGACCAACCTTGTAGCCGTACTCAGTGAGTCTGATGTCAGCATTATCCTGACGAAGCAAAAGCCTGTACTCTGAGCGTGAGGTCATCATTCTGTAGGGATCGGAGCAGCCCTTGGTGACAAGGTCATCTATAAGTGTGCCGATATATGATGAGGCTCTGTCCAGAATCAGCGGCTCATTACCCTTTACCTTCTGCACCGCATTGATGCCGGCTATAAGTCCCTGTGCGGCTGCCTCCTCATAACCGCTGGAGCCGTTGAACTGTCCTGCACCGAAGAGACCTTCGAAATCCTTGAATTCGAGAGATGCCTTCAGTGAGGTAGGATCCACGCAGTCATATTCTATGGCATATGCAGTTCGCATAACCTGCACGTTTTCGAGACCGGGTATGGTGCGGAGAAATTTTAACTGAACATCCTCAGGAAGAGAAGAGGACATTCCCTGTAAATACATTTCCTCCGTGTTTTCACCGCAGGGCTCGATAAAGAGCTGATGGCGTTTTTTCTCAGCAAAGCGTACTATTTTATCCTCTATGGAGGGACAGTATCTCGGGCCTACACCGTCTATTTTGCCGGAATAAAGAGGCGAGCGGTGAATATTATCGAGAATTACCTGCTTGGTTTCCTCGTTGGTATATGTGATATAGCAGGGAAGCTTATTTTCGGGAGTATATTCCCCGTCAAAGGAAAAGGGAACAACCACATCGTCACCGTTCTGTATCTCGAGATTTGAGAAATCCACGCTTCGTCTGTTCACACGGGAGGGAGTTCCTGTCTTGAACCGACGGGTTTTTACACCTAATTTATTAAGAGAGGCGGCAAGCTCTGTGGAGGCAAACATTCCGTCGGGGCCGCCGTCATAGGCTACATCACCCACATAAATTCTGCCGCCGAGGAAGGTACCGGTAGCCAGAATGACACACTTTGCATTATAAAGTGCTTCCAGCTTCGTTTTAATCTGCCACACACCGTCTTTATTTTTCAGAGAAACTATCTCGGCCTGAACCAGCTCCAGATTTTCCTGCTTCTCCATTACGTGCTTCATATATTCACTGTAGCGTCTGCGGTCTATCTGCGCACGCAGGGAATGTACGGCAGGCCCCTTACCTAAATTAAGTATACGACTCTGGAGAGTATTGGCGTCGGCAGCTTTACCCATTTCACCGCCGAGAGCATCTATCTCACGGACAAGATGTCCCTTTGAGGTTCCGCCGATAGAGGGGTTGCAGGGCATATTTCCTACCCAATCCATATTGATGGTAAAAACTCCGACCTCTGTGCCGAGACGTGCGGCGGCAAGACCTGCCTCAATGCCCGCATGTCCCGCACCGATTACGATTATGTCATATTCCTTTGCAAAATATTCCATTAAAAACTCTTCCTTTTGCTTTTTATAAATCGTGAAAGTTTTCCACAGTGTCGCTGCTTTGTGTGGAAAAATATCTATGCTTTTTAGCCCGTTTCTGTTGAATAGAAATCAGCTTAATGATGCATTACCTATTTTAAAAAAATCTATCAAACAGAAACCGATATGTGAATAATATTCACTTTTTATAGGCATTATTTTTCTTAATTATAATTATAATACTATTTTTAAAAGCTCTGACGTGTCAGAAACTATATAATCAGCATTATGAGCCTCAAATTCATCCTTGCTGCCGTAGCCCCACAGAACACCGCAGGATTTTACTGCTGCACCTGCTGCTCCGTCGATATCGTAGCAGCGGTCACCTACCATCATAACTCTGTCTCTGTCAGCTGCACCTAATTTTTTCATTGACTCGAGAACGAGACCGGTTTTCGAGCTATGATTACTGTCGTCCAGCTGCACACCGACTATGGCATCAAATTTTTCCGTAACGCCCAGATAGTCCGCCACATCATAAATCAGACCTTCGGGCTTCGAGGAAGCTATGCCTACCTTCACACCCTTTTCATGGAGTAAATCCAGAATTTCGGGAAAGCCGTCATAAAGGGCACATTCATAAATGCCCTTGGCTCGGTAACGCTCACGGTACTTTTTTATATACATTCCTACCTCTTCCTCGCTCACACCGTAATAGGTGGTGTAGCTGAAATGGATAGGGGGACCGATAAATTTTTTCAGGTCATCAAGCTCGGGAACATCTCTGCCCATCTCTCTGAAGGAATACTGCAGACTTTTAAGTATACCCTCACCTGTGTCCACTACCGTCCCGTCAAAATCAAAAATTACATAATCATACTTTCTCATAGAAAACTGAGCCGATTTATTTCTAAAACAAACCGGCTTTCCTTTCAGTATTGAATTATTCTGCTGAGATATTCTTTCTTTCCTCAGCCTTAAGCATAAATTTATCTGACTTTATGCTGAAGCGTTCATGGGTACCCTTGCCGATAAGACCTGCATTATCATAGGCCTCCACCTCGAAGGTGACCTTTCTGCCGTCACAGGATACTACCGTAGCTACGGCCTTTACCTCGGCACCGACTGCAGTGGCAGCCAGATGCTGAATATTAAGTGAAGTACCTACCGTGGTAATACCGTCCTCTGTGTATTTTTCGCATAACTCACTCGCTGCCTGCTCCATAAGTGCTACCATGGCAGGCGTAGCAAGCACAGCCAAAGAGCCGCTGCCCATTTCGGCAGCAGTTATTGCGTCAGTAACTGTCTTTCTGACCTCATATCTTGTTCCTGTTTCTATATTCATAGTAAAAACTCCTTAGGTAAATCTCTTAACGAATGAGAAAAGCTTTATTCTGTCGTCGGGAAGCTCGATATTACTGTCACTGTAAACGGCAGTCTGTACTATCTGTGCCGCCAAGGGGAAATCCATAAATACCACGGCGCTTTCACCCACATAGCCCGTTTTGAAAACATCACTGTCGCTCAGAGTGTACTGCTCTATATCATAGGTAACCCAGCCGTTTGTAATGGCCTGAGTGCCGTAGGATAAAATCTGCATTTTAGTCATATCGGTTTTTACATATTTAAAGAGCATATCCAGAGCATCGTTCAGCTGGGCAAGAGAAGCATTGGTGGCACTCTTTATAAAAGAGGTGATAACCTGTCTCTGTCTTCTGGTTCTGCTGACATCACTGTCAGAGTCGCTCTTTCTTATACGGGCAAAAACGAGAGCCTCTCTGCCGGTAAGAGTAACGGCAGGACCGCTTTCGATAGTGTATTTGGTGGTGCGGTTAATGTACTCTGCCTCATATTCCTGCACCTCTACGGTGATACCGCCCAAAGCATTTATAATATCAATAAACGAAGAAAAGTCAACTGCCACATAATGGTCTATGTCGATTTTGAAATTCTTTTCTATGGTATCGATAAGAGCTACGGGACCGCCGTAAAAATAAGAGGAATTAATCTTAGCATATCTGTCCTCACCGCCGATGTTCATATAACACCAAGTATCACGGAAAAATGAGGTCATATATATTTTCTTCGTCTTTTTATTAAGAGAAACGAGAATAAGAGAGTCGGAGCGTCCGCCGTTTTCCAGTGCATCACGGGAGTCAAGACCTACCAGTAGAACATTCAGCACGTTTTTACTGGAATAAAGAGTTCCGCCGTTATTCGCCCACTGATAAAGATAATCGTTCAGAGAGCCTGCACTGTCGATAGAGGTCATAATATCCATTTCCTCTTCGTCATAAATAACCTGAGAGGTGGGCACCTCGGGAGTGTCACCGGTATCGATAAGCTCCAGCTTTTCATTTATGAATGCCATACCTACGGCGAAAAATACTACGAAGGCAGTCAGTAAAAAATAAAAATTCTTTGCTCTTCTTCTTTTATTTTTCCAAAGAAATGCAGCAATCGGATTGGATTTTTTTTCTTTTTTCTTCTTTTCCATTGTCTCACTTCTTTCCTTTTATCATCACATCACAGGGGAGAGATACTCCCCTGCCGTAATTATTCTTCAGTCTCAGCAGCTTCCTCTGCTTCTGCGGTAGCAGTTTCTTCTTCTGCTGCCTTTTCCTCCACCTCACGCACGGCGATGGCGGAAACTACCTTTTCATTTTCAGAAAGTCTCATAACACGTACACCCTTTGAGGTACGGGAAACAGTATTTATCTGTGAAGCAGACATTCTGATGATAATGCCGTCAGAGGAAATAAGGATAACATCATCACCCTCATAAACATTTGCCACGGCGGCTACCTTGCCGTATTTTTCGATGTGATAGTTAAGAACACCCTTACCTGCACGGGACTGGATGCGGTATTCATCAAATTCACTGAGTCTGCCGAGACCTGACTCTGCAATGGTGAGAATCTTCATGGAATTATCCTGATTTTCACCGATAATGCACATACCGACTACCTCGTCCTCCTCCTTAAGCTCTATAGCCTTGACACCTCGGGCGGTTCTGCCTATGGGACGGCAATCGTTTTCATTGAAGCGGATGGACATACCGTTTCTGGTAGCGATAAGAACATCGTCGTTACCGTCGGTAAGTCTTACCCATGCCAGCTCGTCATCCTCGTCGAGATTAATGGCAATAATACCGTTTTTACGGATATTTTTATACTGCTCCAGATCTGTTCTCTTTATGATACCCTTTCTGGTTACCATACAGAGATATTTGATCTCCTCGCCGCCGAAATCGGGAACTCTGATCATAGAGCTTACCTTTTCGTCGCCCTCGAGGGGAAGAAGATTGACTATATTCATACCCTTGCTCTGCTTACTGCCCTCGGGAATTTCGTAGCCCTTCAGACGGTAGGTTTTACCGTAGGTGGTAAAGAACATAATATAGTCGTGGCTCGAGCAGGTAAACATAGTCTCAGCTATATCCTCCTCTCTTCTGGTCATACCCTTGACGCCTCTGCCGCCTCTGTTCTGGATAGAATAGGATTCTACGGGCTGACGCTTGATATAACCGAGAGTGGTAAGAGTGTAAACGCACTGCTCCTCGGGAATGAGGGATTCGATGTCTACCTCACCGCTGACGGTAGTGATTTCTGTTCTTCTTTCGTCGTTGAAGCGGTCTCTGATGGCCATAGCCTCAGTCTTTACGAGACTGAGAACCTTACTCTCGTCGGCAAGAATTTCCATAAACTCTGCGATTTTAACCTTGAGAGCGGCCAGTTCCTCTTCTATTTTAGTTCTTTCGAGACCTGTCAGCTGACCGAGTCTCATCTTAACGATGGCATCGGCCTGAATTTCGGTAAGTCCGAAGCGCTCGATAAGTGCAAGCTTACCGGAAGCCTGATCCTTAGAGGCACGGAGAATTTTAATAACCTCATCGATAAAGTCGAGAGCAATCATAAGACCGTCAAGAATATGCTTTCTTTCCTCAGCCTTACGAAGGTCATATCTGGTTCTTCTTACTATAACCTCTTCCTGATGTCTGATATAGTGATCTAAAATCTGCTTCAGAGTGAGGATTTTAGGCTCACCGCCCACCAGAGCGAGAAGGATGATACCGTAAGAAATCTGAAGCTGTGTAAAGGAGTAAAGCTGATTAAGGACTACCTGAGGATTGGCGTCTCTTTTAAGGTCAACCACCAGACGCATACCCTCTCTGTTTGAATAGTCGTTGATATCGGAGATACCTTCGATTTTCTTGTCCTTTACCAGATCTGCCATAGCTTCGATAAGTCTTCTTTTGTTTACCTGATAGGGAAGCTCAGTGACTACTATCTGAAATCTGCCGTTTTTTGTCTCATTGATTTCCGCACGTGCTCTTACTATGATTTTTCCGCGGCCTGTGCCGTAGGCAGCTCTGATGCCGCTTCTGCCCATTACGATACCTGCAGTGGGGAAGTCGGGACCTTTGATAAACTGCATAAGGTCATCAAGCTCTGCCTCGGGATGGTCGATATAATAGCACATACCGTCGATAACCTCACCTAAATTGTGAGGAGGAATATTGGTAGCCATACCTACGGCGATACCCGTGGAGCCGTTTACGAGAATATTAGGAAAACGGGAGGGTAAAACCGTGGGCTCCTTCAGACGGTCGTCATAGTTGGGAGCAAAATCAACGGTTTCTTTATCGATATCAGTGAGCATTTCCATAGAAAGCTTGCTCATTTTACTTTCGGTATAACGGTAAGCAGCCGGGGGATCGCCGTCGATAGAGCCGAAGTTACCGTGACCGTCTACGAGAATATATCTGGTAGAAAACTTCTGAGCGAGTCTTACCATAGCATCGTAAACGGATGCGTCACCGTGGGGATGATAAGAGCCGAGCACGGAGCCGACGGTATCGGCGCACTTACGGTAGGCCTTTTCGGGATAAAGACCGTTTTCGTGCATAGTGTAAAGAATACGGCGGTGAACGGGCTTAAGACCGTCTCTTACATCGGGAAGTGCTCTGGAGGTAATAACTGACATTGAATAATCAAGGAAGGATTTTCTCATTTCCCTGTTAAGGTCAACGTCAATTATAGTCTGATTTTCATAATTCAAATTTTCCATAATATCACCATTCAAATAATTTTTTGGTTATATGTCCTAAAATAATTTTATATATCAACTCTGATTAATTTGCTTTTAAAAAGATTTTCAATAAGGTTGTTTATCATCTGTCTGCTTTCATCGGTCAGGGCTCTTTTTGGTATAACCACCGAATCCCTTTCACCGAAGGAAAAGGCCAAAGCTCCCTTACTGTCTACGACACCCGTCACATCTCTGAAGGCATAATGCTTTTCAAAGCTGCCCCTGAATCTTTCCGTGCTGCCGAAGCGGTAAATGATGTGATCACCGAAAAAATCCACCGTAACGGGACGTCGGGCCATATGTGACTCATTGTTTTTCTTTATCTGAGAAAAAACAGTTATAAGCTCTGAGATTTTAGGAATAACTATAAAAGAGAGAAATGCATAATAAATAAGTTCATACTGGCTCATTAAAAAGCCGAAGCATATAAACATACAGATAATAATCATTCTTGAAAGCATTTTACTTTTCATATCACCGAAAAGTATGCTTATGAGAATAGCTTTTCTGTTTATATCCTGCTTTTCGGGAAGAAAGCTTACTGAAAAAAACTTCATAATGACTTACCCCCCGTTATGCTTTCATAAAAGTATCTTCCCTGTATTTTTTCTTTCAGAACAGAGCTGAATTTTTCCGCTTCGCCCTTTGCTATTCCGCTTTTTGAGATGCATATGGGAAGATTACCCTTTTCTACTATGATACACAGAGAGTTAACTCCCTCTATTACCCCTTCTATCTCCTCATAAAAATAGTTTGATTTACTGTAGGGAGTAGAAAATTCCACATCGTATTCTCTCAGCACGGCCTGCTTAAGACCTTTCGAGGAGGAGGTGCTGAATACATTTTTTATATTTTTTCTTAAAGCTGACCTTAAAAGAAAGATTACGGAAATAATTTCCGTTACTGTGAGAAAAAGGGTGGCCGTGGAATAAAGCTCCTTTTCCTCACGGAAATAAAAGATAATAAGATTTACGGCAACGATAGAAAGGGAGGCGAGAAGCACGGCGATTATAAAATATTTTCTGCTTATAATACCTGTTTTCTTACGCCATATTTCTGCTCCCTCATTGAGAGCCGGTACCGTATCCTTATAAACAATACCGTAAGGTGTCATTTTATCAAATCCTTAAATATCAAGATTCTGAACATACTTTGCGTTCTTTTCTATGAAATCACGTCTGGGCTCTACCTTGTCACCCATAAGAATGGAGAAGGTTTCGTCAGCCACGATAGCATCCTCCAGAGTAACACGGAGCATTATTCTGTTTTCGGGATTCATAGTGGTTTCCCAGAGCTGCTCAGGGTCCATTTCACCGAGACCTTTATAGCGCTGAATGTCAGCACCGGGCATTTCCTTCATCTTTTCGTCTCTTTCCTCGTCGGAATAGGCGTATTCGTGCTTTTTACCCTTTGAAAGCTTATAAAGAGGCGGCTGAGCTATATAAACGTAGCCTCCGTCTATAAGAGGTCTCATATATCTGAAAAAGAAGGTAAGAAGAAGTGTTCTGATGTGGGCACCGTCAACGTCGGCATCGGCCATAATAACTACTTTATGGTAGCGAAGCTTTTCTACGTCGAAATCCTCATTGAAGCCTGCACCCAGAGCAGTAACCACGGGAAGAAGCTTTTCATTGCTTATAACCTTATCAGGTCTGCTCTTTTCTACGTTAAGCATTTTACCCCACAGAGGAAGAATGGCCTGAATGGTTCTGTCTCTGCCTTCTTTGGCAGAGCCGCCCGCAGAGTCACCCTCTACGATGTAAATTTCTGTCTTGGTGGGATCCTTTTCAGTGCAGTCGGCCAGCTTACCGGGAAGTGAATTGCTTTCGAGAGGAGACTTTCTTCTGGCAGCCTCTCTGGCTCTTCTGGCGGCCTCTCTGGCTCTGGAGGCATCGAGGGATTTGGAAATAATAGCCTTGGCTACAGCGGGATTTTCCTCAAAGAAATCGGAAAGCTTGGTGTAAACCGTATTGTTTACGAGCTTGGTCATTTCGGTGTTACCCAGCTTACCCTTTGTCTGTCCCTCAAACTGTGCTTCGGTAAGCTTTACGGAAATAACCGCTACCAGACCTTCACGGCAGTCCTCGCCTGCAAGCTTGGTGTCGGCATCCTTTATATAACCGTACTTTTTACCGTATTCATTGAATACCTTGGTCAGAGCGGTTTTAAAGCCTGTTTCGTGAGTACCGCCGTCAACCGTGTTAACATTGTTTGCATAAGAGAAAATTCTTTCCTTGTAGCCGTCATTATACATAAGTGCTACCTCGGCACTCTTGTCACCGTCTACAGAGGAGAAATGAATAACCTTTTCGTGAATGGGAGTCAGACCGTAGGTTTCACCTATATGCTCTACAAAGGAGCCGAGACCGCCCTCATAGCAGAAATAATCCTCTATGATGTTTTCCTCGTCTCTTTTATCCGTGAGAGTAATAGCCAGACCTGCATTAAGGAAGGCAGACTCACGCAGATGATTTTTAAGAATGTCGTAGTCATATTCCGTGGTTTCCTGGAAAATGAGAGCATCCGGCTTAAATTTGATAAAGGTACCGGTAATATCCGTGTCACCGATAACGGTAAGATCGGTTGCGATGTTACCTCTTTCAAATCTCTGATGATGAACGTGTCCGTTCTGAGAAACCTCTACCTCCATCCATTCGGAAAGAGCATTAACTACAGAGGAGCCTACACCGTGAAGACCGCCCGATACCTTGTAGCCGCTACCGCCGAATTTACCGCCTGCGTGGAGAACGGTGAGAACGACAGTTACTGCGGGAAGTCCCTGCTGCTCATTTATGCCTACGGGAATACCTCGGCCGTTATCTCTTACAGTGATAACGTCACCGGGCAAAATCTCTACTTCGATGTGTGTACAGTAGCCTGCCAGTGCCTCGTCGATAGAATTATCCACTATTTCATAAACGAGATGGTGAAGACCTCTGGGACCTGTGGAGCCTATATACATACCGGGACGCTTTCTTACCGCCTCAAGTCCTTCCAAAACCTGAATGGCATCAGCATTGTATTCCTCGGTAACAACAGTATCCATAGTTTCGATTATTTCTTCTTTTACGTCTGTTATTTCCTGATTTTCAGCAGTAGCCTTGATTTCATCCATGGCTATTACCTCCGTTTCGTTTTTTTACTGATTTGATTTATATAAATGGGTATTACCCTGTTAATATTTCATATCCTGAGTTCTCTTTAAAAGAGTGCCTGTAGAAATCTGCGAAAGATAAACTCTGTTTTTTTCCTTCGGAGAGGAGCATACTATAAAGGATTTTGGCAGCTCCATGGAAACTACATTTATGTTTCCGTTTTTTTCTGCCGCAGAGAGATAATCTCTGGTTTTCTTTGAAACAGTAGTGTTATCAAGATCAAAAATTCCCACTATTTCATTCAGAGTTATTACCGTGTTCTGTCCTAAATGAAGATACATAATAAAACCTCTTATCTTTTTTTACAGACTCCGTCCTTCATTTCGAGTCTCATACCGTATTTCAGATTTTTAACCGCCGAGGGATCGCAGCAGGTGATAAATACCTGCCAGTCCTTTATGTGGTTAAGAATGTAATTCTGGCGTGAGGTGTCCAGCTCACTCATAACATCGTCCAGCAGAGCTACGGGCTGAACATCGGAGAAATTTTTTATAACTGCCGCTTCTCCTAATTTAAGAGAAAGTGCCGCTGACCTCTGCTGCCCCTGAGAGCCATAGGTACGTGCAGGAAGACGGTCAATTTTTATGGACAAATCATCTCTGTGAGGGCCTACAGATGTAAAGCCTGTTACAAGATCTGCTTTTCGTGACTGATAAAGCTGATTTTTCATATTTTCATATAATTCCTGCTTGGTGTCTCCTGCTACCAAGGTCTGCTGATTATAAGAAATATCCAGCTTTTCTTTGCCTGATGAAAGACCGCTGTAGATTTCATCCGTATAAAATGAAAGCTTATTAATATAGCCGAGCCTCTGTCTGATTATTTCCGAGGCAAAAAAGGCTATTCTGTCCTCCCATATATCCAAGGTGTCATAAAGCTCACTGTGAAGCTGAATATCCTTTAAAAGGACATTTCTCTGAGCCACCGCCTTATTATACTGAGAGAGGGTGGCCGCATATTTAGGCTTAAGCTGACTTATGGCTATGTCTAAAAATCTCCGCCTTTCATAGGGGCCTTCCTTTACCAAGGAAAGATGAACGGGAGAAAAAATAACCGCTAAAAATTCACCCATTATCTGATTTGAGGATTTCATCTTTACTCCGTTAAGAATAAATTTTCTGCCCTCGCCTATCTCTAAGTAAGCATTCTGGTCTCTGTCACGGGCAAAGAAGTCCATAGAAAGATTTGCCGTTTTACTGTTAAAATTTATCAGCTCATTATCCTTTGAGCTTCTGAAGGAGCGGCAGCCCGTAAAAAGCCAGATGCTTTCTAAAAGATTTGTCTTTCCCTGTGCGTTTTCACCGTAAATTATATTTACTCCGTCGCAGGGATCGACAGTGGTTCTTTCGATATTTCTGAAATTTTTAACCTCTAAATGCTTTACATTCATTGTCTGTCACCGGATCATCTGACTATTTTATAAATCTTCTTTTCAAATTCAAAGGTGTCACCTTCTGTGAGCTTTTTACCTCTCGAGGTACATATTTCACCGTTTACCTTTACTAAACTGTCCTGAATTATCATTTTTGCCTGACCGCCGGTGGAAATAGCGTTTGAAAGCTTCAATGCGGCATCAAGTCTGATATTTTCAGTGGTGATTTTAACTTCCTTTGTTTCTCTGGCTGCTAATTTTACTTTAACTTTCATAATATCAACTCTTAATGTAATTTAGATTCTGACGGGAAGGATAAGGAAGAAGAACTTCTCTCCCTCTAAGGGCTTGATAATAATGGGCTGATTTGCGCTTCCCATTTCTATTCTTATTTCTTCCTCGTCGCATACCTTCAGAGCATCGAGAACAAATCTGTTATTAAAGCCTATTTCGATGGTATTACCTTCGATTTCGGCGGCAATTTTATCCGATGCGGTACCGATAGCGGTTACAGAGGAAAACTTCATTATGCCGTTTTCCACGCTGCAGCGAACGGGACTTGATTTATCGGTAATGATAAGAGAGGTTCTTTCTATACATTCGATAAGGCTTCTGGTATTTACTCTTATCTGTGTGGAGGAGGTAAGAGGGATAGCAGCCTTATAGTTTATGAAATTACCCTCTAAAAGTCTGGAGATAATTTCACAGTTTTCATATTTGAAAATAATGTGTCTTTCACCTACGAGAATTTCTATCTCTGCCTCGTCATCGCCGCCGAGCTTTGAAATTTCATTAAGGGTTTTAGCGGGAACTACGAATTCGAGCTTACTGTCATCAAAGGTGTAGTTTATATTTTCTCTTCTTATAGCGAGTCTGGCACCGTCTACTGCTACCAAAACGAGAAGTCCTTCACCTATTTCAAACTTTACACCTGTATGTACAGGGTTTCTTTCGCCGGTGGATACAGAGAAGATAGTCTTTCTTATCATATCCTTTAAGGTAGAAAGATTGAGAGAAATGGGAGAGAATTTGGTAAGAGTGGGAAGCTCGGGATATTCGTCTGCAGAGGTACCGATAAGAGAATACTCTGCCTCACCGCTTTTGATTTTACAGATGCTTCTTTCGTCGCATTCTACGGATACGGTGTCAGCAGGTACCATTCTCAGAATGTCGCAGAGATTTTTTGCAGCGAGGACTATTTTACCTTCACCGATTACGTCAGCCTCTATTTTAATTTTTGAGCCTACTTCAAGGTCATAGCCTGTCAGTGTAACGGTGCCGTTTTCGGCCTCGATGAGAATACCCTCTAATGAAGGAATGGTTGATTTGTTTGAAACTGTTCTCTGAACATTCATACATGCTCTGGAGAGCTCAGCACTGTCGCATATTATTTTCATAAGGAAGCTCCTTTTCAAAAAATTCGTGTAAATAAATAAAATAGAATAGTAGTATTAGTAGTGTATGCGGAAAATGTGGAAAAAAGAGGAAAGGCCAGATTCAGGGCGCCTCAGCCACATTTTTTTATGTTGAATGAAATGTTAAATAATGAAAGCTTTTAACATCGGCACTTATACGGATGTTAAAAAGGTTAAAAAACCGATGTTGAATGTGTAAAAATAAGTGGAAAAATCAGCTTTCGTTTATGTTTTTTATAATGTCATCAATGGTAGCCTTAAGGGAAATATCCTTTTCGATTTTATTTTTGATTTCCTTCAGTGCATAGATTATTGATGAATGGTGCTTGTTTCCGAATTCTATTCCGATGGCTTTCAGTGAAAGACTTGTAACCTGCTCTACTACATAGATAGCTACCTGTCTTGCCTGAGAGATGTTAGCGTTTCTTTTATCGGAGCGGATGTCGGCAGGACTTACATCAAAGGTTCTCGCAACCTCATTTATTATATTGTCTACGGTAACCGGTGTGGGCTGGTCGTCGTTTATAAGGTCGCTGATAGCTCTTTTTGCTATGGCGATGGAAGGTCTGACACCCTCCACATCCTGAAATGCCTTTATTTTTTTGACTGCACCCTCTAACTGACGGATGTTCCGTTTTATGTTTTCACCGATAAACTGGATTACATCGTCTCCGAGATCGAGTCCGAGTGCCTCGGCCTTATTTTTTACTATGGCCATTCTCGTTTCGAGAGTGGGAGGCTGAACGTCTGCGATGAGTCCCATCTCAAATCTGGTGCGCAGTCTTTCCTCCAAGGTCATCATTTCCTTCGGCGGACGGTCAGAGGTAAGAACTATCTGACTGCCTGCGTTATTAAGAGCATTGAAGGTGTGGAAAAATTCCTCCTGTATGGTTTCGCCTCTGGCGATAAAATGGATGTCGTCAACCAGTAGCACATCGCAGTTTCTGTATTTTTCGTGGAAGTCATAGGTGTTATGGTTTCCGATGTAATAAATGAGCTCGTTCGTAAAATGCTCACCGCTGGTGTAGATAATGTTTGCCGTAGGGTTTTTGGCCTTTATTTCATTCATAATGGCTAAAAGGAGATGAGTTTTTCCGAGACCGGAGTGACCGTAGATGAAAAGAGGATTATATGCCTTTCCGGGATTTGCGGCTACGTTTATAGCAGCGGCATGAGCAAAGCGGTTTGAAGGTCCCGTGATAAAGTTTGAAAAGGTGTAGTCGTATTCGTTTATGTCCGATTTATCTGAGCTTTCTATGTCGGGGTTTTTGGCGTGTTCATTCGGAACGATGTATTCTATGGTGACGGGGAAGCCTAAAACTGCTTCGAAAGCAGAATTTATTATTTCTGAAAACTTATCGACGATAATTCTCTTTTTAAATTCGGTTATGGAAAGATAAACCGTATCGTTCTGGAATTTTACGAAGCTTAAGGGGCTGAGCCAAACATTGTAGGCTACTTCTGTAACAGAAAGCTTAAGCTGTTCTTTTACCAGTTCCCATATTTCATCAAAAGAATTCATAATTTACCTCCTTGAATTTTATATAAAGCTATTGATTTAAGTCTCATTATTATATTAATATATAAATATATAAAATAAATAAGATACAATTATACATAATACAACACCATATAAGTTTATCATAATTTTTCAATTCTTTCAAGTCTTTTATCAAAAATATTGATTTAAAAGGGCTTAAAAGGTATAATTGGCTTAATAGAGGTGAAACACATTGAAGATAAAAGAACAGGAAAATGACATAATTTTGGAAAATATAGAGTGCTTTGACGTGGAGCTTTCTCTTTTCTGCGGTCAGGCCTTTCGCTGGGAGAAAAATGAGGACGGTTCCTTTACGGGAACAGTAAGGGGAAAGGTACTCAATATATCACAGAACGGAAGCAGTGTAATACTGAAAAACACCACTAAGGAAGATTTTCAGAATATATGGCTTGATTACTTTGATCTGGAAAGAGATTATGCGGATATATGTAAAAGGTTTGAGGATGACATTTATTTAAAAAAGGCAAGAGATGAATACTACGGCATCAGAGTTCTCAATCAGGAGCCGTGGGAGGCACTGTGCTCTTTTATAATTTCTCAGAATAATAATATTCCGCGTATTTCGGGGATAATAAAAAGATTATGTGAGAGCTTCGGTGAAAAGATAGATGAAAACAACTATTCTTTTCCTTCCTACGAAAGGCTTAAAAATGTTTCTACAGAGGATTTGGGAGTGCTCAGAGCCGGCTTCAGAGCCAAATATATCGCTGATGCGGTTCAGAAGCTTAACAGTGAAGAAATTTCACTCGAAGAGATAAAAGAAATGCCCATAGAGCAAGCCAGACAGGAGCTTATGAAAATAAAGGGAGTAGGTGCCAAGGTAGCTGAATGCACTCTGCTTTACGGCTTCGGCAGAAAGGAAGCCTTCCCCGTGGATGTGTGGGTAAAAAGAATAATGGCAGAGCTTTATCCTGACGGTCTGCCATTATGCATAAAGGATGTGGAGGGTATCGCTCAGCAGTATCTTTTCCACTGGAGAAGAAATGTGAAGGAGAATTAAAATGACCAAAAAAGAGAGAATGAAATTATGCGTGGCTGCGCTGGAAAGAGAATATCCCGATGCACTCTGCTCTCTTGTAGCAGAAAATCCCTTACAGCTTATTATCGCTACCAGATTATCTGCACAGTGTACCGATGAAAGAGTGAATAAGGTCACTCCCGCTTTGTTTGAGAAATATCCTGAGCTGGAGGATTACTGCAGCGCAGAGGTGGAGGATATAGAGAGATTGATTCATTCCTGCGGATTTTTTAAAACCAAGGCAAAGGATATAAAGGAAATGTGCATAAAAATCCGTGACGAATTCGGCGGAAAGGTTCCTGACACTATAGAAAAGCTTACCTCTCTTCCCGGTGTGGGAAGAAAGACGGCAAACCTCATAATGGGGGATGTTTACGGTCAGCCTGCCATAGTGGCCGACACACATCTTATAAGAATTACAAATCTTTTAGGCTTTGTAAATACCAAGGATCCGAAAAAGGTGGAGACGGAGCTTAAAAAGATTATCAAGCCCGAAAAAAGCAACGATTTCTGCCACAGATGCGTTCTCCACGGCAGAGCCGTTTGTATAGCCAGAAGACCTAAATGTGATGAATGCTGCATGAAGGAATACTGTAAAAGCGCAAAAAAATAAATGTGAGTATTTTTCACTTAAAGAAAGAAAAAATGTGGTTGTTACACTAAGTGCAGCAACCACATTTTTAAATATTTAATGATTACATCAGGAAGCCCTGTCCGCCGTTTATCATAAGGAACATAGGAGCAAATACGAGAGCTACGATGGTCATAAGCTTGATAAGAATATTGATAGATGGACCTGCAGTATCCTTAAAGGGATCGCCTACAGTGTCACCTACTACAGAAGCCTTATGAGCATCACTGCCCTTGCCGCCGCTGGCGCCGCTTTCGATGTATTTTTTGGCGTTATCCCAGGCACCGCCGGAGTTTGACATAAAGATAGCGAGAAGAACACCCGTAACCAGTGAGCCGGCTAAAAGACCGCCGAGAGCACTTACGCCTAAAATACAGCCGACTACGAGGGGTGAAAGCACGGCAAGAATACCGGGTACTATCATTTCCTTAAGTGCAGCGGTAGTGGAAATGGCTACACA
Source organism: Oscillospiraceae bacterium (assembly GCA_015066045.1). Taxonomy (GTDB): domain Bacteria; phylum Bacillota; class Clostridia; order Oscillospirales; family Acutalibacteraceae; genus UBA6857. Next base: position 28,698 of record SVPD01000004.1, read on the forward strand.
GGAATTATAGTCCGGCTTTCCCGTACCCTCGAGAATGCCGGGAATGGCCTTGAACTGACGGCGCACCTCAGCTATCATTTCATAAGCAGCCTTGCTTACAGAATCCATGGTAAATGCTGAGAAAACAAAGGGAAGTACACCGCCGATAAGAAGACCGATAACTACCTGATAATTAAGAAGGTCGATGCCTATTTCTTCGAGCTTTACCGCTTCAGCGTAGGAGAAGAAGAGAGCCAGAGCAGTAAGTGCTGCAGAGCCGATAGCAAAGCCCTTACCGATAGCGGCAGTGGTGTTACCTACGGAGTCGAGCTTATCAGTGATTTCTCTGACAGATTCGTCTAAGTTTGACATCTGTGCTATACCGCCCGCATTATCGGCGATGGGACCGTAGGCGTCAACCGCTACGGTGATACCGGTGGTGGAAAGCATACCTACTGCAGCTAAGGCTACACCGTAGATGCCTGTGCCGGAAATGTCGCTTTTGCAGCAGAAATAAGAAACGAAGATACCTACACAGATGAGAAGAATGGGCATAGCAGTCGATTTGAGACCTACTGCGATACCGGAAATAATGTTTGTGGCAGAGCCTGTCTGTGACTGCTCGGCGATTTTTCTTACGGCACGGAATTTGTCGGAGGTATACATTTCGGTAAGAGTACCGATGAGAGTACCTACGGCTATACCGGATATAATAGCAAAGGCGTAATTAAGAGAGCCGAACATATAGAAGCTCAGCACAAGAGAAGCAATAACCACTACTACAGAGGCCACATAGGTAGCAGCCTTAAGTGATTTATGAGGATCGCTTTTATTACCTCTTACGAAGAAGGTTGATACGATAGAGGCTAAAATACCTATTGCGGCTATGTAGAGGGGATAAAGAGGTCCTGAGGAAGGATTTGCCGAATTTGCAAAGGCTGCAATACCTAAAGAAATAGCTGAAATTATGGCACCCGCATAGCTTTCGAAAAGGTCAGCACCCATACCTGCCACGTCACCTACATTGTCGCCTACATTGTCAGCGATAACTGCAGGGTTTCTGGGATCGTCCTCGGGAATGCCTGCTTCGACCTTACCTACAAGGTCGGCACCGACATCGGCTGCCTTGGTGTAAATACCGCCGCCTACTCTGGCAAACAGAGCAATAGAGGAGGCACCGAGACTGAAGCCGAAGAGAATATCCGTATTCTTTGTAACGGCATAAATGCCTGCGATACCTAAAAGACCGAGACCTACCACGCACATACCCATAACGGCACCGCCTGAGAATGCTACGGAAAGAGCGGACTTCATGCCGCCCTTTGCTGCCGCCTGTGCAGTTCTTACGTTAGCCTTGGTAGCCACATTCATACCGAAATAACCGGCGATGATAGAAAAAGCAGCACCGATGATAAAGCTGGCGGCCGTAGGCCAGGAAATGAAGCATCCGATAGCTACAAAAAGTGAAAGAACGAAGAAAACCAGAATTTTATATTCCGAGAAAAGGAAGGCCTTCGCACCGCCGTGTATTGCGGCAGAGATTTCCTGCATTCTTTCGTTACCGGGGTCCTTTTTACCTATTTTCATCGCCAGAACAAAGGCAAATAAAAGGGCAAGGGCACCGACAAACGGTGTAAAATAAAGTATTTTTTCCATGATTTTTCTCCTTTCGGATAATTCATAGCAGCAAAAATGTGATATATGTACTATGTTATAAAGTATATAATAAACCAAAGTAGTAATATTGTCAACATTTCATACTAAATTTAATGATTTTTTTATTTAAAATTGTATGTTTTACACGAATAACCACAATATGTATTAATGTAGGATGTAATAATTTAAGAAAACACTGCAGTAAGGGCGGCGGGGAGCCAAGGGACCGCAGGCGGTCAGCAGCACCCCAGGGGGTGCTGCTCCCTATGTATAGGGTTTGGCTCCCCGCCTTACGGTGTGCAGTGCGTAAAAAATTAGTCCGGCACTTCTGATGAAGTGCCGGACTAAAGATACGATGTTTTTTATCAGTACTTTCTGGAAAGAAGCTTTTCTGCTTCTTCTCTGGAAATTTTACCTACATTATGGTCAGCCATAATCTGAACATCCTTATCGTTAAGCTTATAGAAATGCCAGATAACGAGAGCAATTACCAGACCGATAATGGGAATAACATTATAAATAAACCACAGACCGTCTATGGCCTCGGGTGTCTGCTGAGCTCTGGCATTGATAGCCTCGAGAGCCTCGAAGCTGTCTACACCTTCGAAGGTTTTGAATCCGACTACACCTAAAAGTGCGAGACCGAGTGAGCCTGAAATAGCGGCAGCGAGCTTAACGGCGAAGGTCTGAATGGCAAAGGTGATTCCCTTTGCTTCGGTGCCTGTAGTGTACTGACCGTATTCGGCACAGTCAGGTGTGAAGGTGAAGGAAAGAACACCGATGATGCCCAGAGGAATAGCACGGAGCATAAAGGCGACAGTAAAGAGAATAAAGCTGTTTTTCGTGGGAATGATTGCGAAGGAAAGGATGATGGAAGCGATAGCAGAAATTTTGAAAAGCTTGGTTTTGTCCATCTTTCTGATGATTTTCGGTACGAGAAGAGCCATAAAGAGCTGGGGCAGTGCAGCTACTGTACCTGTGATAAGGGATGCGAGAGTATTATTAAAGATGTAATAGGCAGTGATAAGATGAAGAGCAGTGTAAGTCTGTGCACCCGAATAGAAAATATAGCCTATATAATAGATAAGAAGATATTTATTGCTGATAATGTATCTGAGCATTCTTCTGACAGTGAACTGCTCTTCGTCGATGCTCTTATTTCTCTCTTCGCATTTAAAGCATACAGGGAACATAGTAGCGGCTGCCACTACGGCAATGATAATGGAAATCCATCCGTAATTAAGACCGATGAATTCACTGATGAGAACAGTTACGAGAACTGTGGTAATAGCAGAGCCTACTCCGCCGGTGATGCCCTTAAGAGAAAGAATAGTGTTTCTTTCTTCGATATTGCTGGTCATAGATGTAATGATGCCGAAAGCGGGAACATCACAGAGGGTGTATGCCGTATCCCAAAGAACATAAGCGATAGCAAACCAGGCAAGCTTGAAGGCTTCGGAGGTGGTTTCGGTATTGGGAATAATGAAAAGTAAAATCGTGGAAACGGGAGTAAGCACGCAGGCTATTTTAAGCCAGGGAATAAACTTTTTTCCGCTCTTAAAGGTGATTTTGTCAAAAATTACACCGAAAAGAGCATCGTTGACTGCGTCCCAGACCTTTACTGCCAGCATAACTGCAGCAGATTTAGCCGGATTGACGCCTAAAAGCAGAAGAAAAGTAGTCAGATAGGCTGCTATCAGACTATAGATCATATTCTGACCGAAGAAATAGAAGTAATAGCTCTTTCTTTCAGTCGGGTTTGTTTGCCACAACGGGTTTTGGATTTTTTTTGTTTTCATACATATTGTCTCCTTTTATTTTCACATAGAAATATTGTAGCACTATGAAAATAATAAGTCAATAGAAAAGAGATATAAGAAATATTTGCAAGAACCACTTGAACTATTTTAAAAAATATAATATAATGTATTCTGTAAAACTTTAAAAAGTTGAAAGGGGAATTTATATCATGAATAAATTCAGAGAGTTTTTTGACAGTATCGGCAGCGAATGGAAAACAGGTATTTCTGTTGCTTTGGCGATAATCCTTGTTTTTTCATTAGGTAATGTGGCCGGTTCTCTTACCAATATCAATGCAGTTCCCGTAGACGAGGCCGGTGCGGCAGTCGAAAACACAGTCGCTACCGCTGCTCCTACAGAGGCTCCTACCGCTGCCCCCACCGTAGCACCCACACAGGCACCGACGGCAGCTCCCACTACTCAGGCTCCCGTAGCTGACACCCAGCCCTCCGATGCAGCCATTTCAGCTCCCGCAGAGCAGGCTCCTTCTACAGGTGCTCCCGCTACTACAGAGGAAATAGTTGCTCTCTTTAATGAAAGCGCAAACAAAATAAAGACAAATGCTACTAAAGCTACCAGAAATTATCAGGATATGAGAATCAATAAGCTCGAGGTTCCCTCTGCTCTTCAGAGTCTGGCTGACGGTGCTATCGAAAAGTTCGTTAAGCCTAATATGACTCCCGAAGTATATGTAGGTGCCGAAGTAGCTGAAAAATATCCCGTAAGCGGAACAGATTTCGCAAGTAAGCTCAAGCCTGAATATCTTGAAACCATTACATGTACTGATAACGGTACCGAATATATTATTGATATCAAAATGAAGGATCAGGTAAATCCCGTTTATCGCAGCGGTGAAGGCGTCGGCTCCATATTCTGGACTATGAACATCGACGATATCGCAAACAATGCCCCCGGCTTTGAAAGCGGTGAGTTATCATATTATGACTGTACTGCTACTGCTAAAATCGATAAGGCTACGGGCAATATGACATATTCGAAGTTCATTTATAATTTCGATATGGATGTTAAAATAAAGATGATTGTTTCTCTTCAGGCTATAGCTTCCCTTACAGTTGATGAAGAATACGTAATCGAATATTGATTTATACATTAATAATAAAGGCGTTGTAAGGTTTAATGCTTTGCAACGGCTTTATTTTTATGCTGAGCAGGGAGAAACGTGGGGCGAAGCCGCCGTATACGGCGCTCCGCACACACACCACGGGGTGCGTGTGCGGCTGACGGCATAAATGCCGTGCTTCGCCCCCCTCTCCGTTTGCACCACATTAAAAGGCTCACTGTACGGCGTTTGATCATACAGTGAGCCTGATTTTTTATTTATCTGTCATCAGATAAGGATTATTGCAGCTGTAAGTGCGATGCCGAGAATAAAGCTGATACAGTATTTTTCCACGAAAGCACCGATGAAAAGAAATACGGCAGCAGGTGCATATAAGATTTTCTGAAGAATATTACCGTTTTTATAAATCTTTTCCATCATATTATATGCATCCTCGACGAGAGGATAAGAGTTTACCATAAGTGAAAAAGCAAACCAGTATGCGACGATATTGACTGCAGTGAGAAGTGCATCGTCGAAGCGTGCATACAGAGTGAACATAATGGGTGCCAATGAAAGCAGAAATGCACCTATGAAATTCATAAAAGCGGGAACGAAGCAGAGTGCAAAGGCACCACGGGCTTTCGGCATAAATTCATGCTCCACATGGCTTATCATTTCGTCGTTTCTCAAATAGCGGTTATCCTCTACGGGAACCTTACAGATACGGCAGACTAGCTGCTCCCACATACATCTTATAAGAGCACCGGGAAAGGTGAGATATTTGGTTAAAATATAAAGCTTTGTCATCAGATGTCGCCTCCCTGGTCCTTGATTATTTCTTCGATGGTGATTTTACCCTTTTTATACTGTGTTACAAGGTCGCTGATTTCGTAGCCGTAGCCGGCAAGTAAAGCTTTCATATCCTCATAAATTTCCTTGTCTCCGTTATAAAGACCTACGAGAGCGTAAAGGTTACAGTTCTGCACAGTGTAGTTACCCGCATTAAACAGAGCTTCGATTTCCTCTAAGGCAAGAGAGCCCTCACCCTTGATAAGGTATGCGATGGCGAGAGGATGCTTATAGGTAACATCGGAGGCACCGAGAGCTGCTTTTGCCTCTTCGCAAACGGCTATCATTTTTTCTGCATCGGGAGTTTCCATAAAGCGGTAAAGGTTAGCCTTGGAGATGTAGGCAGTATTGTCTTCTCTGTTAAGACTGATAAGCTTATCAAAGCTATAGTTTACTGCCTCCTCGTCACCGAGTCTGGCAGCGACTGCGCAGTAGTTGGCAAGATATACCCATTCCTGACCTTCACCGATGGAGTCGATGTATTTGAGCTGGTCAAGCTGCTCGGAGAGGGACTTTTCTGCGATGCTCATAAGCACAAATTTGTAGTATTCGATAAATACCTCGTTGTATTTTTCGGCGACCTGGCTTTTTCCTTCCTCTAAGGGATTTACCTCCTTGAGAGCATTGAGTCCGGCCATAACCTCGTCATAGTCATAGTCTTTACCGGAAAAAGCATCATTCGTCACTTCGGTAAGAGCTTCATAGGTTTCTGTGAGAATAGTGGCTTCTTTAACCGTAGAAGCATATTTTTTGTTCCAGGGCTTTTCAAGCTCGTCTTCACTGTAGTTATTTTTGATAAGCTCGGCACTGTTTGTCTGGTAGCCTAATTTATTGTAGCCCTCTACCATTTCGTCTAAGGCTCTTTTTGAGGTGCCTTCAGCGGTTTTACTTCCGTTGAAATAGGAATAGTAGCTCTGGAGTGCAGTCATAATATATCCTGATTTGTAGCTTGCGGAAGCTTCTGCCACCATCAGTGCATCGTTCATATAGGGATAGGATACATAAAAGCTTGCGAATAAAAGAACGCCTGAAAGCAGAAAGGTCAGAATACCGCTTTTGCGCAGCGGGTATTTTTTCATAGCGTTACGGCAATCCTCACAGTAGGGATAATCCTCGCCGAGCTCTTTGAAGCGGAGCTTTTCTTCGCAGCACTGACAGAGCTCCTCAGGATCTGCTTCTTCCTCGTATTCGATGTATTCATCGGGGTTTTCCAGCTCCTGTATGAGCATCTCGTCTTCGTCATATTCGCTGTCTTCGGCAGAAGCTCTATCCAGCTCCTGCTGGAACATATCTCTGATGCTTTCGAGCTCCTCCATAAGCTCTTCGTTTTCATCGGCCTGTTCTTCGGGGAAAGAATCCTCCGTTATTTCTTCGGGCGCGATGCTTTCTTCCTCCTCGGGGAGCAGGTTATCCTTTTTAAGTTCATCCAAAATTAAACGCCTCCTTTGGGTTAATGAACACATTTTATCACTCTTTTATTTAAAATGCAACTAATTATGCTACATTTACTTTAGATTTGCTTTAAGTATAAAAATAGAGTCAATACATTATCTTGTGTACCGTCTCGTAAAAGACCACAACAGTATTCCGATGAAGCAGTAAAAGGGCCTTAAATCGAAGAAAAACGGACAAAAACATTGACAAAAGGGGCTTATTTGATATATAATGTTTCTCTGCAAGTTATGTCTTGCAGTCTTATGACCTCGTGTCGCATTAAATTAAAAAGCGTCGGACACCATATTGCTTCACTTCTATACTCCTTGCAATATGTCCCGTTTTATAAAATTATTAAAGGAGGTTTAATGCAATGAAAAGAACTTATCAACCCAAAAAGCGCCACAGAAAAATGGAACACGGCTTCCGTAAAAGAATGGCAACAAAGAACGGCCGTAAGGTTCTTGCCCGTCGTCGTGCAAAGGGCAGAAAGCAGCTCACATACTGATTGAGCTGAAATTTTGTCGTTTCGGCGACAGACAGATAAACAAACACACTCGTTCGAAATAGTGTTAGGGTTTGATTTTTTTGCAAAAGTACCTTACTTTAAAAGAGAATACAGACTTCAACCGTGTCTATTACCGCGGGAAGTCATCGGCTAAACCTGCACTGGTTGTTTATGCATTAAAAAACCGTGTGGGTATTTGTCGTGTCGGTATTACTACGAGCAAAAAAACAGGCAACGCAGTCGAACGGAATCGCTCCCGCAGAATTATCAGAGCGGCATATCAGTCGGTATTCAGGAGCTGTGAGCTTACGGGGAATTATGACCTTGTTTTCGTTTCCCGCAGTAAAACCAAATACCTAAAGTCCACTCAGGTGGAAAAAAGTATGGTCGAATGTATGAAAGTGCTCGGTGTTATAAAATGAAAAAGGTTATTTTGGCTTTAATCAGATTTTACCGCCGCCACATTTCTCCCCATCTGCCCCCTATGTGCAGATATTATCCGACCTGTTCCTGCTATGCCATCGAGGCTATCGAAACTCACGGTGCATTCAAGGGCTCTCTTTTGGCTCTTTGGAGATTACTCCGCTGCAATCCCTTTTCAGCAGGCGGCTATGATCCCGTCCCGCCGAAAAAGGAAGACCACCGTCTGAGATAGCTCTGCCCTCTTATTTTTTTCAGGAGTAATTTTCGGAGGTATTTAAGAATGGATTTCTTATACGGCATTTTTGGATATCTTTTTAGAATTCTTTACAGCTTTGTTGCTAATTACGGTATCGCACTCGTAATCTTCACCGTCTTTTTCCGTGTTATTCTGCTGCCCTCAAACATCAAGCAGCAGAAATCCTCGGCTAAAATGATGCGTTTACAGCCCAAGCTTAAAAGAATCAGAGAAAAGTATCAGGACTACAATCCCCAGGAAAGACAGCAGAAAATCCAGATGGAAACCAGCGAGCTTTACCAGAAGGAGGGCTATTCCTCAATGGGCGCAAGCTGCCTGCCTCTGCTTCTGCAGCTTCCTATCCTTATCGGTCTTTACGGCATAATTCAGAAGCCTCTTACCTATGTGCTTAATCTCTCTGCAGAGATTATCACTACCTTTACCGAAGCAGCTACGTCTCTCGGTCTCCAGTCCTCAGGTAACAGAGGTGCTTACTATCTCGAGCCTATCGTTATTACAAACATCGAAAAGATTCTCGAGGCAAAGCCTGAATTACTTACAACCTATGCCGCCGAAATTGAGGCAATACGTAACTTTGATTTCCGCATTTTCGGTATCGACCTCGGTCTGATTCCCAATGATATATATAAAAGCATGGGTATCAGCAAGGAAACAATCTTTATTCTCGCAATTCCCGTTCTTTCGGGTATCGCTTCATTACTCACGAGCTTACTTACACAGATAAGACAGAAGAAAACCAACCCCGATATGCAGAATCAGCAGATGATGGGCTGTATGATGCTTATGATGCCTCTCTGGTCTGTATATCTCTGCTGGAACTTCCCCGTAGGTATGGGTATGTACTGGATTCTTTCCAGCCTTATCGCTTTCTTCCAGACTCTTATCATCGGTCACTTCTATGCACCGAGAAAGGTTCTGGCAAAGGTAATGGTGGAGGAAACCATCAACCGCAGAGCTTACGAAAAAATGAAGCTTACTGCTAAAGAAAAAGCAGACATAGAAGATTAATCAAAAATTTTAATTCCATACAAACGGTGGTGAAAACAGAAAATGAAATTTGAAGCTATCGCTACAGGTGCTACCCTGGATGAAGCCAGAGAAAACGCCGTCAGAGAGCTCAATGCTCCCGAGGGTGCAGACGTTCACACGGAAATCGTAGCTTATCCCCAGAAAAAGATTTTAGGTCTTTTCGGCGGTTCACCTGCCAAAGCAAAGGCATTTTACGAAGTTCCCGACGCTCCCGTCAAAGCAGAGCCCGCTAAAAAAGCTGCTCCCAAGGCAGAAAAGAAGCCTGCTGCTCAGAAGACCGCTCCCGCTAAAAAGGAAGAGGCTCCCGCAGAGGAAAAAAAGGCCGTCGAGACTGTTAAAACAGCTATAAACACAGATGAAAGCGAAAGCCTTAAGTCTGCAGCAGCATATCTCAGAGAAATTCTGTCAGGTATGGGCGTAGGCGAGGTTAAAATCGAGGCCTTCCGCACACAGGATAATGAGGTTATCTTAGAGCTCGACTGCGGTGAGGATTACGGTATCGTAATCGGCAGAAGAGGCGAAACTCTCGACTCTATCCAGTATCTTACACGTCTTGTCGCTAACAAGACAAAGAAGGACGGAGAATACTCGAGAATTTCCATCAACGTAGGCAATTACCGTGAAAAGAGAAACAATGCTCTTCGTGAGCTTGCAAGGAAAAATTCCGAAAAGGTACTCAAATACGGCAGAAACGTTACTTTCGAGCCGATGAATCCCTATGAAAGAAGAATTATTCACACTGCAGTTCAGGAAATAGAGGGTGTTTCCTCTCACTCGGTAGGTTCCGACTCCGGCAGAAGAGTGGTTATCACTCTGGCTGAGGGTGTAAAGCCCACTCATCCCTCAAAGGGTGGCTACGGCAGAGGCCGTGGCGGCAGAGGCGGCTATGGCAGAGGCGGCAGAGGCAGAAGTAATTCCGCTCCCGCAGAGGCTCCCGCCAGAGCACCCAGAACAGATGCAGGTGCTGAAAAGGTTTCTCTTTACGGAAAAATCAACTGATAAACCAAAATTACAGTCGGAGAAATCCGACTGTTTTTCTTTAATTTTAAAAACAAAAAACAGATGTGGCTAAAGTTTCTTCCGACTTTAAAATACACATCTGTTTTTATGTTATATGGAATAATATGGTGTTACATATAAAGTATTAGATTTTGGTCTGCGCTTAGTGCGACATCCTCGGTTTTTTAATATTTAAAAATTTTTTCCCGAAAACTGTTGACACTTACCTTGGGTAATAATATATGATAAGGGTGAAAACAAGAAAAAGGAGACGGTTTTATGAAAATTAAAGAGGTTTCTGAAAAAACCAACCTTACCGAACGGGCCATAAGGCTTTACATAGAAAACGGACTGATAGCTCCTTCCGTAAACGAATCCTATTCCGGCAGACGGAACATAGACTTTTCTTCTGAGGATGTGGAAAGTCTGAAAAGCATTTCTGTTTTAAGAAAGGCAGAGTTTTCCATAAGCGAGATAAAGCTTCTGCAGTCTCAGCCCGAAAAAAGCAAAGAGGTGCTTCGTGATTTTATCGACAGAACAAATAAAAGAATACAGGCAGACACGGAGACGGTCACTTGTCTGATGCCCTTGCTTTCAGAAGAGGAGTTATCCTTAGAACAGATAATCGACTGTCTGGATAGCCCCGTTATGACAGAAAAGGCTCTACCGTCAGAGGACAGTGAATTTTCGCCTCTGCAGAAATTTATAAGAAAGCTCTTTCTTTCAGTGGGAATAGTCGGTCTCCTTTTCAATCTTGCCTGCTGCGTACCGATTTTTTGGGTTGAAATAAGAGATATAAGGGACTACCTTTTTCCGCAGTATGACCTGACAGGAATCTTTTATCTTGGCATTGTACTGTCGGCGGTGCTTCTTTCCACGCTGATTATTTTCCTTAACAGAAAAAATATCGTCACCTCAAAGAAAAGGCAAAGAATAAGAGGAGCTTTTTCGGTTCTGATGATTTGTGTCTGTGTCTGGTGCTCCTTTATGTCATACGCTTTGGCTTTTCTGGCAGGCACCTCCTTCGCCGAAAGCTTTGTGATTTCGCAGACCGCCGACACGGAAAACTATCTCTCCTTCGATGACATAGGTGCTCGGAAAACACTGCCGGAATTTTTACCCGAGAAGCTTCCGGATGTGAAGGGAATAAAATACGAATATTTCTATAAGCAGTACGGTGAAAATCCCGAGCCGCCCCGTACGGAGGTTTTTCTCGAGCTTCCTTTAGATGAAGAAGCCTTCAGTGAAGCCGTAGAAAAATACAGAGCCTTCCGTCCCTCAGACAGTGCAGGTGAGCCGCAGGAGGAAAAAAAGGGTGAATGGACGGTGGTTTACTACCGTCAGGAGGATGAAAAGGCACCCACCTGCTACACACCGGTTTTCGCCTTTAACGAAAAGGAAAACAGGGTGAGATTTATCTGCGAATATAATGCGGGAATAAGCTTTCGCGGCTCTGCAGGCAGAGAAGCGATGACAAGGGATTACAAATGGTAAAAGAGCTGCATAAGCAGGGACGGAAAAAGGGCTTCCGAGGATTCGTTAAAATCCGTAGAAGCCCTTTGAAGCATTTAAAAACGGAAAATTTTTTCGCTCCTTTTATCAAAGATAATTTTTAAGCTCCTCGATAAGATGCTCCTCTTCCTTTATGATTTTTTTGGCTAAGGCCTGCGATTTTTCGTCGGCACCCTTGTATTCGTTGACATAACCGCAGAGCTGCTTTATTCCCATATTACACCCGTCGAGCATAAGATCGGCTATTGTCTTATCCTCGTTATGCTCGAGCATTTTAATGTTTGTCTTCATCCATGACATAGCCTTGGCCATAAGCGGAGGATCCTTCGTTTCGGCACCGATTTCCTTTATATATTCCCCTATTTCTACCTGAAGCTGCTGATGGGTTTTAAGGCTTTTGGTAAGAACGGAAAGCAGGTCGGGATTTTTGACCTTGTCCAGCATCTCGGTAATGGAGTTTACTGCAGTCTTGGCACCGGAATCGCACTCCCTTAAAAGCTTTACTGTATCTGTCTGCATAAAAATATCCCCTTTGTTACTTTTTATTTATTGTGTAACAAAAGGGATTTTTTTATTCATTTTTTAATGAAAAGACACATCCGCAGTAGTTCTGACGGTAAAGCTTATGCTCTCCCGAAAGCTCGATGGAGCGCTTGAAGCCGTTTTTCTTTTTGAAATCCGAGGGCAGATGTCTTATACCCAGCTCCTTTTCTATCTCCTGACCTATTTCGTTTATTTTTTCTGCGTTTTTCAGGGGACTTATGGAAAGAGTGGTGGTGAAATAATCGAAATTCATTTCCTTTCCTTTGAGAGCAGTTTCGTAAAGCCTCTGTCTGTAGCAGATGAAGCATCTTTCCCCTGCTTCCCTTTCCTTTTCGTAGCCTCTTACCGCCGCATAAAACTTGTCGGGCTCGTTTCTGCCCTCTATGAAGTCCACGGGATATTTAAAGGTCATTTCACTGATAAGACGTCTGACCTCATTTACTCTGTGGGTGTATTCCTCGGCAGGATGGATGTTAGGATTATAATAAAAAACGGTGATTTTGAAATACTGTGAAAGATATTCCAGACAGTAGCTGCTGCAGGGTGCGCAGCACACATGGAGCATAAGAGTGGGCACGATACCCTTTTTCTCGTTTTCTTCTATAATTTTTTCCAGTTCCTTCTGATAGTTCACCGTAGCCTCACCTCCTGATAAACGATAACATTTTTTGTTATTAAATTCAAGGCATAAAACATAATAAACATACAAAACTAAAACTGTAAATATTTTTAGTGAGAGGTAATTAATATGATTAAAGGTGTTAACCGACAGGTAGTGGAGGTAAACGAGACCGACTGCGATTATTTCGAAAGAATACTCTTTTTCGTAAAGCCCGAGTATGCCGGCATCAGCGAGGGAAAGATAAGAGAAAGAGCGGGCATAATAGCCGGCAGAACAGACAAGGCACCGCCCACCAAAATAAAGGGAGATAAAACCGCAGCAGCTCTGAAGATAGTGCTTTCGGTTCTCGGAGGACTGGTAGCCGGACTGATTATTTCGAGGCTTCTGTGACATAAGGCAGCTTTCAGGCGGTCAGAGAATTTGGCCGCCCTTTTCAGCGGGCTGCAGGTACATAAAGAAACACTGCTTACGGGATAATGCCACTTATGGGAAGCTTTTGGCTATCTTTTTCAGCATAGCCGCTATTTCGATTTTCTGAGGACACATCTTTTCGCATTTTTTACATCTGATGCAGTCGGCGGGACTGCTTTCTGCGGTAAGTGCGGCATATTCCTCAGCGGAGGCTTCGTCACCGTTTATCTTTTTATTATAAAGGGCGAGAAGCTCGGGGATGGCGATTTTTTCGGGACATTCCTCAGCGCAGTAGCGGCAGGCGGTACAGGGAACGGTTTCCTTGTTTGCTATGATGCTGCCTGCCCTCAGACAAAGAGCCTTTTCCTGCTCAGTGAGCGGAGTGAAATCCTTCATATAGCTCATATTATCCTTAAGCTGAGCCATATCGGACATACCGCTTAAAACCATAAACACTCCCTCGAGACCGGCCGCAAAGCGGATGGCCCACGATGCCACGGAAAGAGAGCGGTCCTTTTCGGCGAACATATTTTTTACTATAGCGGGCACATTTGCCAAGGCACCGCCTCTGACAGGCTCCATAACGATGACGGGAGTGCCGTGTCTGCGGGCAGTTTCATAGCAGAGACGGGACTGAACCTTTTCGTTTTCCCAGTCGAGATAATTTATCTGAAGCTGAACGAATTCCATTTCGGGGTGCTTGGTGAGAATTTCGTCCAGAACATCGGCCGTATCGTGGAAGGAGAAGCCCAGAACTCTGATTTCGCCCTCTTTTTTTCTTTCGGCAAGATATTCAAAAACGCCGTATTTTTCAGCTGATTTGAAATTCTTTTTATCAAGACAGTGAAGAAGGTAGTAGTCGAAATAATCCACACCGCATTTTTCCTTCTGGTCGAGGAAGATTTTTTCCTTATCCTCTGCACATTTCATCATACCCACGGGAAGCTTATCGGCTAAAAGGAAGCTTTCTCTCGGGTGTCTTTTAACGAGAGCCTCCTTTACGAAGCATTCGCTTTTACCCTTATGGTACATATATGCCGTGTCGAAATAGTTGAAGCCTTCACTGAGGTAGGCGTCAACCATTTTCTTTACCTGTTCAATATCTACGGCAGAGTCATCCTTTTTATCTGTAAGAGGTAATCTCATACATCCGAAGCCTAATTTTTTCATATCACTGTCTCCTTTTGTCTTTTTTATAATGGGTACATTTACGCTTTTGCCCTTTGACGGTTTGTAATTTACCGTGTCTTTAATTACGGAATATGCCTTTTCGCAGTCAATTATGCTTTCCGTTGCCTTTTCTACGGGACACATACCGTCTCCCTTTCTGTTTATAATGAAGGGAACGACGGTGTCACAGGAGTAAGGAACAGAGTAAAGGTCGAATATTTCCTTCGCTTTTTCGCTCATAACTATGCCGTGAACCTCTCTGATTTTCATTTTAGCATAAAGAAGTGCGGCACCCCTGCCTATAACCTTGTCAGCGGCAGAAAAGTCACTAAGTCTGTATTCCCCTTTCTCGATAAGCTCGATGAGGGTATAGACACCTCTCACATCTGAGGTGAAAACCGTGTCGCCGTCTGTCATAGCCAGTCTGATGTTATCTGCTTTGAGCATAGCTATGGCTTTTTTCAGATTTTCTGTCATTTTATCACCTTTAAAAACTCCCTCACCGATTTAAAGTGAGAGAGTTCGCAATTTATTTAAGAGTGAAGGTCATCGTGCAGCCTTCGAGGTTATAGCCTTTTACAAAATCTCTTACAGTGAAAATGATTTCACCTTCATAAACCTCTGCATAAGTCCCGAGTCCCATCTGTCTGAATTCTCCCACCTCATTGGCTCTGCCGAAGGCAGGAAGATTAAGTGAGTACACTCCGTTTTCTTCATTCAGCACCTCCAGACTCTTTTCACTTACGCCGTCGTGAAGATGCCCCGTAAGGAAAAATACATTGGTGTGTTTTTCGAGAATTTCTCTCACCTGAGTTGACTGCTCACCCAGGTCACCGTTACCGACTACCGTGTTAGGTACGCCGTGAGTATATGAGAGAGGCTGATGGCAGATAACGAAGGCCGGCTTTCCTCCCTGTGTGGCTGAAGCAAGCTCAGTATCGAGAAAGCTGAGCTGTTCATCTGAAATGTAGGCATCATCCATACGGGCCGTTTCGGTGCCGAGCACGATAAAGGTGTATCCGTTTACTGTGTAAGAGTAATAGGGTTTATCTGTGGAAACACCGATGTATTCCTCGACCTTTCCCATAATCATTTCGAGATTGCTTTCATAGTTGAAACGAAGATCGTGATTACCTGAGGCAATAACGATGTTTTTAATCGGTGACTTATCCATTATTTCCCAGTAAATGTCATAAGAGGGAGCGTCAGTGTTTTCCGTAAGGTCACCTGCGATAACGAAGGCATCGAAGTTTATACCGGAATTCACGATATCCTCGAAGCTGTTTTCGTGATAAACCTGATGATAGCCGGAGGGCATAATCTGAGGATCGGCATAAGCTACGAAGGACATTTTCACACTCTCGGGTTCACGGAAGGTTATGGGATCTGCCGTGGAGGGTGCAGGTGTAAAAAGTGAGTATATAATGAAAAGAAAGCTGTTAATTAATCTGAATAAACGTGTCGCTAAAAACATAGGACTCTCCTTTTATTTAAGTGTAAATGTCATGGTGCAGTTTTCGAGAGCTTTGCCTGCACGGAAATCTCTGGCGGTGAAGATTACCTCGTTATCGTAGACCTCGAAATATGTGCCGAGTCCCGGCTGAAGGAATTTACCGTAGTCGTTTTCCCTGCCGTAGGCGGGAAGATTTATGGAGTAAACACCCTTTTCTTCGTCGAGTATTTCGAGACTGTTTTCATAAACACCGTCATGCAGGTGGCCGTTAAGGAAGAAGACATTTTCATATTTGACAAGTATTTCTCTTACCCTTTCGGACTGCTCACCGATACCGCCGTTTTCCCATACCTCGGGGAGACCGTGGGTGTTTTCCAGAGGCTGATGGCACATTACGAAGGCAGGCTTGCCGTTTTTGGTGGCTCTTTCGAGCTCCGCATCGATAAATGCGAGCTGCTCATCGGAAATAACTGCCTTTTCGAAAAGCTGACTGTCGGAGCCCATTACGATAAAGGTGTAGCCGTTTATGTCATAGGAATAATAGGGCTTATCGAATTCAGTTCCCAGAAAGCTGTTTGTTTTGTCGATAATCTGCTCTGTTCTGAGGTCGTAAACCACACGTACGTCGTGATTACCGGTGGCGAGAAGAATATTTTTTATCTCAGTTTCATCCAGTGCATCCCACATAAGCTCGTAGGAAATGTCATCGCCCAGCTCGGAAAGGTCGCCTGCGATAAGAAGTGCATCGAAGTCAACGCCTGAGTTTTCTATATCCTCCAGACCGCATTCGAAATTATAGGGGCTGATGCCCGTAGGTCTGATGTGTGTGTCGGCGAAGGCTACCACGGCAAGATTTACATTTTCCGCATCTCTGAGAGTGATGGGCTCATCTGTGGCGGGACCTGAGATAACACCGAAGGCCAGAAGCACGGAAAGCACCATTTCCATAAAGGTATTGAGTATGGCTAAAACCTGATTAAAAATAGCAGGTATTTCTTTAATGATGGCTACTGCCTGTTCCATTTTATATTCCTCCATTTTACAATGTTTTCCTGTATGTTGATAATAAAATAAAAATTCTTTCTTGTCAATGTATTTTATTAATTATAATACTTTTCTAAAAAAATTTACATTTCCTATATGTAAAACCGATGAAATATATGGTAAAAGAGCTTTAACTGTGTTATAATATTCTATTGATACGATACTAACACCGAAAGGATTCACATAATGAAAAAATTACGTTCTATTCCTCCCCTTTCCAAAGGTCATCTGATAACCTGGTGGGTGTGCAGAGGGCTGCTTTTCGTCTGGGGTGTCTGGGGTATGCTGAACGGCTACACCTCTGAATTTATTCAGGCGGTTTTCGCCATTATCTTTACCCATCTGTGGGATATGTTTCAGCTTTTCGGAGGCAAGTCCTTCATCACGAAATATCCCGCTTATCTGCAGACCATGCTTAATGTTTTTACCTGCTTCGGCTGCGTGGTAGGCACCACTCTGAATACCAGAACGGACTTTACGGGCATAGACATCCCCGAGCATATTTTCGCCGGCTATCTGGCCTGTACGGGTGCCTTCGCTCTCATCGAAATTATGCAGGGAGAGAGAACACCTGCGAAAATTTCTGTCAAGGCTATATTCGCGCTGGGCGGCGCCCTTTTCGTCATAGTGGGCTGGGAATTTTATGAATTTACCATGGACAGGCTCTACGGCTTTGTTATGCAGCACGGCCATTATGACGGAGCCTACGGTCTGACGGACACTATGGTGGACCTTATGCTCGGCTCGGGCGGTGCTCTCATAGCTATGTTTATCGAGGCCTTCCGCAGGGTAGGTATAATCGGCGGCAAGGGAAGACACGAAAGACGTGCGGCATATCTTGCCGAAAGAGCAGAAGTGAAAAGACTCAAAGAATTGGGGTTACAGTAATGAAGCTTAGTGAAATTTTAAAAGGTCTTGACTTTACCTGTAAAGCTTTTTCCGACACAGAGATAAAGGACATCGC
The DNA here is from genome assembly GCA_015066045.1 of Oscillospiraceae bacterium. Classification (GTDB taxonomy): domain Bacteria; phylum Bacillota; class Clostridia; order Oscillospirales; family Acutalibacteraceae; genus UBA6857. Next base: position 46,413 of record SVPD01000004.1, read on the forward strand.
CTACGATTCCCGTAAGGCGGGAGAGGACATTATTTTCGTCTGTCTCACGGGTGCCTTCGCTGACGGTCACAGGTTTGCAGAGGGTGCCTATGAAAAGGGAAGCAGGGTTTTCGTCTGTGAAAAGGAGCTTTCTCTTCCGGAGGATGCCCTCATAATAAAAACGGAAAATACACGTGCGGCCTTGGCGAAAATGAGCTGCAATTTTTTCCGCAATCCCTCACGTGAGATAGATGTTATCGGCATCACGGGCACCAAGGGAAAAACCACGGTAGCTCATCTGATTAAGTTTGTTCTGGACAGGGCAGGAATAATGACGGGAATTATCGGTACTGTGGGAGCGAGCTACGGCTACACGGTGCTTCCCACGGTAAACACCACTCCGGAAAGCTATGAGCTGCAGAAAATGCTGCGTATGATGGCTGACGGAGGCTGCAGGGCAGCGGCTATAGAGGTTTCGTCTCTGGGACTTAAAAGTCACCGCACCGACGGCACTGAGTTTGCCTTCGGAGTTTTCACTAACCTTTATCCCGACCATATCGGCACCAATGAGCACGAAAGCTTCGAGGAATATGCCTACTGGAAAACTCAGCTTTTCCCCTTATGTAAAAGAACGGTAGTAAATATCGACGATCCCTTCAGCGAAAAAATCAAAGAGTGCTCTGCAGGCGAAACCGTCACCTACGGCTACGATGAAAAAGCAGATTATGTTTTAGGTGACTGCCGGAAGCTCAAAAACGGAAACATTCTTTCCATGGCCTTCGATGCGCAGTGCAGAGGCCAAAAAAAGCATTTTACCGTAGGTCTTCCCGCCGAAATAAACTGCCATAATTCGCTGATAGCCATAGCCATAGCGGAGCATTACGGTGTGGCAGATGAAACCGTAGAGGAAGGTCTTGCCTCGGTATTCGTAAAGGGAAGATGTGAGACTGTCCGTGAATGTGAGGACATAACCGTTATCATCGACTATGCTCACAACGGTGTCAGCCTGAAAAGCATTATCGACACGGCGAGAGATTATGAGCATAACCGCATCATCACCCTTTTCGGCTCGGTAGGCGGACGGACCGAATGCAGAAGAGAGGAGCTCGGTACGGTTTCGGGCGCTATGAGTGATTTCACCGTTATTACCAGCGACGATCCCGACTATGAGGATCCCGTGAAAATCTGCGAGGAGATAGCCTCATACTGCGAAAAGGCAGGGGGAGAATACATAATAATTCCCGACAGAGCCGAGGCAGTGAGCTATGCAGTGAAAAATGCTCTTCCGGGAGATATAGTAATTCTGGCCGGTAAGGGACACGAGGAATATATGAAGGTAGAGGGTAAAAAGCTTCCCTTCAGCGAAAGAGCCGTGGTACTGAAGGCTCTCAGAGAAAGAAAAGAGGTTTGAAAATGTACACTTTTAAAATCGAGGCAGACCTGAAAAAGTACGATGACTTTATCTGTGAAAACGCAGGTCAGTATATCCAGAGCTCAAACTGGCAGAACGTAAAGACCACATGGAAATGCACCTATTACTGCGGCTATGAGGGCGAAAGGACCGTGCTCGGAGCACTCGTTATGGAAAGAGCTCTCCCCGTGGCGGGCAAAATATGGTATTCACCGGCAGGCCCCGTCTGCGATTATGAAAACACGGAGCTTTTAAAGGAGTTTACGGAGTTCATAAAGGGTGAGGTAAAGAAAAACGGCATCACCTGCTTTATTATGGACCCGCCTGTTTCTCTGCGCATAAACGGCGAGGATCAGCCGAAGGGACACGAAATGCATAAAACCCTTATTGACCTCGGCTATGAGCTTAATCCCTCCATAGAAAATTATACCTATAAGCAGCCCGTTCAGCTTTTCGTGCCGCTGAAAACGGCAGAGGGCGAAAGGCTTTCAGCAGATAAAATACTGAAAAAGTGTGACAAGGGTGTGCGCTACAGCATCAGAATAGGTGAGCAGAGAGGTCTCGTGGCCAAAACCTTTACCTACGAGGATGTGGAGAAAAACCCCTCGGTAATGGATGACTTTATGGATGTTATGCACGACACCGGCGAAAGAGATAATTTCGTGGAAAGAAACGGTGACTACTGCACCAAGCTTCTCAGAGAGTTCAGAGATAACAGTGACCTTAAGCTCGTTTATTACGATAAGGAGCTGGACAGAAAGCTTCAGGCAGAGCGTCTGGCAAAGAAGGAGCAGGCTCTCAGAGAGCTGGAAACTGCGCACGAAAAAAAGGCACGCCAGCTTAATGAAACCATAACGAGCGTGGACAAGCAGACCGAGCATTTCGAAAAGAGAATGGCAGAGGCAGAGGAGTTCACCTCTGAAAACCGCATCTGTGTGGCGGGCGGTCTCTCCATTTACTATGCAGGTATGGGCAGCTGCCTTTTCGGCGGCACGAGAAACGTTATCAGAAACAATACCCGCTCCAGCCATTATCTTAACTATCTGCGTCTGTGCGAGAGCGTAAGCAGAGGCTGCGACGTACACGACCTGGGCTATGTTATAGTGAAAACTCCGTCTCTTCAGCAGGACGGCACCTTGGGTGCTTTGGAGCCGCAGGATAATTTCAAGGGAATATATGATTTCAAAAAGAGCTTTTCGGCCGATTATCACGAGTTTATAGGCGAATATGTTCTGGTCGGAAACAGGATGAAATATTATTCCTATGCCAAACTGATGCCGACGGCTAAAAAGGCAAAAATTAAAGCAGTAAAATTATTAAGGAGATAAGGATGCGCATTTCAGGAATACAGAAATTAACACTCCTCGATTTTCCCGGTAAAACGGCCTGTACCGTATTCTGCTACGGCTGTAATTTTCTCTGCCCCTTCTGCCATAATGCTCTTTTGGTTACGGAAAAGGCAGAGGAATTTATAGATGAGGAAGAGATTTTCACCTTCCTTAAAAAAAGACAGGGCATTTTAGACGGTGTGTGTGTTACGGGCGGAGAGCCTACCCTGCAGAAGGATCTCAAAGCCTTTCTCGGACGGATAAAGGAAATGGGCTTTGACGTGAAGCTGGACACAAACGGCTACAGACCTGACATTCTCAGAGAGATTATCAGCGAAGGGCTCTGTGACTATGTGGCTATGGACATTAAGAACACACCCGAAAAATACGCTCTTACCGTAGGAAAGGAAATCGACACGGATAAAATTCTCGAAAGCATTGCTATTCTGAAGGCGGGAAAAATCCCCTTCGAATTTCGTACCACTGTGGTCAGAGAGCTTCATACAGAGGAGGATATCAGAGAAATTGCGAGGCTTTTAGAGGGCGAGGCACCCTTCTTTCTTCAGCAGTTCAAGGATAGCGGATGCCTTATCGGAGAAGGTCTTTCCGCTTACAATAAGGAAGAAATGGAAAGCCTCACGGAAAAGGCAAGGGAGCTTTTGCCCCGCACAAGTCTCAGAGAAAGCTGAAGCCTTTCGTAAAGGCTTCAGCTAATAAAAAAATAAAGGGGTTGTTGCGCTTACTGCGGCAACCCCTTTATGTCTGTTGTCAGAATGTTGGAGAAGGCCTACCTGTGCACATTGCAGCTTGCACAGTCTCCCGAGGTACAGTTGCCGCCTTCGGGACAGCCGATGCATTTTTTACCCTTTTTCTTTTCTCTGTAAACATAAGCTCCTGCAGCAGCGACGATAATCACCACCAGAGCTATTATAATAAGATTTTTCATAGCTACTTCCTTTAAGATAATTATTTTACTGTCTGTTTTTTCTTGGCCCTGAGAGCCTGCTCAGCCTTTACCTTTTCAGAGGCTCTGACGGAGAGAGCTACTAACACGGCGCCGAACACTGCTACTGCGGCAAGACCGGGAAGGAAGCCTGCGCCCACAGAGCCGGTGGTGATGAGAGTACCTACCTGATAAACGAGATAGCCTACGGTGAAGCCCGTGCCGAGCTGGAAGCCGATGGCACCCCAGAGCCATTTCGCACTTTTCATTTCACTGTTCATAGCTCCCATAGCTGCGAAGCAGGGAGGAGTGAAAAGATTAAACATAAGGTAAGCCAGAGCGGCGACCTTGGTTATGGCCATAACACCTGCCGCCTCAGCACCTGCACCCTCCAGAAGAGAAAGCTCCTCAGCATCGATAAGATTTTCGAGTCCTACGAAGCATACTGCCAGAGTGCCTACCACGTTTTCCTTGGCTATGAAGCCGGTAATGGCGGCGGCAGCCAGCTGCCAGGAGAGAACGCCTGCCACGGGCAGGAGAATGTAAGAGAAGGGGCCTGCTATGGAAGCGAGGATAGAAGTATCTGCAGTTTCAGCCTCAGTGAGTGACCAGGTGAAGCTTTGCATAATCTGAACTGCAGTGTTACACAGAAGAATGACGGTGGCCGCTTTAACTATGTACGCACGTCCACGGCTGCACATGGATCTGAAGGCTCTGGTAAAGGAGGGAATTTTGTATTCGGGAAGCTCAATGATAAAGAAGGACTTTTTCTTTGAATTGCCGGTGATTCTGTTTATGATAAGTGCGGCAAAGAAAATAATCACGATACCCACGAAATACATTATAGGTCCTACCCATGTGGCATCCTCAAAGAAAGCACCTGCGAAAAGGGTGATAACGGGTAATTTGGCACCGCAGGGCATAAAGGGCGCAAGCATAGCAGTAGCTCTTCTTTCACGCTCGTTACGGATGGTGCGGCAGGCCATAACGCCGGGGATGGCGCAGCCCGTACCGATTACGAAGGGAATAACGGATCTGCCGGAAAGACCTACCCTTTTGAAAATGGGATCCAGAATAACCGACACTCTGGCCATATAACCGCAGTCCTCTAAAAGGGCGATGAGAAAATACATCACCATAACCAGAGGAAGAAAGCCGATAACGGCAATGACACCGCCGACAATGCCGTCAACCAGAAGCGCATAAAGGAAAGGATTTGCGTCGCTGAGAAGACTGCCGATGAGCTCCTGACCTTTTTCCAGAACGGCTACGAGCCGGTCGGCTATCCACACACCGGGGCCTGCCTGCGAAATCCAGAAGACCGCAAACATAATCACGGCAAAGATGGGAATACCGAGCCATTTATTGGTGAGAAGCCTATCGATTTTATCCTGAGCATTTTTTACGTTGGTAAAAACCTTTCTCTTTTCGATGGAGGAGACGATTTCGTTGACGAAGGCATAACGCTTTTTGTCAGCGGCTAAAACCGCATTCCTGTCGCTCATATCCACGCTGCCCTGTGTATAGGGTGCAGACTGCCTTTTTCCTGTCTGTGCGAGGGCTGCCTTCATCAGCTCGGAAAGTCCCTCGGAGGAGGTGGAAACAGTTTCCACCACGGGACAGCCTAAAAATTCAGAGAGAGCCTTAACGTTGATTTTTGTCTCTTTCTTTTTATTTATGTCGGTTTTATTCAGTGCCACTACCATAGGAACGCCGAGCTCTAAAAGCTGAGTGGTAAAGAAAAGGCTTCGGCTGAGGTTTGTGGCATCGACGATGTTTATGATAACATCGGGGCTTTCGTTTTTCACATATTCACTGGTGATGCTTTCCTCGCCCGTAAAGGGTGACATGGAGTAAGCTCCGGGAAGGTCAACGGCGACAATGTCTTCTCTGCCGTCGCAGTAGCTCCTTTTTACGGAGTGTACCTTTTTTTCCACGGTAACGCCTGCCCAGTTGCCCACCTTTTCGTTACTTCCCGTCAGAGCGTTATACATAGTGGTTTTGCCACTGTTCGGATTACCTGCAAGTGCAATTCTCATAAAGAAATTCATCCTCTTTCTTTTTTTCATAAGAGTTATACGAGACTAACTCGAGAGCTTTTATTTAACGGCAGAGACAAAGCTGCCGTATTTATTATATTTCGATAGCTTCGGCCAGGTGACGGTCAATATTATATCTTCCGTCCTTTATGGAAACCACGCAGCTGCCCTTCAGATGGGAAATTACCGTGATGGGCTCACCGCTGTAGCAGCCCAGAGAAAAAAGGAAGGAGTCCAGCTCATCATCGTCTGTAACGATGCTGCGGATTATGTATTCTTTTCCTTCCTGTGCCTGTGATAAGTTCATAAACGGTACTCCTCTCTGTACAGATTAGGTTAAACTAACTGTCAAAGCAAAAAATATAATTAGTCATAACTAACTATAGCAATAATAGCACTAAAAGGGGCATTTGTCAAGAGCAATAAGGAAAAAATTTCCTAATAAAAAGGCCTCATTTACACCGAAAAAAGACGGCTATGCTCTCACATAACCGTCTGATGAAAATTAAGGCTTACACCTTTTTTACCTTATTAAGCTTTGCGTTGATTGCGAGAAGCTCCTCCTTGGTGAACTTAATCTCCATAGCACCGATAAGGTTAGCAATTCTGAGAATGGAGAATGCACCCGCCATCTGTAAAAGCTCCTTGGAGGGCTTCATACCGCCGGGAAGGCCGCCGCCCTTTTTCTTGCCCTTGCCGTCGTCCTTCTTTGTGGCCTTGAACTTTTTAGCCAGCATAAGCACGAAGGAAACGGTGATAAGCTTACCCTTAAAGGATTTGCAGATTTCCGAGAACTTATCGTTGATGTTATAGTAGCCCTCGGGAGTGGTGATGTCGAACCAGTTAAGGATAGCACCCTTCTCTTTAAAGATGTACTCCTGATTAAGCTCCTCTACCTTTCTGATTTTGCTTTCATCCCTGCAGTCCCCTGCTGCTGCAGTGAGAACCGTTTCTCCCGTATTGGGTACATCGAAGCGGAAGAAATGGTCGTCAGCAGTCTTTTTGCCGAGGCTCTGTCCGTTTGCGAAAAGCTCTACCTCGGGAAGATTTGAGTAAACGGTAATTTTGGTTACGGCCTCTACTCTGTCTACATATCTTTTACCGCAGATGTGAACGAAGGGCTCGTCGGAAAGCCAGGCCTTATAGGCATAGAAGGAATCCTTCTTATATTTTCTGTCCATGGTCACAAGTCCCTTATGGTTCTGACCGTTTTCGCCGCCCTCCTGACGTGCATCGGCACCGAAATCAAACATATTCCATACGTGAGTGGACCAGATGTACTTTCTGGTGAAAAGCTGCTTGATAAGCTCCTCGTGGTAATATGCCTGATATTCCTCTGTGTAGTCGCCCTGAGTGGGATTTGAGGTGTGCCAGTTGAGAGCCTCACAGCCGTACTCACTGCAGCCGATGGGAATATCCGGATGGTTTTTATGGAATTTGTCGAACCAGGGGCCGTTCATCGAGGTTTCGCCGCCGTACCAGCCGAAGTAATGGTTATAGGAGATAACGTCGGGGATTTTAACATATTCACTGTCGGGATCGCACATGGAAAGGCAGGCGATGGTGGTGAGTCTTGTTTTATCCATATCGTGTGCCATATCATTCAGAATTTTATGGTTTTCGATAAGGTCGGGATCAGCGGCACCGTGCATGGTGATTTCGTTTGAAAGTCCCCATACCACTATGGAAGCGTGATTATAGTTCTGGGTGATGAGCTCCTTCATCTGAGAGACAGTGTTTTCACGGCCTGTAGCCATATGCTGGGAAATGTAGGGAATCTCTGCCCAGACCACCATACCTCTTTCGTCGCACAGGTCATAAAAATACTGGTCGTGCTGATAGTGAGCCAGACGGATGGTGTTTGCACCTACCTCGCAGATAAGGTCCATATCCTCCTTATGATGCTCGGGGAGAAGAGCGTTACCGATGCCGAGTCTGTCCTGATGACGGGAGACACCGTGGAGAGGATATTCCTTTCCGTTAAGGAAGAAGCCCTTTTCGGGATCGATTTTAAAGCTGCGGCAGCCGAAGCGTGCAGAAACGGTGTCGAGAACGGTTTCACCGTCTAAAAGCTCTGCTTTAGCAGTGTAAAGATAGGGATCCTTACGTCCGTTCCAGAGATGAACGTTTCTGATTTCGAAATCCTCATCGTCATCATCGGTGATTTCCGATGCGATTTCAGCGCCCTGTGCATCGAGGATGGTGTAACGGATTTTCTGGCCGTCTTTTTTATCGGTAAGATAAACCTCTACCTCGACCTTCGCATCCGGGCCCTTGATTTCCGGTGTAATCTTGATGCCGGGTGTGCCGTAGTAGTCAAGATCAAAGTGAGACTCAGGTACACAGATAAGGTTTACATCACGGTAAAGACCGCCGTAGAAGGTAAAGTCAGCCATCTGGGGATAAACTCTGTCGTTGGGAGAATTGTCCACATCGATTTCGATAAGGGTTTCATCGGCGATTTCGTCGGTAAGATTTACTCTCCATGTGGAATAACCGCCGTGGTGCTCGGCCAGCTTTTTACCGTTTGCAGATACTGTGGCTGAGGAGTTGGCGCCTCTGATTTCGAGATAGTAGCGGTCTGCTTCGGGGAGCTCGCTCTTTTTGAGAGTTTTTGCATAACGGCATGTGCCTCTGTAGTAGTCTGCTCCGCCGTCCTGTCCGTCAGTGGCATTCCAGGAATGGGGAAGATTTACTTCTTCGGTTACGCCTTCTTTGGTAAATGCCCATGAGCTATTCAGATTGAGAATTTCACGCATAGTTTCTTACTCCTTATGTTCTTTACTTATTAATTATTAACCGTTACCTGTAAAAATAAACGGGACAGATTATTTATTTGCCACATAACGGATAAAGCGCTCGAAGGCAGCCATACCCTTTTCGTCTCTTTTATAAACACCGGCATGCTCGAGGCATTTTACGAATACCTTGCCTACCTCTTTTTTTACTATGGTATCGATATTTTCGGCGGTAAACTCATAATTATCTTTAAAGGAGTCTGCCCACTGAGCGTGCTTGGCGGTGCTTTCGTCAGCGGAAAGGTCCTTTCCGGCTAAAAGGTATTCCTCTACCTTTGCCAGCTCTGCTTTGAGTCTGGAGGGAAGAACTGCCAGTCCCATTACCTCGATAAGACCGATGTTTTCCTTTTTGATGTTATGTAATTCCTTATGGGGATGATAAACACCGTCGGGGTGCTCCTCGGTGGTGATATTGTTACGGAGAACAAGGTCAAGCTCGTACCTGTCGCCTCTTTTTCTGGCGATGGGAGTGATGGTGTTATGGGGCTTACCGTCGGTTTCTGCGAAGATAAAGGCCTCTTCGTCGGTGTAGCCTCTCCAGGCATCGAGGATTTTTGCAGAGAGGGAAACGATTTTTTCGGTGTCCTCGCCGCTTATTCTGATAACGGACATAGGCCATTTTACTATGCCTACACTGAGCTCCTCATATCCGCAGAGAGAGAAGGTCTTTTCTACTGGTGCCTTTGTCATGGCGAACTCATAGTTACCGCCCTGAAAATGCTCGTGAGCGAGGATGGAGCCGCCTACTATGGGAAGGTCGGCATTTGAACCTACGAAATAATGGGGGAAAAGCTTTACGAAGTCAAAAAGCTTTCTGAAGGCACCTACGTCTATTTTCATGGGAGTATGCTCACTGTTGAAAACGATACAGTGCTCGTTATAGTAAACATAGGGTGAGTACTGGAAGCCCCACTGCCTGCCGTCGATTTCGATGGGAATAATTCTGTGATTCTGTCTGGCGGGATGGTTCAGTCTGCCGGCATAGCCTTCATTTTCCACACAGAGAAGGCATTTGGGATAGGAGCTCTGCTTGGCGTTTTTTGCAGCGGCGATATCCTTCGGATCCTTTTCGGGCTTGGAAAGGTTTACGGTGATATCGATTTCACCGTAGTCACTTCCGGTCTTCCATTTAAGGTCCTTACAGACTCTGTATCTTCTGATGTAGTCTGTGTCTCTGCTGAGCTTATAGTAATAATCCGTGGCCATTTCAGGTGAAACGGCATAGAGAGCATCAAAGTGTGAGATAACCTCGCTCGGTCTCGGCACGAGAGCACTCATAACCTTGGTATCGAAAAGATCTCTGTTAGTAAGAGTATTCTCGATAAGTCCCTTTTCACAGGCATAGTCGAGTATATCACGGAGAATATCCTCTAAGCTGTCCCACTCACATTCTTCGGGCTCTGCATATTCATCGATCCCGAGGATTTCGAGAATGCGGTTAGCGGTATAGATTTTGTCCTCCTGCTCGATGAGACCGCAGTCGAGACCGTACTGAACTAATTTTGCTACGCTTTTACATATCATAAATAACATCTCCTGCTATATTTCTTCACCTTACATAATACACCAAAGGACACAGAAAAATCAATACAAAGGATTAAAAAGCAGGGACATTTTTTATTTAAAGGAATAAAATAATAATGAAAAAATTTAAGGAGGCTTTTTATGTCCCGTGTAATCAGTTCATTTATGGGCGCCAACTCCCCCATCGGCTTCTGCTCCTTTTTCGAGGAAATCTATAATCCTTATAAAAATCATCATCCCTACATTATAAAGGGCGGTCCCGGTACGGGCAAATCCACACTGATGAAAAAGGTAGCCCGCAGGGCAGAGGAAATGGGCTATGAAACGGAGCTGATTTATTGCTCCTCAGATCCGCAGAGTCTGGACGGAATTATCGTAAAGGATATCGGTGTTTCGGTCATCGACGGCACCTCTCCGCACATTCTGGAGCCGAAATTTCCCGGAGCCGTGGAAAACATTATAAACACGGGAGACTTCTGGGATAAAAAAAGGCTTTCGCAGAAAAGCGAGCTGATACGCTCACTGACTCTCGAAAACTCTATGCATCATTTCCGCTCGGCACGGTATCTGTCTGCGGCGGGCGCCATAAACGATGAAAACATCCGTCTGATCTCTTCTTTTATAAGAGAGGAAAAGATAAACAGCTTTGCCGTACGCTTCGTATCACGGGAAATGCCCCCAAAAAGAAAAAAGGGTGCGGGAAAAAGAATGCGCAGATTTATAAGCGGTATCACTCCGCAGGGCATCATCTTTCTCGATGAAACGGTCAGAGCCCGGTCGGTCAGAGTTATCGGCATAAAGGATAACTACTCTGCCGTTTCCTCTATCGTCTGTCAGAGGATAGGCGACCTTGCCGTGAAAAACGGCTACGATGTGATTTTCTGTCAGTGCCCTATGAGACCGAAGAGCGACTGTGAGCATATCATAATCCCCGAGGTCGGTCTGGCTCTGATTACGGTAAAAAAGGAGCATAACATCTCTCTGGAGTGCGACAGACTGATTCACTGTAAAAGATTTCTCCGTGAGGAGACGGAAAGCTACAGTCAGCGTCTGCGCAGAGGAAAAAAATTATGCTCCCACCTGATAGGCGAGAGCATAAATTCACTTAAAAATGCCAAGGAAACTCACGACAGACTCGAAAAGGAATATATCGAGGTTATGGATTTCCACGGGCTTAACGATTATACGGACATTATAACAGAGGAAATGTTCAGCATTTACACATAAAGACCGCTCAGCAGTAGAAAACCTTTAATTTGTCCAGACACACTGCGGCAAGTCTGCCTCCGTAAGCAGCACCGCAGTCGATGGCGAGATGTCTTTTTCTGGCATATACCTTGCCTGTGCAGCTGCGGTCAATCATAGCAGTGGGAGTGTGTCCTGTCACGAGATAGCTGTCGGGGAAATAGGGCGTCTGATAATCTGTCTCGGCGAAAACGAAGGCCTTTTCATCGTATTCGTCGAGGCTTTTTCCTGCCTCGAAGCCGTCTATGCCTGCATGGGCAAGAATAAAGGTTTTGCCGCCTGCCTCGATTTCCTCGTAGGGGGCAAACTCGGAGAGATAGTCTATGATGCTTTCTTTGCTTTCATCGTCGAGAGAAAGAAAGTCGGTTACGGTTTTTTCGCTTTTCATTGTCAGCCATTTTTCGAAAAGCTCAGCCTTTTCACCTGAAAGAAGGGCTTTTGCTCCGTCGATGCTTTCAGCCTCGCAAATCAGAGGGAAAATTTCCTTCGCCATATATTCCTGCTCACCGAGAACGGGAAAAATATTCGCTCTGTACATCATATCCCTGAGAATTTCGATGCCGTCGTCACCGATGCCGATTACATCGCCTAAAACGAAAACCGCATCGGTTTCTGCAGGATTAAGCTTTTCGAGCATTTCCAGATATTTTTCTTTTTTGCCGTGAATGTCGCCGATTACAAAAGTCATAGTCTGCCTCCGTTTATTTAGTTATAAGTAATTCATTGTTTTCCAGGAATTCGTCGTAGGTTTCCTTTCTGTCATATAAGCCGTCAGGTCTGAATTCGATGATACGGTCAGCGATGGACTGAACGAACTGATGGTCATGGGAGGTGAAGAGAAGGGAGCCCTTGAATTTGATGAGTGCGTTATTCAGAGAGGTGATCGATTCCAGATCGAGATGGTTTGTAGGCTCATCGAGAATGAGAACATTGGCGCCGCTGAGCATCATTTTACAGAGCATACATCTTACTCTTTCGCCGCCGGAAAGAACCTGCGCCTTTTTGGTGGCCTCCTCACCGGAGAACATAAGTCTGCCCAGCCAGCCTCTGACATCTGTTTCGAACTGGAGGTCGGAATATTTTCTTACCCAGTCGATGAGACTGTCCTCCACACCGTCGAAAAAGGCGGAGTTATCGGCGGGGAAATAGGCCTGTGAGGTGGTGATGCCCCATTTGAAGGAGCCCTCGTCAGGCTCAAGCTCACCCATAAGAATTTTAAAGAAGGTGGTCTTTGCCACGGCATCTGTGCCCACAAAGGCTACCTTTTCGTTAGGTCTGATGGTAAAGCTGACGTTATCCAGCACCTTTCTGTCGCCCACGGTCTTTGAAAGTCCCTCGACCACCAGCATATCGTTACCGATCTCTCTGTCGGGCTTGAACTCCACGAAGGGGAAGCGGCGTGAGGAAACGGGCATATCCTCTAAGACAAGATTATCCAGCAGCTTTTTGCGGCTTGTAGCCTGCTTGGATTTTGAAGCGTTGGCACTGAAGCGGGCGATAAATTCCTGCAGCTCCTTCATTTTAGCTTCGGTTTTCTTATTCTGCTCACGGAGCTGTCTCTGAGCCATCTGGGTGTATTCGTACCAGAAATCATAGTTGCCGACATACATGGTTATCTTGCCGAAATCACAGTCTGCGATGTGGGTGCAGACCTTATTAAGGAAATGTCTGTCGTGGCTGACCACGATGACCGTGTTTTCGAAATTAAGCAGGAACTCCTCGAGCCAGTTGATGGCTGCCACGTCCAGATGGTTGGTGGGCTCGTCGAGAAGCAGAATGTCGGGATTTCCGAAAAGAGCCTGTGCCAGAAGCACCTTGACCTTCTGCTCGCCTGTCAGCTCTTTCATCAGAGTGTAGTGAAATTCATTATGAATACCCAGAGCATTGAGCAGTATTTCAGCGTCACTCTCTGCGCTCCAGCCGTCCATTTCGGCGAACTCCTCCTCCAGCTCACTGATGCGTATGCCGTCCTCCTCGGTGAATTCCTCTTTGGCGTAAAGCTCCTCTTTGGCATCCATTATGTCCACCAATTTCTGATTACCCATAAGAACGGTACGGATAACATCATATTCATCATAGGCATAATGGTCCTGCTTTAATACAGAAAGTCTTTCGCCGGGGGTAACGGTTACATATCCCTTATTGGGCTCGATTTCACCGGAGAGAATTTTAAGGAAGGTGGATTTACCGGCACCGTTGGCACCGATGAGACCGTAGCAGTTGCCCTTGGTGAAATTAATGGAAACGCTTTTAAAAAGCTCTCTGCCGCCGTACTGGAGTGTTACATTATTAGTGCTTATCATAAATAATCGGTGGATACGGCAAGGTTAAACCGTATCTTTTCCTTTCTTTTTTCTTTATAAACAAAAAAATTTGCTAACTTATATATTATACCATATTTTTGAAATAATATCAAACCCTTTTTGGCCCTTTGGTGAAAAAGGGCGGTAAATAGAAAAATGTAGAATTACACCTGAAAATTTTGTATCATATTAACAGAATTTCATTTTGCACGTTTTCCACACCTTTTTCCGCTGATTTGTGTGGAAAACCCTGTGGAAAAAGTTAAAAACTCCCCATTTTCGGTGCTTTGCGGGTGTAAAATTTTCCTCGTATTTATTTAACATTCTGTTGAAAAGTGAAAAAAATCCTCACAAACAAATTTTCGGTGCAAGAAAAAAACTTTACATCAGACATTATCCGTCGGCATTTTTGCCGGATATGGCATAAATTTCTTTCTTTTACATCTTGATTAGCCGAAAGTCTTGTGCTATAATAACTTAATATTAATTTCAGGACGGCTTTCTGTCCCGAAAACAGACATCAACGCTTAATAAACAAAGAAAGGACGATAATTATGGATTTTAATCAGAAATTTGTAAAAGAAGGTCTTACCTTTGACGATGTACTTCTTATCCCTGCAGAGTCAAATGTTCTTCCCGCAGATGTTTCCCTCGAAACACAGCTCACCGAAAACATCAGACTCAATATCCCCGTTATGACTGCTGCTATGGATACGGTAACCGAGTCGAGAATGGCTATCGCTATTGCCCGTGAAGGCGGCCTCGGTGTTATTCATAAGAATATGTCAATCGAAGCTCAGGTTAAGGAAGTGGACCGAGTAAAGAGAAGTGAAAACGGTATCATCACAAACCCCTTCTTCCTTGCTCCCGACAATTATGTTTATGAAGCTGAAAATCTGATGCACACATACCGCTTCTCCGGTGTTCCCGTGTGTGAAAACGGAAAGCTCGTAGGTATTCTCACAAACCGTGACCTCCGTTTCCTTACCGACTATAACATCCGTATCAGCGAGGTTATGACTAAGGAAAATCTCGTTACGGGACCTGTAGGCACCACTCTCGAGGAAGCAAAGCTCATCCTTATGAAGCACAGAATAGAAAAGCTTCCTCTCGTAGACAGTGAAGGAAATCTCAAAGGTCTTATCACCATAAAGGATATCGAAAAGTCAGTTCAGTATCCCAATTCAGCCCGTGATGCCAAGGGCAGACTTCTCTGCGCTGCTGCATTAGGAGCTACCGCAGATGTTCTCGACAGAGCCAGACCTCTGGCTGAGGCAGGCGTGGATGCCTTCGTTCTCGACTCCGCCCACGGACACAGTCAGAATATCCTCAAGGCTGTTTCTAAGGTCAAGGCTGAATTCCCGAACATTTCTCTTATCGCAGGTAATGTGGCTACTGCAGAGGCTACCAAGGCTCTCATCGAAGCAGGTGCCGACTGTGTAAAGGTAGGTATCGGCCCCGGCTCCATCTGTACCACCCGTATCGTAGCAGGTATCGGTGTTCCTCAGATTACTGCTATTTTTGACTGTGCTAACGAGGCTGCCAAATACGGTAAGAATGTTATCGGTGACGGCGGTATCAAATATTCAGGTGAAATCGTAAAGGCTATCGCCGCAGGTGCCTCCACCATTATGGTCGGCTCTCTCGTGGCAGGCTGCGAAGAGTCTCCCAGCGATACAGAAATTTATCAGGGCAGAAAGTACAAGGTTTACAGAGGTATGGGCTCCATCGCTGCTATGAATTCAGGCAGTAAGGACAGATACTTCCAGGCTAACAATAAAAAGCTCGTTCCCGAGGGCGTAGAAGGCCGTGTACCCTACAAGGGAACACTCAGCGAAACCATCTATCAGATGATGGGCGGTCTGCGTGCAGGTATGGGCTACTGCGGATGTGCTACCATCGATGAGCTTAAGGAAAAGACTCAGTTCGTGCGCATCACCAATGCAGGTCTCATCGAAAGCCATCCCCACGACATTTCCATTACCAAGGAAGCTCCCAACTACTCAATGGGCTCCAACGGATAAACAGCAAAGCAGTCCTTCGGGACTGCTTTTTAATAACATAAAAGAGGTGATAATATGGTAAAAAATGTGGCTATAGTAAGCCTTTCTCACGGTACTTTGGGAGAAGCTTTCGCAGAGCATGAGCTCCGACTGGGTTTAAGCCGTTTAGAAAAATACGGTCTTAAGGTTAAATTTATGAATAATACCTTGAAAGGCCACGATTATCTTAAGGCACACCCCGAAAAAAGAGCAGAGGATTTACTGCAGGCCTTTTCCGATGATGAGATTGATATGATTTTATGTGCTATCGGCGGTGATGACACCTTCAGATTATTACCTTATCTTTTTGGAAATGATGAGCTGAAAAAGGCAGTGAATAAAAAAATATTCTTGGGCTTTTCCGATACCACGACAAATCATTTTATGTTAAACAAGCTCGGGCTGAACACCTTTTACGGCCAGTCCTTTTTAGCTGATGTGTGTGAGCTGGAGAACGAAATGCTCCCCTATACCAAAAAGTATTTCGAGGAGCTTATCATCACGGGAAAAATCAAGGAAATAACACCTTCGGAAGTGTGGTATGAGTGCAGAACCGATTTCAGTGAAAATCAAAAGGGAACAAAGCTTACTTCACATAAAAATAAAGGCTTTGAGCTTCTGCAGGGAAGTGCGGTTTTCAGCGGAAAAATACTCGGCGGATGTATTGAAACCATCTTCGATATGTATGAGGGCGAATGGTATAAGGAATCTGCCGAATTATGTGAAAAATACGGTATTTTACCCACCTTAAGGGAGTGGGAGGGTAAAATCCTTCTTCTGGAGTCCAGTGAAATGAAGATCGGGCCCGAAACATACTGCAGAGCCTTACAGGCTCTTAAGAGCAGAGGTGTTTTTGATGTGATAAACGGCATTATCATCGGTAAGCCTGCAGACGAGGCATATTACGAGGAATATAAAAAAATACTGACATCAGTAATAAATAACAGAGATTTACCGATAGTATATAATGTCAATATCGGACACGCATTACCGAGATGTATAATACCGCTCGGAGTAAACGCAACGGTGAATACAGTAAAGCAAATAATTGTTTTCGAATAAACTGACGGCGGGATGACTTATCCCGCTTTTTTATGCAAAAAAACAGACGACCAATGGTCGCCCCTACGAGTATTTTATATAATGGCGGAATGTCGAGGATGCCGTCCTCTACAAATCCTCTCTAAAAATGAAATAACCCCCGGGGACCGATGTTTCTTTACACATCTTTTTAAGGTCCGGGGGGTTATTTCTGTTCGTTCTTGTTATCTAACATCTTTTGTTATCCTCTCTTTCTACAGAATGGATATTCTTCATTTTTCGGAATTCATCGGGCATCTTCTTTTGTTTTTTCATTCTTTCTTATCTATATCTTCAATGCCTGATGCTTCTCTTATGAAGAATTTCGGACTCTTTATTACGGCGAAGATTTTTTGATCATTGATTTTATCTTTTGTTTTTTTGTTTTTATTTTATCTTCTGCCTTAAAGAGTTCTTTCGGATTTACCTGTACATTGGTATCACCTTTCCCTTTCTGTGACTATAATATAACATATATTTTTGCGGATTGCAATATCAAAATTATACAAAGTTCACTTTAGTTTTTCGTATATTACGCAGAAACTGTGAAAAGTGCATAAAAAGTGTTGACTTTGCCTTTCGGATTTGATATGATGGATATGTTGGGGCGCTTATGCCCTTCTTTTTATTATGAGGGCAGCGGTTTATCTTGACAAAAAACGCTCTTTCTAATATAATTATAGCACTCTTTAAAAGAAAAGCTTAATCCGAAAGGACGATATAATATGGAAGAAAAAATCATAGTTCCCGGCACAGAGACATCCGAAAAAAGAAAGAAGATTCTTTCCTGCATCCAGCCCTCGGGTATTCCCACTCTCGGAAATTACCTCGGCGCACTCAAAAACTGGAAGCTTCTCTCCGATGAATTTGACAGTGCCTTTGCTGTGGCTGACCTTCACGCCATCACCGTAAGACAGGACCCCGTCAAGCTCCGTAAGCAGATTATGGAGGTTTTTGCGCTTCTCCTTGCCATTGGTCTTGATCCGGAAAAGAACATTATTTTTATTCAGAGTCACGTTCCCGCACATTCTCAGCTGGCCTGGATTCTCAACTGCTACACTCAGTTCGGTGAAATGTCCAGAATGACTCAGTTCAAGGATAAATCTCTTTCCCACGCCGACAATGTCAATGTAGGACTTTTCTCTTATCCCGTGCTTATGGCAGCTGATATTCTTCTTTATCAGGCTGACCTTGTTCCCGTAGGTGCCGACCAGAAGCAGCATCTGGAAATCGCCCGTGACATTGCGAACCGTTTTAACGGAATTTACGGCAAAACCTTTACCATTCCCGATCCCTATATTTCCAAGACAGGCTCTGCACGTGTTATGTCCTTACAGGATCCTGCCAAGAAAATGAGTAAATCCGATCCTAACCCCAAATCCTATGTTTCTGTTTTCGACTCACCCGAAACCATTATGAAGAAAATCAGAAGCGCAGTAACCGACTCTGAGGGCGGTGTTTACTACGGCGAGGGCAAGGACGGCGTAAATAACCTTATGAGCATATACTCCGCCTGCACAGACCTGAGCTACGAGCAGATTCAGAAGGAATTCGAGGGCAAGGGCTACGGCGACTTTAAAAAGGCAGTAGGTGAAGCGGTAGTAGAAGAGCTCCGTCCCGTAAGAGAAAGATATGAAATGCTGATGAAGGACCAGGCCTATCTTAAGGAGCTGGCAGCCAAGGGCGCAGAAAGCGCAAACAGAGTGGCAAACAGAACTCTCAGCAAGGCAATGAAAAAGTGCGGATTTATACTTCCGTAAATGCGAAATTCGCAATTCGGAATGCGCAATCGCGGGTAAAAGTGCAGTAGAAGATGGCTTCTACCCGCCCCGTAAAGTTTAACAATACAGCAGGGACACGGCGTGCCGTGTCCTTTGTTTTTTTGAGTCAAGATAAACGGGCAGGCTGTGAAAGGTCTGTCCGTTGTTGTTTTCCTGCTTTAGCTTTTCCGTCAATTTTCTCTTTCTTTCCGTGTTATGATAAACCTCTTCCGTGTAAAAGCAACTGTCATAACTGTTTCCTTTGAATCTATAAAATTCTTCTAACAAACTTACTAAAAAATGTGAATAGTTTTTAATCACCTTGTAACAAAATAACAAAAACTATTGAATTTTATTTTCAGGAGTGTTATTATGGTATCTGTAGGATTATAAAGGTGGGTAAGTCTGCCCTTTTACCTTTAAAAATCACGAATAAGAATAAAAAAGAGGGTGAAAAAATGGCTGGAAAGAAACAGCTCGGCGATGACGTGGCACTTTACCTTTTCCATCAGGGCAATAATATGAAGGCCTATGAATATATGGGCGTCCATAAGGTGGAGGGTGAAAAGAACCTCTGGTCCTTCCGTGTCTGGGCACCCCATGCGAAAGCCGTCAGTGTTATCGGTGATTTCAACGGCTGGGATGAAAACAGAAATCCTATGGAAAAAATCAACGATGCAGGTATGTGGGAATGCTACCTTTCGGATGTAAAGGAATTTGACAAATATAAATTTTCGGTTACCGCTCAGAACGGAAAAAAGACTGCCAAATGCGATCCCTATGCCTTCCACAGTGAAACCCGTCCCGGCACCGCCTCTAAAATTTATGACCTTTCGGGCTATAAATGGGGAGACAGTAAATGGATAAAGGCAAAGGAAGAAATCAATGTCTACGAATCTCCCATGAATATTTACGAGGTTCATGCCGGCTCCTGGAAAATTTACGGTGAGGAGGCACCCTATTCCTATAAGGATCTGGCCGATGAGCTTATTCCTTATGTAAAGGAAATGGGCTATACCCACATCGAGCTTATGCCTCTTTCGGAATATCCCTTTGACGGCTCATGGGGCTATCAGGTAACGGGCTATTTCGCCGCCACCTCCCGCTACGGCACACCGAAGGATTTTATGTACTTTGTGGACAAGTGCCATCAGAACGGCATCAGTGTTATTTTAGACTGGGTGCCCGCTCACTTCCCGAAGGATGAGCACGGACTGGCCGATTTCGACGGTGAGGCCTGCTATGAATACAAGGATGACAAAAAGGGCGAGCATAAGCAGTGGGGCACCAAGGTATTTGACTTCGGCAGAAACGAGGTTATCTCCTTCCTTACCTCGTCAGCTAACTTCTGGCTCGATAAATTCCATATCGACGGTCTCCGTGTGGATGCAGTAGCCTCTATGCTTTATCTTGACTACGGCAGAGAGCACGGTCAGTGGATAGCAAACAAATACGGCGGAAACGAAAACTTAGAGGCCGTGGAGTTTTTAAGAAAGCTCAATACAGGCATTTTCAGTCAGCATAAAAATCCGCTGATGATAGCCGAAGAGAGTACGGCTTGGCCCCTCGTTTCCAAGCCCACGGATATCGGCGGTCTCGGCTTTAATTTCAAATGGAATATGGGCTGGATGAACGATGCGCTTCGTTATTTCTCTATGGACGGCCTTTCGAGAAAGTATAATCATAATCTGCTTACCTTCTCCTTCTTCTATGCCTTCTCCGAAAACTTCGTGCTTCCCATCTCTCACGATGAGGTTGTTCACGGAAAATGCTCTCTTATCGGCAAAATGCCCGGTGAATATGACGACAAATTCAAGGGCATCCGCTCCTTTATGGGCTATATGATGGCTCATCCCGGTAAAAAGCTTACCTTTATGGGACAGGAGTTCGGTCAGTTCATCGAATGGAAATATGACAGCGGTCTGGACTGGGTGCTTTTGGAATATGAAAAGCACAGGCAGCTTAAGGACTATGTCAGAAAACTGAATCATATCTATCTTAAATATCCCGCTCTGTGGGAAATAGATTATAGCTGGGAGGGCTTTAAATGGCTCGTAAGCGACGATAAAAATAACAGTGTAATCGCTTTCTCACGTAAGGATAAAAATGGCGACGAAATCGTTATCGCCTGTAACTTTACTCCTGTCAGCAGAGAGAAATATTCTTTCGGTGTGGAAAGAGAGGGCGTCTATGAGGTCATTCTTAATTCCGACAGTGAGGATTTCGGCGGAAGCGGTCAGGGCACTAAGACCAGAGTATCCTCTAAGAAGGTGCCTATGCACGGCTTCGAAAACAGTATAACGGTTGACCTTCCCGGTCTGTCCTGCCTTCTTTTCAGAGTGAAGCCTAAAAAGTCTAGGGCAAAAGCGGAAAAGGCCGACAGTAAAAAAGCTAATAAATAATCTATATATAAAGAAACGGAGGAAACAATTATGGTCAAGAAAACAGAATGTCTTGCAATGCTCCTTGCCGGCGGTCAGGGAAGCAGACTCGGCATACTTACCAAAAACATCGCAAAGCCCGCAGTTCCCTACGGCGGAAAATACCGCATTATCGACTTCCCGCTCTCAAACTGCATCAATTCAGGCATCGAAACCGTCGGTGTTCTTACCCAGTATCAGCCTCTCGAGCTGAATGATTACATCGGCAACGGCCGTCCATGGGATCTGGACAGATCCTACGGCGGTGTGCATGTGCTTTCACCCTATCAGCAGATAAAGGGCACCGAATGGTATAAGGGCACTGCAAACGCTATTTATCAGAACATAAACTTCATCGACCGTTATAATCCCGAATATGTAGCCGTTCTTTCAGGCGACCATATTTATAAAATGGACTATAATAAGATGCTTAAATTCCATAAGGAAAAGGATGCAGCCTGCACCATAGCTATGCTGGAGGTACCCTGGGAGGAGGCATCACGCTTCGGTCTTATGTTCGTAAACGACGACGGCTCTATCAGCGAATTCGAGGAAAAGCCGAAAAATCCGAAGAGCAACAAGGCTTCAATGGGTGTTTACATCTTCACCTGGAGCAAGCTTCGTCAGTATCTTATCGACGACGAAAACAACCCCGACTCAGGCAACGATTTCGGTCACGACGTTATCCCTGCCATGCACGAAAACGGCGAGAGAATGTTCGCTTATAAATTTGACGGCTACTGGAAGGATGTAGGTACCATAGACAGTCTCTGGGAGGCTAATCTGGACCTTCTTAATCCGAAGGTTGATCTGGACCTTTCCGACGACAGCTGGAAGATTTACTCCAGAAACCCCATCGCTCCTCCCCACTTCGTTTCAGCTAATGCCAAGCTCGAAAACTCTATGGTAGGTGAAGGCTGCTATATCGGCGGCGAGGTAGATTATTCGGTTCTTTTCTCCAATGTAACGGTAGAAGAGGGCGCAAAGGTCAGATATTCCATCGTTATGCCCGGCACCACCATTAAGGCAGGCGCTACTGTGG
Organism: Oscillospiraceae bacterium; assembly: GCA_015066045.1. GTDB lineage: Bacteria > Bacillota > Clostridia > Oscillospirales > Acutalibacteraceae > UBA6857. Next base: position 68,327 of record SVPD01000004.1, read on the forward strand.
AATATTCCATCATCGCAGAAAATGCAGTTATCGAGGAGGGTGCCAAGGTAGGCCTCAGCCCCGAGGAAAGTGCAAACCGTGACGATTGGGGCGTAACGGTTATCGGTGAAAAGGTAACCATCGGTAAGGGCGCTACCGTAGCGGCCAAGGAAATGATAGACACAGATGTAAAGGGGGTAAAATAATATGTACGCTGCAAATGTTTTAGGTATTATCTATTCAAATGTTTATGATGACCACCTCAATGAGCTTACCACCGTGCGTACAATGGGTTCCGTTCCCTTTGCAGGCAGATACAGACTCATTGACTTCGTGCTTTCGGGCATGGTAAACAGTGGTATTACGAAGGTAGGCATCAGCACCAAGGCTAACTATCAGTCTCTGATGGACCATCTCGGCTCAGGTCAGGCATGGGACCTTTCCAGAAAAAGAGACGGTATGACTATCCTTCCTCCCTTTAATCTTTCCGACAGCGGTGTTTACGAAAGCCGTCTGGAGGCATTACAGGGTATGATGGGATATATCTCCAAATCAGGCAAGGACTATGTGGTTTTAGCAGACTGTAATGCAGTATGCAACATCAATTATGCCGACCTTCTCGACTTCCATCAGGAAAGCGGTGCAGACATCACCGTCGCCTACAAGAGAGGCATCGCACCCAAGCTTAAAAACATTATGACCTTCGATATCGAGGGCAACGACATTAAAAAGGTTACCGTAGACCAGCACGGTGACGAGGCATGCGATTATGCTCTTAACATCATCGTTATGAGCCGTGTTCTTCTCCAGAGAATCATCAGTGCCGCTGCAGGCTCCGGCTCTATCCGTGAAAGCTTCGAAAAGGAAGCCATCGCAAAGAACGTAAACAACCTTAAAATCAAAGGCTATAAGGTAGACACTTATGCCAAAACCATCGATTCGCTCCAGAGCTATTATGACATCAGTATGCAGCTGCTTTCCGGCGAATTCAAGGATCTTTTCTCAAAGGATAACCCTGTATTCACCAAGGTGCGTGACGATATGCCCGCTATCTACGGTGTGTGCTCCAAGGCTGCCAACTCTCTTGTCGCAGACGGCTGCATCATAAAGGGTACGGTAGAAAACTCCGTGCTTTCCAGAGGTGTTCAGGTAGCAGAGGGTGCAGTGGTTAAAAACTCCATCATTATGCAGGACTGCTTTATCGGTGCAGGCGCAGCAGTAAACTGTGCTATTCTCGATAAGGATGTCGTTATCAAGCCTAACCGTGAGCTCAGCGGAGCAGAGACATATCCTCTCTACATCGGCAAGGGCACGACAGTATAAAAGCAAAATTCCCCTCTGAAAGGAAAAAGAAAAAATGAAAGTATTATATGTAGCAAGTGAAGCCCTCCCCTTTATGGCCAGCGGCGGTCTGGGTGACGTGGCAGGCTCACTGCCTCAGGCTCTTCGCAAAAGACTTATCGGCTGCCGTGTGGTAATGCCTCTTTATGACACCATCAAGCAGGAGCTTAAGGATAAGATGACCTTCATCACGAATATCTCTGTTCCCGTAGCCTGGAGAAGACAGTACTGCGGTATCTTCCAGGCAAAGCACGAGGGTGTTATCTACTATCTTATCGATAATCAGTATTATTTCAAGCGTGACACTATCTACGGTCACTATGACGATGCGGAAAGATTTACCTTCTTTGCCCGTGCCGTGCTCGAAATTCTTCCCGTAGTTGACTTCAAGCCCGACATTATTCACTGTAATGACTGGCAGTCAGCTCTCACACCCGTGTTCTATTCCACCTTCTACAGTAAGGATCCCTGGTATCAGGGCATCAAGACTGTCTTCACCATTCACAATATCCAGTATCAGGGCACCTACGGCCTCGAGCTTGTGAACGATGTTATCGGTCTTAACCCCGACGATACCTCCATAGTGGAGTACGACGGTGATGTTAACTTTATGAAGGGTGCCATCGAGTGTTCAAACAAGGTTACCACCGTTTCTCCCTCCTATGCTAATGAAATTCTCGATCCCTGGTACAGTCACGGTCTTGACACCATACTCCGTGACCGTCAGTGGAAGCTTCAGGGTATTCTGAACGGTATCGACGTTGATAACTACAACCCCGAAACGGACAAAAATATCATCAAAAATTACACCGTAAAGGATGTTAAAAAGGGTAAGGCTGAAAACAAAAAGGACCTTCAGGCTGCTTTAGGTCTTCCTCAGAAGGCAGACGTGCCCATCATCGGTCTCGTAACCCGTCTCGTTTCCCATAAGGGACTCGACCTTATCAAGGGTATTCTCGACGAGCTGCTTTACACCACCGACGTGCAGATAGCTCTGCTCGGCTCAGGCGACTGGCAGTATGAAAACTTCTTTAAGGAAATGGCAGCCAAATATCCCGACAAGGTCGGCATCGAAATCGGCTTCATTCCTGCTTTGGCCAGAAAGATTTATGCCGGCGCAGACATCTTCCTTATGCCCTCAAAGAGTGAGCCCTGCGGACTTTCACAGATGGTGGCTCTTCGCTACGGCACAGTGCCCATCGTAAGAGAAACCGGCGGTCTGCGTGACTCCATCACCGACAGCGGTGACGGTCAGGGTAACGGCTTTACCTTCAAAACCTACAACGCTCACGATATGCTCGGTGCTATCAGAAGAAGCCTTGATGCTTATGCAAACAGGGAATACTGGGACGGCCTCGTAGTCAGAGCTATGGAATGCGACTATAGCTGGGGCAAGAGTGCCAACGAGTATATCAAAATGTATAAGGAAATACTTAAATAATCCGGAATGCGGAAAACCCCTCCGTCACGGCATAGCCGTGCCACCTCCCACTTTCAGGGGAGGCAAAATGGCGGAGGAAAGACTTAATAAAATGATTTCAGGGACACGGTAACGTGTCCCTGATTTTTAATATATATCGGATTACAGGAAATATGAATCTGTCAGTTGTCATTATTTTTTATATATCTTAAAATATTATGACATACAACACCTAAGCAAACGCCTATAGCCATTCCGATTATAATAATGAAAAATATCTCAATATCTCTGAATCTGTTTGCCGAAAAAGACCAGATGCCTGCTATTGAACCGCAGATAATAGCCAGACAAGCATAAATATTTTTAAGGTTTTTTAAACCGTCAAATTTTCCGTTGCTTTTCGGGGGTTCAAAATCATTTCCTACTAATTCATCAATGCTTTTGTCAAGCGTTTTGGATAAAAGAATCAGTTGTTCAGGGTTCGGAGAAGTTTCTCCCAGCTCCCAGTTTGATATAGTTTGCCTTGTGACGTTGATTTTTTCAGCCAGTTTTTCTTGTGACAGACCTTTTTCTCTTCTTGAGTTGTAAATATTGTTTCCTAATTGCATTTTCTCACCTCCTTTAAAAAAAGTATAGTATAATACGTATTTGCGCGTCTACCAAATGTATTTGGAAGCTACGCAAAGAGTTTTAACATCCCCCAAAAAATTCTTATTCGGGATTCATAATAGCATAAATTTTCAATAAAACGAAAGAGGATGTAAAAAAACGTAAGTTTTTTACATCCCCTTTTAGGGGTATGAAAAAATGCGCAGAATGAACAAACCGCAAAAACATAGCTTTTGCCATTCTTTTAATGTTTTAAAGGGTTTCTACGGATTTTTCAATCCATAGAAACCCTCTGTTTATCTTGGTTTATGCGGTCTGCACTTTTTTACAGTCCCTTGCCTTGCATCACAGAAATATCTCCTGATTTATTTAGCAAGTGCGCCGATTTCGAGCATAAATCCACCGATCTGTGCGCCGAATTCGGGGCCGCCGTCCATAACCAGACGTCCTGCCTTTGTAGCTTCGAGCATATCGTCGATGCTCATAAGGATGCCAAGTGCACTGTCGAGATTATTGAAGCGGAGAGTAAAGAAAGGCATTGCTCTCTTATATTCGCCACGTCCTGCACGGGATTTACCTGCCTTGATTCTGATGAAGGCGGAAACCTGAGGATAATTGTCAACAGCAAAAGCATAAACACGGTCAGGGCTCTTTGAGGTCCAGTCGTGGATTTCGGGGTGTCCCATTTTGTTAAGCTGGCTGATACCGCTGGAAAGAAGATAGAAATAGCACTTAACGAGCAGTTCCTTTGTAGCTTCATCCTTGGGAGGCTCGGTAGCACCGAGAAGGTCAGCCATTTTAAGAAGCACCATTACAAAAGAAATAAGTATGGGAGCCTTCTTAAGACCTTTGATTTTCGGGATACCTGCAGGGGTAATGTTGCCCTTGAAGAAATCATTGAGAGCTTCCATGCTCTTAAAGGTGAGCTCGATGTCGGGGTTTTCATTCAGACAGGTGTGAACGAGCCATTCACCCTTGTTTACGATGAAGTGCATACCCTGCTTGCCGTCCTCACATTCGGGGTCAAGACAGCTTACCTGGATGATGGTAGCCTCCACGTTTTCGAACTTTTTCTTAAGAGAAGGAACATCGTTAGCAATAACCTTTACAAGCGGCAAAGCTGCATTAAGGAAAATTTTGTTTGAATATAAGGCTTCTTTTGTATGAGCCATAGTCTTTGCCTCCTTGTATTAATTAGAATTCGTCGTCCCAGTTGTCGTCTTCTTCGAAGTCTGCATTCATTGTTTCACGTACTGCAGCGATGATACCGTTGGCATCGATGCCTGCATCGGACATAATATCCTCGTGAAGACCGATCATAGCGAAGCCCTTGTGACCGAGCATTTTAAATGCGCAGCCCTTACCGTACTGAGCCATAACCTCTGCTACTGCTGAGCCGAGACCGCCTGCTACGAGATGGTCCTCTACGGTAACGATTCTTCTGGTGTCGGAAATAGCCTTCTGGATAGCCTCTACGTCGATGGGGCTGATGGTGTGCATATTAAGAACACGAACGCTGAGTCCGTCAGAGTTCTTAAGGAACTTAGCTGCCTCACGTGCCTGGAATACACAGGAGCCGCAGGCGATAACGGTAATATCTGTACCCTCGTGAACCTCTACTGCCTTACCTACCTCGAAGCCGTAGTCCTGATTTTCATAAAGAACACGGTCAAAGCCACGGTTGATACGGATGTAGTAGGGGCCGAAGTTTTCGTAGGCTGCATTTACTGCGTTTGCAGTTTCGAAGCCGTCAGCGGGAACGATAACTGTAAGATTGGGCATCGCTCTGGTGATAGCGAGGTCAGTGATGGCGTGGTGAGTGGAGCCTGCCTGACCGAAGGATGTACCGGAATGAGTAGCGATAATCTTTGCGTTTACATTCTGGTAGCAGATGTCTGTGTGAAGCTGGTCACAGGCTCTCATTGATGTGAAAGCGGAGAAGCCTGAAAGGAAGGGAATCATACCTGCTCTGGCCATACCTGCAGCTACACCGAACATATCCTGCTCTGCGATACCTACATTGATAACTCTTTCGGGGCAAACCTTAAGAACGTCACCGAGCTTTGTTGATTTAGCAAGGTCTGCAGTGATAGCAACAACCTTGTCGTCCTTTAAAATAATGTCAGCCAGAGCCTTACCGTAAATTTCAGCTGTGGAAAGCTCAGTCTGGTCAACTGCTGTGTAAACAAATCCGCCTGCCATAATTATTTGCCCTCCTTTTCTGCACGAGCAACACGAGCCTTGTAATCTTCTTCGAGCTCTTTATTGAACTTTTCAAAACGTGCATCGTCGATTGCACCGTAGTGCCATGTGTAATCGCCTTCGATTGATTTGATACCTGCGCCCTTCTTTGTATCCATAAGGATGCATGTGGGTGCACAGGGCTCCTTGGCTCTTTCGATAGCCTGGTCGATAGCGTCGCAAAGCTCACCGATGTTGTTACCGTCTACTACGATAGTGTTGAAGCCGAAGGCAGTCATCTTGTCAGCGAGAGGCTCGAGCTTTTTGATGTCCTCGGTGTTACCGTCGATCATATTGTGGTTTCTGTCGATGAATACGATACAGTTGGAAAGATTGTAGTGATTGATGGTCATAAAGCCTTCCCAGCATGAGCCTTCACCGAGCTCACCGTCACCGGTAACTACGTATGTAAGATAATCCTTACCCATAAGTCTGGCTGCGAGTGCGGTACCTGCTGCGATGGAGGGACCGTGGCCGAGTGAGCCTGTGGATGCGTCTACACCGACTACCTTGTTTGAGTCGAGATGCATACCCATCTTTGAGCCTGAAAGGTTAAAGGATTTGAGCATTTCTACATCGTTGAAGCCTTTGTCGCAGAGCACGGGAGCATAAGCGATAGCTGCGTGTCCCTTTGAAAGGATGAAGCGGTCTCTGTCTTCCCATTTGGGATCATCGACCTTGATGTTGAGATACTTGTGATAGAGAACGGTGAGAAGGTCCATGACGCTCATACCGCCGCCGAAATGTCCGCTGCCTGCCCATACAGTGGTCTGAACTGTAAGCTTACGAAGCTCATAAGCCTTTTTTTCGAGAGCAAGCCATTCGTTTTTTGAAAGTGGCATAATGTTTTCCTCCATTATAATAATTTAATATTAATCTCCTCTCTGGGGAGAAAAATTACGTGTTTATCTGAAAAGCTCGGGGTGGTTCTTTGCCACGATACCGAAGCATTCCTCAGCAACCTCGATAGAGTGCTTGATGTCCTTTGTGGAAAGAGCAGCATTTATGAAATGGTTATGGTGAGAAGCGAGGAAGATGCCTCTGGAAACCATCTCAGCTATCCATTCCTGATGGAGAAGCATGCTATCATCGTTGCCTATTCTTAAATAGAAGAGAGCGGGAGCACCTGAAACTACCAGATCGATGCCGTGCTCCTTACCTGCCTTGACGAGACCGTCGCAGAGCATTTCACCCTTCTGCTTAAACATAGTGGGGATGTCGAGCTCCTTCATTTTGTTTATGTTTGCGATGCAGGCTGCGAAGGGAACGGCTGAAAGCCAGTAGGAGCCTGTGTAGGCAAGAGAGCTCATTGCGCCCTTGAGGAATTCCTTACCGCAGATGGCTGACATATTGTAGCCGTTTGCGAGTGCCTTACAGAAGCAGATAAGGTCAGCCTCGAAGCCGAAGAAGTGGTCGGAGCCCTTAAGGTCGAGACGGAAGCCTGCACGTACGTCGTCTACGATGAGAACGATGTCGTTCTTTGTGCAGATTTCTCTTACCTTGGGCCAGAAGCCGGCATCGGGGAAAGCGTTATCGTGGAAATTACCGTGGTCATAGGGCTGAGCGATAAGACAGGCAATCTGGTTTTTGTTTTCTTCGATAGTTCTCTCGAGCAGAGGAATATCGTTCCAGGGAAGCATAATGTTATTGGCAACATCCTCGGGAAGAACGCCCGGATAGTCGATCTTCTGACACCAGGGAGAAACACCGTGGTAGTAGCCTGAGAACATAATTACTTTCTTTCTGTGGGTATATGCTCTGGCGCACATGATAGCACCCTGAGTAGCGTCGTTACCGTTCTTTGCGAAGAATGCCCAGTCAGCGGTGGCGACAGTGTCTACGAGAAGCTCGGCACATTCTACCATAACCTTGCCGGGCTGAGTGGTGCAGTTACCCAGAGCGGTCTGCTTGGCGGCTGCAGCGTCTACGTCAGGATCGCAGTAGCCTAAAACGTTGGGACCGTATGCGCACATATAGTCGATGTATTTGTTTCCGTCTACGTCCCATACATATGTACCCTTTGCCTTTTCAGCAAACATGGGCCATTTGTTTACGGGGATGAACTGACCTTCAGCGGGGCCGAGGTGACCGTAGATACCTGAGGGAATTACTTTAGTGGCACGTGAGAACATCTCTCTGCTTTTTTCGGTGTTATATACGGGAAAACTCATTATTCCTTCCTCCTTATGCGAGATAGAGTGCTACTCTGTCAAGAATTCTGTTAACGTTGTCGATCATATTGATGAGACCGTGCATTTCGACCTTGCCCTCACCGATGGAAGCGATAGCGTTGATTTTGCCGTCGAAGAGAGCTCTGGCGGTACGGATGTCGCAGAACTGCATCTGTGAACGGAAGGCTTCGGGCTTCTCCTTGATGGTGATCATATGGCTGTCCTTAACCTGAATGGTAGCGGCTACGCAGTCCTTTATGGAAACATCGATAATGCCGTCGGGGATAAGGCTGGCACTGAACTTACCGATTTCATCGTTGTTACCGATCTGTGAAAGAGCCACAGTGATGACATAGAACATAAGCTTGGTGCTGATTTCAAAGAATTTGTCATCCTTGAGGTCTTCCTCTGTAGCCTGCAGATATTTCGAGAGTATATCTGTAAGGGGAGTGAACTTTTTAAGAAGGAAGCCTATCTTTGAAAAGCCCTTTGAGGGGATGGGAGTAACGGTGCCGTCGATGAGACCGTTAAACTTTTCGCAGGAAGAGAAGGGAAGAAGAACATCGCAGTTTGCCGTGCCCTGCTCCATTCTGCATCTGCCGTTTGAGAAGGTGAGAGTAGCGCTGGGACCGCCCTTGACCTCGAGGCCTACGGAAACAGGCTTCTTTGTCTTGACAAGCTCGCTTGCTTCTTTGTCGAGCTCGCAAAGGTTTTCCAGAGTACCCAGAACAGCATACATATTTATGTACGCTAAGGTTTTTGCATCTGTCATCATAATATAATCCTCCTTTGGTGAGCGAAGACTCACCCGAAAATTCTTTTGCAACCATTTGCAGTTGTAAATATTCTACCAAAATTACGGCTTTCTGTCAATAGTTATGTTGAATTGTAACAGAATAATAATATTTTTTCAGTGTCGGGAGGATATTTTGTGTATGCAAAAAAAACCGGTAACAAGATACTGCATTATGTGTCGGCGGAGCAAAATATTGACTTTTCAAAGCACAGGTGATATACTGTTGAAAACGAAAAAAGAAGGGTGGCGGACCGGATGATGTGGCGAGTGATGAAAAGAAAAAAACCATATTGCTCTGTCCGTTTGCAGACATTGACAAGGCCTGATATAGGGTTTGCGTCTCTGATTTACGGTCAGAGGCGCATTTTTATTATATGAAAAAGCTTTGGAGGGAAAACAATGAGAAAAACCTACAAATACATCTTTTATGGCATGATAGCCGTTATGATGGTTGTTTATCTCACGTGTGATGTTTTATCGTTATGGGATTCAAGACCGCTGAAATTTATCACAAGTGCACTGATTACACTGTTCGGGTTATCGATTTTCAACAAAAAAGAAGGCAGATTTGTAAGTATCGGTCTTATGTTTACCTTACTGGCTGATATCTTTCTTGTGCTTCTTGACAAATATCTTTACGGTGTAGCCGTTTTCATTGTTGCACAGCTTTGCTATGCCGTATATCTTACATATATAAGCGGCAAAAAGCTGCCTGCCGAGATTCTGAAAAGGATTGTTCCTGCTATTGTTGTCTCGGGAATAACCGCAGCTCTCGGTTTCAAGGGCAACATCATTCTTCCTGCGGCTTATGCAGTATGTATAGGTATCAACATTGCTCATTCGGTTGAGCTTTATATTCAGAAGCCTACGAAAAATCATCGTCTGTTGATGGTTGGTTTCATTGTGTTTGTTCTTGGCGATATATGTGTCGGATTAAGACATATGCCATTTATAGCCGAAAGTATAGCGTCAGTTCTTTATTTTATTACGTGGATTTCTTACCCGCCGAGTCAGATTTTGGTGCTTACAAGTGCAGAAAACTGAATCGGATTTCGAAAAGAAAGGGAACAGAAAATGAAAAAAGTAATTGTAATAGGCTGCCCCGGCTCGGGGAAAACCACCTTTGCCGAAAGGCTCAGCGAGCGCACGGGACTGCCCCTGTATTATCTTGACGCCATCTGGCATAAGCCCGATAAGACGCACATTCCCAGAGAGGAATTTGACGGAAGAATAAAGGAAATCTTTGCCGCTGACGAATGGATAATTGACGGAAACTACAAAAGAACGATAGAAATGCGTATGAAGGAATGCGACACGGTTTTTCTCTTTGATTTGCCCACAGAGGCGTGTCTGCAGGGTGTTTTAAGCCGTATAGGCAGGGAAAGATACGATTTGCCGTGGCTCGAAACTGAATTAGACGATGAATTCAGACAGTTTATAGAGGAATTTCCAGTGAGCACTCTGCCCTATATTTATGAAATGATAAAAAAGCATAGTGAGGGTAAGCAGGTGATAGTTTTCAAAAGCAGGGAAGAAGCGGATGAGTATATAAGAGGTGTAATAAAATGAACAGATATCTCAAAAACCTCTCCCGTATAGAATTCGTAGTCACCATGGCCTGTACGGGAAAATGTAAGCACTGCTCACAGGGTGACCACACGGGCTGCACGGATAATATCGATAAGGCAGCGGCTGCAGCTGCGGTGCGGAAAATCGCAGAGGAATACAATATCACCTCTGTTATGACCTTCGGCGGTGAGCCGCTTCTTTATCCCGAAACGGTGTGTGCCATACATAATGCCGCCCGTGAAATGAATATTCCGGAACGGCAGCTGATAACCAACGGATTTTTTACGTCTGACGGGGCGAAGATAAGACAGGTCGCACGCAGGCTGAAGGAAAGCGGAGTCAATGAGGTGCTTTTGTCCGTCGATGCCTTTCATCAGGAGAGCATACCTCTTTCCTGTGCGGAGCTTTTTGCCGAAGCGGTTATTTGTGAGGGCGTTCCCCTTAAGGTGCAGCCCGCATGGCTGGTAAGCCCCGCAGACGGTAATGTGTGGAACAGGCGGACAAGAGAGCTTATCGGCTGCTTCACGGAAAAGGGCATAGAAGTTAATGAGGGAAACACAATCTTTCCGAGCGGTAATGCACTGAAATATCTTTCCGGATATCTTGAGCCTATGAAGGAAAGCGAAAATCCTTATTGGGAAGATCCGAGGGATATCCGTGCCGTATGCTTCAGCGCAAACGGTGACATTTTAGGAAGTAATATTTATGAAAAGGATATAGTGACGATACTTTCTGAGTACAGACCGTGAATATGAAGGAATAAAAGCACCGGATTATCTTGACAATAAAGGTGCTTTGTATTATTATATTATGTAATATTTGGAGCTTTATAAATGAAAGGAGTTTTAAATCTATGCTTTCAAACAATGAAAAATCAATGGAAAAGCTCGTGGCTCTCTGTAAGGGCAGAGGCTTCGTTTATGCAGGCAGCGAAATTTACGGCGGTCTGGCCAATACATGGGACTACGGCCCTCTCGGCGTAGAGCTTAAAAACAACATCAAAAAGGCATGGCTTAAAAAATTCGTACAGGAAAACCCCTATAATGTAGGTCTGGATTCAGCTATTCTTATGAATCCTCAGACATGGGTGGCTTCCGGTCATCTCGGCGGCTTCTCGGATCCTCTGATGGACTGTAAGGAATGTAAGACCAGACACAGAGCCGACAATCTTATCGAGGATTTCGACGGCACAAACGTGGCAGGCTGGTCAAACGAGGAAATGATGAATTACATCAAGGAAAAGGAAATCCCCTGCCCCGACTGCGGAAAGCATAACTTCACCGACATCCGTCAGTTCAATCTTATGTTCAAAACCTTCCAGGGCGTTACCGAGGACAGCAAAAACGAGCTTTATCTCCGTCCCGAAACCGCTCAGGGTATTTTCGTAAACTTCGCAAACATCCAGAGAACCACCAGAAGAAAGGTTCCCTTCGGTGTAGCACAGATCGGTAAATCCTTCCGTAACGAAATCACACCGGGTAACTTCATTTTCCGTGTACGTGAGTTCGAGCAGATGGAGCTCGAATTTTTCTGCAAGCCCGGCACAGACCTCGAATGGTTTGATTACTGGAGAAGCTACTGCCGTGACTGGCTTTATTCTCTCGGCATGAAGAAAGAAAATCTCCGTCTCCGTGACCACAGTGCCGACGAGCTCTGCTTCTATTCGAAAGCTACCACAGACTTCGAATATCTCTTCCCCTTCGGCTGGGGTGAGCTTTGGGGCGTAGCTGACAGAACCGACTATGACCTTACCCAGCATTCAGAAACATCGGGTAAAACCCTCGATTATTTCGATCCCACCACCAATGAAAGATATATTCCCTATGTTATCGAGCCCTCTCTCGGCGTAGAAAGACTTTTCCTCGCCGTTATGACCGAGGCCTACGATGAGGAGGTAGTGGATGCGGAAAAGAACGACTCCCGTGTAGTTCTTCACTTCCATCCCGCTCTTGCCCCCTATAAGGCGGCAGTTCTTCCCCTTTCAAAGAAGCTCAGCGAGGAGGCCACCGAGGTATTCCACGCTCTTCAGAAAAAGTTTATGGTGGAATTTGACGATGCAGGCTCCATCGGTAAGAGATACCGTCGTCAGGACGAAATCGGTACTCCCTTCTGCATTACCTATGACTTTGAGTCAGCTGAGGACGGCTGCGTAACAGTCCGTGACAGAGATACCATGCAGCAGGAAAGAGTAGCCATAGCAGACCTCGTTTCCTACATCGAAAAGAAAATCGAATTCTGATTTCAGTCATAATAAGTCGCCGCACTTCACGAAAAATGCGGTGACTTTTATTTTTAAATTTTTGCATAACAGGTAATATACCGTCAATAATAAGCATAAGGTTATACCGAGAGAAGAGAAAAAGCTCTCTCAGTTAAACATAAACAATGACAAAAGGAGAATTCTCTATGAAAAAAATTTTAGTCCTAGCAGTGGTTTCTCTGCTTATTCTTTCTGTTTTTGTAGCCTGCGGTGGAGAGGAAATGAAGGATGATATGACTACCGTGATGGATGAAATGACCTCTATGCTCGACGATATGACGAGTGAGGGCAGAGGCGAGGTCACCGAGGATGAGACCACGGAGGAAATCACCACCGATGAGCTTACCGACGAGACTGTTACGGATGAAACGGAAAACAGACTCGAGGAAGACATCACCGAGGCTGAAAGCAAGGCAAAGAGTATACTTGACGACATAACCGAATAAAAAACGTGCAGACCGCATAATCAGGAACAAACAGAGGGTTTCTACGGATTGAAAAATCCGCAGAAACCCTTTAAAACATCAGAAGAATATAAAATAATTGCAAGGGGCGACACTTCCTTATGAAGTGCCGCCCAAAGCCGTTTTTTTCATCCCTTTTGTTATCTGATTTTATGCATCCTTTTTCTTCTGGAAGCGGGAAAACACCTTATCCATAAGATTATCAACGATGGGGAAAAGGTATTTAGCGATAAGCACACCGATGAGGGCATAGATAATACCTACCACGGCTGCACCGATAACGTCCGTACAGTAATGAACCTGCACATAAATTCTGGAGAAGCCCATAACTGCAGCGAAGAAGGTCACGGGAATACCTATCTTTCTGTTATACCATAAAACTGCGATGGCTGCTGCGAAGGCCGAGGAGGTGTGTCCCGAGGGGAAGGAGAAGCTGGTAAGCTTGTCAACGAGGCCGGGATAGTGGTATGTAGACATCCACTCGGCGGCCATTTCGGGATTCTGCTCTGTCATAGCCTTGATTTTTTCTACCATTACCTCGAATTTGCCGAGTCTGCCTGCATCAATGAAGGCCTGCTTGTCGGCTAAAAGACCGTCGAGATTGAAAACATAGAAAGGTCTTACTCTCTCGAGAATTTCCTTAAGCACCAGATTATTGATTATAAGCATAACCACCAGTGACACGAGGACGGTAAAGCCTACCTTGCGGTATTTTTTCGTAAGTAAAAGCACGAGTCCCATAGCGATGAAGATGATGCCTTCGTCACCGAGGGTGGTGATAATGACCATAAGTGCGGAGAGGAAGGAGCTCTGAATGCTCTGTACCCACTCGAAAACGCTCAGGTCAAAACCTAAAAATGAATTGAAAATAGCGTCCATTTCATTTCCTTCTTTCTTTGGGTTTATTTATATTCAGCCTGTGGCTCAATATCTGCTTAAGCAATTTTATTTTCAATGTCAAATTTACCCTTGTCAGTGGTAATCACACTGTACTGTCCGTTGGCAAGAGAGCCGGGATTGAGATGAAAAATACCGCTGGCTCCGTCGTAATATGTACTCTGCACGTGGGTATGGCCGTAAAGTGCGATGTTGCCTCTGACCGAACGGGTATGCTCGGTAAGGTCCGTAAGCCATCTTTTTACATTGAATTCGTGTCCGTGACAGGCCACGAAGGTGAGGCCGTCGATGTATTTGTAGGCGACGGTGTCACGCTGACTGTGAAAGTCGCAGTTGCCCTTTACCATTATATGCTTAATGTGGGGGTAATTTTCCGCCATATCCTGAGCCTCGGTTATCCCGTCACCTAAAAAGAAGCAGTAATCCGCATCCTTTTCGTTTTCGAGCATATGGCGTATTTTGGTCCTGCAGCCGTGAGAGTCGGAATATACTATTATTTTCATTCATAAACCTCCTCTGCCCTGCATAAATTTTACTGATATACATTTTAACACAAGTCAGGTGGTTTTTCAATGGATAATGAAACAAAACTTTCTTCTGAGCAGATTAATTCCATAAAAGAAGCACTTTCGGATGAAAATGAGCCGAGGGCTTTGGAGCAGGTTATGGAAAAGCATCTGAATGAAAAGCAGAGGCAGGCGGTTAAAAGCTTCCTTTCCGACGAAAAGAAGCTGAAGGCTCTGCTTAATTCACCCTTCGCTAAGGCATTTATGGAAAAATACGGCGGCAAGACAAAGGAGTAAGCTATGGATTTTGGCTCATTGAACATGGAAAATATAGACAATATACTCTCCTCAATGAGCAGCGAGGATATGGAAATGCTGTCGGAAATGGCGCAGAATCTTTTTTCCTCTATGGGGAAGAATGAGGATAAAACGGAGAAGGCAGCGCCGCCTCCTGCTGACAGTAGCCCCTTCTCTCCCTTTAACATCGATATGGCTACCTTAGGCAGAATAATGAGCATAACGGAAAAGCTCAGAAGCCGCCCCGAGGATCCGGGATGCAGGCTTCTGCAGTCTCTGAGGCCTATGGTGAGTGAGAGAAGACAGGGAAAAATAGACGAGGCGATAAAAATGCTCTCGCTTCTGTCCTTTCTGCCTATGATAGACGAGCTGAGGGGGAACGGGAATGAATAAATTTTTTCTGCCACGGGGCACAGGAGAGCATATTTCACCCCTGAAGGCAGACGGGGATACTGCTCTGATACTGATGCTCATATTTATTATACTGAGGGAAAAGGGAGATACCGTGCTTATTTTAGCTCTGATTTATATTCTCTCTTGACAAACGGGAGGCAATCTAATATTATTAACTTAACTAAAACACAGGAGGCATAAAAAATGGGCTATACTTTTATCCCCAGAGGGGTATGTGCGAGAAAAATAACCTTTGACATAGAAGGTAATACAGTAAAAAACATCCGCTTTGCAGGCGGCTGCTCGGGTAACACACAGGGACTGGCAGCACTGGCAGAGGGTATGGATGCGGATGAGCTGATAAAGAGACTTTCGGGTATCCGCTGCGGCTTCAAGGGTACATCCTGTCCCGACCAGCTGGCTAAGGCAGTGGCGGAAGCGAAAAAATAATTCCCTTTTGGGCGGCACTTCATAAGGAAGTTAAGGTTTTTATTGGCTATTTTCCGCTTTGACATTGCGAAAAACCACCGTAATACGCAAGTATTGCGGTGGTTTTGTCACTTCATCAAACCAAAAAAATATCT
>SVPD01000045.1 GCA_015066045.1 Oscillospiraceae bacterium
AGTGAGACGACTATGTTTTTGACCGACAATCTCTTGATGTTAGTGAGTTCTTTGGGGGCGGCGTTTGCTAAAACTTGCGAGCCTGCGGTAGAAAAAGTAACCGCAAGTCGTGGGTGTCACAGGTTCTGTATCCCACTTGACATTAAAGATATTTTCAGTATAATAGGTCAAAATAAGCAAACGGAGGAAACGGTATGTTCTTTATTACTATTCGACGCAGACGAAGATAGCTTGTATCTTTTAAGGGTACAGGCTTAAGCTGCTATGTGCCTTTTGAGTGATAAAGAAAGATTACCTTTTACATTACTGTTAATGGCATATAGCTATTAACAGTTTTTTTATATATTTACGGAGGAATTTTATATGGAAAATTTTAAATACAAGACATTATTTGAAGCGATTTCGGAGCAGACAGACTTACCCGATAATGCAGTAATTGCGGATTTAGGCTGCAAGGATGCGAACTTTCTTCTGGCTTTTCAGGAAGCCTTTCCCGACAAAATCAAGTCAGCCGTAGGTGTAGATATAACCGATAAGCGGTTTAAGGATGTTAAATACGGAAAGCCGATTAAGCTAAAGATTATGAATTGCTCGAAGAAGCTCAAATTTAAAGATAATACATTTGATTTTGTTTTTACAAAGGATATGTTTGAGTGTGTTTCTGACAAGGATTTTCTGGTAAGCGAGATTTACAGAGTTTTAAAGCCGGGCGGAGTGGTAATATCCGTAAACTGTGACTGGGACAGTGTTACCTATAACGGTGAAAATAAGCAGCTGATTTCAAAAGCTCTTCATGCTTACGCCGTGACAAAGCAGCCATGGATGGATGATCTTGATAGCTGGATCGGCAGAAGAATGTACGGCTTTTTTAATAGGAGCAATCTCTTTGAAAGCTCGGTGAGTGTTTATAACATTGTAGAAACTGAATATGCAGAAGGTACATTCGGTTACGGCTTAAGTACGGATATCGCTTGGCTTTACGAGGAAAAGACGGGAGCTTTGAACGAGGAAGAATACAAAGAGTTTATAAACAATCTGAAATCGGCTCAGAATAAAGGCATGTATATTTTTTCAAAGCCCTACTATATTTATAAAGGTATTAAAAAATAATTCGTGGGCATAAACAAACAACCGCAAGCGGATATGCTTCCGCTTGCGGTTAATCATTATTATTCCTTTAAAAGAGCTGTATCTCTTTTATAATTCTCACTACACCGCTCATAAAGTCGCTGAGAGTCATACCGTCTGCTGAGGCTATTTTAACGAGGCTTCTTAACTTCGTGAAAACATCGGTGGTGTCGATGTTATAAAGAATGCGTGCCTCGTAGAGCTCGTCGATGTCAGTGTATACATCCGAATACTCAAGGCAGTAGGTTTCGAAGCTTTCGGGCTCATTTTCATCAATAACAAAAACTCTCGAGCCTATATTTATATCATTGTAAGCGTTAAAGCCTATAGTCGGCGTATTGATAATCTTTATACCCTTGTAATCAATTTCAAAACTGTTTTCGTGGTCGTGACCGCTGACCGTGGCTAAAACATCTCCCGTCTCCAGCATAGCGTCGAACTGTCCGTTATTGTAATAAGGGGGACAAGGATATTCGTGAAGGTCTCCCTTGGCACCGTCGGGGAGGGTGTAATATCTTGTTTTATCATTAAGAGGATTTTTGCTTCTGATTACGCAGCCGAACCATAAAAGCTTGACCTCTTTCAGTGCATCGTAAATTTCGGGAACGATAATGTGCTGGAAGTTGATGGCGGGAACGACCTTGCCGCCGTTTTCCTCCTTAAGCTTTTCGGCAGTTTCCTTATACCACTCTATCTGCTCCTTATATACGCAGGCATAGCCGCCGTAGTCGTTTTCAGTGTTATAGGTGCCCGAGTCAGTGAGCCACAGATTAAAGCCGTAGCCGCTGCCGTCGCTTTTCATAATGGGAAGATTATAGGTGCCCACTCTGTCCTTTATGCAGAAGCCCCTTTCACCCACATAACAGTCGTAGCTTTCATAAACCGCAAGCTGCTCCTCTTTGGTAAGCTCGGTTTCCTCGTCGTCGTGATTTCCGAAAACTGCGGCAACGGGGATTTCTTTTGCCTCGAAAATGTCCATAAACTCACGGATAGCCTTTTCTGCATCCTCTTTTTCGTGAACGTCATAGCCTGAGATGTTGTCACCGGTAAGGACGATAAGGTCGGGATTTACCTTGTCTACGGTCTTTTCGATGTAGTCTTTGGTAAGAGCATTTAAAGGATAGCCGTCCTGAATGTCACTTAAATTAAGAATGGTGAACTTTCCGTCTTCGTTAAACTGCAGGGTGCCTTCGTCTGCCTTCTTTTCAGCGAAGGCTGAAAGGGCGAAGCAGCTGACGAGCATAACTGCGCACAGGATAAAAGATAAGATTTTCTTCATTTTAATTCCTCCTTTTTCATATATTATAAAAGAAATTTACATATTTTTCAATCGGTTCGGGAAAAATAATTCATTGACAAATCATTTTAAACTTGTTATTATGAAATTACAGAAGGGATTAGCCTTTGCTGACCGATGATTTTAAGGAGGAGAAATTATGTCAGAATTACAAACTGTAAAATATGCAACCAAAAAGAAAAACCTTTTTCTCAGAGTAGCTACAGGCCATTTCGTTACGGGGCATACCCACTGTAACTATTATATAGACGTGGTGGCGCAGAAAAGCCGTATTTCCGAGGCAAGAGCCGTAGCTGAGGAGCTTTGCTCCTATTACTATGCTGACACGGTGGTGGACACCATTCTCTGCCTCGACGGTACAGAGGTTATCGGTGCCTGTCTGGCCGATTGCCTTTCAGAGGGTAATTTCATTAATATGAACGCCCATAAATCTATTTATGTGGTCTCGCCTGAGATTATCGGCGGCAGTCAGATTATCTTCCGTGACAATATAGTTCCGATGATAAAGGGAAAAAATGTAATGGTTTTAGCCGTTTCCGTGGCCTCGGGTAAAACTGCTCAGTCCGCTATCGATGCGGTCAGATATTACGGAGGCACCGTTTCGGGTGTTTCGGCTATTTTCTCTACTGCCAAAGAGTGCGGCGGCCTGCCCGTGCGCTCGGTTTTCGATCCTAATGATCTGGAAAGCTACACGATCTATCCTTCCTATGACTGTCCCTTATGTAAAGCGGGCGTAAAGATAGATGCGCTGATAAACAGTCACGGCTTTTCGAAGCTTTAATAAAATAAAAACAAAGGGCTGTAAAAAAAGTGCAGACCGCATAAACCAAAGATAAACAGAGGGTTTCTACGGATTGAAAAATCCGTAGAAACCCTTTAAAACATTAAAAGAACGGCAAAAACTTTGTTTTTGCGATTTACATTGTTTTGGCAGAGCTTAAAAATAATCTGCCACTAAGAAGGTCATTCTTTCCTGAATGCTTTCTTTGCCGTGATTGGTCCTTATACCGCCGTGGTCGGAGGTGATGATAACGAGCCATTCCTCCTGTGCGAAGGTGCTTCTGCTTTTCATAGCGTCGATGAGCTGCTTTGCATAAAGGTCCTCACGCTTAAAGGCTTCCTTATAGACAGGGTTATTAAAGGAGAAGCCTTTTCCGTGACCGGCAGAGTCGGTGGGCTCTAAAATAGAAAAGATGAAATCTGAGCAGTCGTCCTTGGCCAGCTCCTCCATAGTGTAGCTGAAGCTTGCCTCGTCGTCACTGCATTTTACGAAGCTTACGGGGAGAGAGTTTTCCTCGCAGTAGGTCTTTTCATCGAGATATGTAGCGTTTTTACGGGAGAAATGTCCTGCCCATTTGGTGATGAAGGCGGCACTGCCGATAATTTTTTCCTCAGTAAGAGAGGTGAAAAGGGTTTTGGTGTCCATGGTTTTGGTGATGTCATTTCCCGTGATACCGTGTACGTCTGCCCATGTACCCGTAAGGATGGAGCACCAGCCGGGAGCGGTAGAGGTGTCCTGAGTGTTCTTTTCGGGATAGTTCACACCGCCGCAGTAGGCCAGATTGAGAGCGGCACCGTTATCGGTGAGAGCCTTTATTCCGCTTTCACCGTCCTGGATTTCCGCCAGAATGTCGGCACGGCAGCCGTCATAGCCGATTACGAGAGCCTTTTTGACTGTTTTGCCCTTTTCGAGAGGGGAACGGAAATGGTCATCGATGAGAGTGTAAATGTCTGTCTGGGGGATGGCGGTCTCCGGTGTGTTTTTATAGCCCGCTTCAGCCACATTCTGTCTGTAAAGCTCCTCGGTGTCAGCGGGATCCTTTTTAAATCCGCTGTTTTCCACGGCAAAATATATGCCCAGACCGATAGCTGCAACGATTATAAGTGCTGAGACGATGATGATTACCTTTTTCTTTTTCATTTGTTTTTTTCTCCTTTGCTTTTATAATGAAATTATAGCAAGTATAAATCCGGATGTCAAATTTTTTATGTCTGTATTCTACTTGAATAATTTTTCGGGTTATGTTAATATGGTTTCAGAAGCATAAAAAAGGAGGAAATGAAAATGCATA
Source organism: Oscillospiraceae bacterium (assembly GCA_015066045.1). GTDB lineage: Bacteria > Bacillota > Clostridia > Oscillospirales > Acutalibacteraceae > UBA6857. The sequence continues at coordinate 4,498 of SVPD01000045.1, forward strand.
ATCTTATTTTAGTTTTTGCCGCATTGCTTCCCTCCGTTTTTTTATGTATATATGTCTTTAAAAAAGACAGAGCCGAAAAGGAGCCCTGGTGGCTTTTGGCTCTGCTGCTGCTTTCGGGAGTGCTTATCAGCTTTCCCGTGGCTACGGTAAGCGAGTGGCTGAAGCGGGTGGAGACGGACATTTTTCTGCCCTTTACCACAGAGCTCGACGGCGGAAATTATCTGGACGGGTGGCTCTTCGAGCTTTACAGAGCGACAGACAAGTTCATAGCGGTGGCTATGGTAGAGGAAGGCTTCAAATGGCTGGTGCTGCTGGCTTTCACGAAAAAGAACAGGCATTATAACAGTCTTTTCGACGGAATAATTTATTCGGTTTTCATTTCCTTGGGCTTTGCGGGCTTCGAAAATCTGCTCTATACTATGGAATACGGTATGCAGACGGCCGTAATAAGGACGATAACTGCCATACCCATTCATCTTTTCTGCGGAGTGAGCATGGGCTATTATCTCACGTGGTATTACATAAAAAATGAGGCCAAGGCAGGCGAAAAAAGACTGGCTGCACTGGGCGTGATACCGGATAAAACGAAGCATATTTCGGCACGTCGCTTTTTTCTGATGAGCGTTATTATGCCCTCGCTGGCTCACGGCTTTTATAACTACAGCTACAGTATAAACAAAGGGTGGTCCACGGCGGTTTTCTGCGTATTTTTAGCTTTTCTTTACGGCTTCTGCATGGGCAGAGTCAGACGTATGTCAAACGGAGATATGCTGAACCGTAAGGCGGTGCTGCTGATTCTTTACGAAAAGCACGTTGCGGTGCAGGAAACGGTAAGGGCTATTCTCGAGTCAAGACAGACAAAAGGCGAGGATAACCACGATATAAGCTTGGATGAAATATATGAGTATATAAAAGAATCATCGGTGTGACCGATGATTTTTTTATACAAACTGTGAGTTTTTTTCTTTTCAGATGTTTAATTAGTGAAAGAACCGGTTCTCATAAAAGGAAAGGAGGGCTTTAATGGATAAGGGTGCGCAGCACTATGAGCGATTTTTAGGCGGAGATAAAAATGCCATCGCAGACATAATAGAGGAGTACCGTGCAGGACTCGAGCTTTATCTTTATTCCGTGGTGGGAGATATTTCTCTTGCCGAAGAAATCACTCAGGAAACCTTCGTTAAGCTCTTCACTAAAAAGCCGCACTTCAGAGCGAAGGCGAGCTTTAAAACCTGGCTTTACACCATCGGCAAAAACTCTGCTCTGAATTACATAAAAAGGTATTCAAGGAGCGTCAGTACGGAGTGGGAGAATATGCCCGAAATAGCGGACGATGTGGAAACCTTAGAGGAGATTTATTTGGCCGATGAAAGAAAAAGGGCGGTGCACAGGGCTTTGGGTAAGCTGAAAAAGGAGTACCGTGAGGTACTGTGGCTGACCTATTTCGAGGGTATGAGCAGCAAGGAAAGTGCCGCAGTTATGAAAAAGAGTGTGCATAACATTCACACTCTGCTCACACGGGCAAGACAGGCACTTAAAAAGCAGTTAGAGGAGGAAGGCTTCGATTATGAAATCTGACAGAGAAATGATAGCCTCGGTAATGCACGAGGTGGACGAATACGAAAGGAGAAACAAAATGTTTAAGAAAAAGACAGCTATGAGTATAGCGGCGATTGTCTGCATTCTGGTGTGCTTAGGCACTGCAGTGGGTGCAGTCACGGAGTATTTCAATTTCGGCGGAATAATGACACCGACAGACATAAGAGAAAGCATTCTCAATGCGGGAAGCGCAGAGGGTGTAGAGGAGTTTAACAAAGAATACGAAAAAACAGAGGACCCCTTTTCTGTTGCCGCCCGTGAGTCGGGTGCAGGAGCTCACATTATTCTGGACTATGAGGACAGTATAGAATATACCGATGTGATCGATGAGGATGAGGGCTACCGCTTTGAGCTGAAAAGCGTGACCAGAGCGACACAGAAGAAAAATGTAATGGTAGACGGCAGCATCGCTGACGGTACCGCTGCCTACGAATGGCAGATAAGCGACGGCTACTATGCGCTCGTGGACATTTCGAGATGCGACGGTGAAAAGCTCGGTGAAAACGATAAGGCGAGAATAGGCTATTATTGGAGCTACCTTCTGGCAGGCTATGATCCGTGGACCACAAATCTGCATTTCAGAGGCTACACGGTTCACTGCTACAGTGACGATTATGCAGAGCATTATGCTATCGAAATTACTGATATGATGCCCTTTGCAGGCACAGATTTTGCGCTGGTGGCCTTCGGTATGGATTTTGACGGAGACAGAGGACCTGTCGATCCGAGCATAGACACCGTATATGCCGACTCCGAGGGAAAAATAGAGCTTGTTAACGAGGACGAGTATTTCGGTGCACTTTTAAGATTTTCTGTACCTGATAAATTCGCCTCCGAGGATGAGCATTACGCTGAAAAATACTTCGAAGCGACTCCGTCACAGCTCGAAAAATGGTTTGAAGGCTATGTAAATCCTAAGTGGGAATAAAAAATAAACTTAATGCTTTCGGGGCGGATGCGGTAAGCATCCGCCTCCTTTTCGGTCTGTGAGGCTTTTTTTATCTTTCTCTTGAATTTCCCTTTCTTTTATGCTAAAGTATTTTTATAATATGAAGAAGGGAAAAACACTATGAAAAATGAAATGAAAATTAAAATAGAGTGGAAGACCTGTCTGAGGGTGGGCATAAGTGCCTTTCTGCTTTTTCTGTGTATTCATTACTGGACATCCACTGCCTCGGTGATAAAGACCTTCATCGGTGCCGTTCTGCCTCTGATTATCGGTGCGGTCATCGCTTACCCTTTAAGCATACTTATGAATTTTTACGGCAGACACATCTTTAAAAATGCAAAGAATAAAAATCTTCTCCGCTGCAAAAACGGCATCTGTCTGGCTCTGACTCTGCTGACCTTGGTGGCCATAATAACCTTCGTTATCGCTATGGTGGTGCCTCAGCTGGTAAACTGCGTAAAGCTCCTTATCGATAAGGTGCCCGGTGCCATAAAAATAGTCACCGACTACGTTTCTCAGTTTGAATTCATCCCCGACGATATTTTCGAGATGATTTATTCCATCGACTGGAAATCGAAAATCGGAGAGATAATCTCCACCGTCACCACGGGACTCGGCAGTGCCGCCAATGTGGTTATTTCCACGGTATCCTCTGTGGTTTCGGGTGTTACCAGTGCAGTTTTATCCGTTATTTTTGCCGTTTATCTTCTCCTGAGTAAAGAAAAGCTCACTGGACAGGTGAACAGAGTGGCGAAGCACTACATTAAAGACTCCCTTTACGATAAGGCAAGATATATCCTTTCCGTGGCTGATGATGCCTTTAAAAAGTTCATCGTCGGTCAATGCACCGAGTCTCTCATTTTAGGCGGACTGTGTACGGTGGGTATGCTTATTCTCCGTCTGCCCTATGCGGTGATGATGGGTGCGGTTACGGCCTTTACTGCTCTTATCCCCGTGGTGGGCGCTCTCATCGGCGGTGCTATAGGTGCGGTGCTGATTTTCGTGGAGTCACCCGTAAAGGCACTTATTTTCATTATCTTTATCGTGGTACTGCAGCAGTTAGAGGGCGACCTCATCTACCCGAAGGTAGTGGGTACCTCCATCGGTCTTCCCGGTGTGTGGGTGTTTACTGCAGTTACCATCGGTGCAGGCGTTTTCGGCATTTTAGGTATGCTCATCAGCGTACCCATCGCCGCCACTGCCTACAGGCTTATGAGAAACGAGCTCAGCGGTGAAGGCTTATCCTCTGTGGGCAAGAGTGTGTATAAAGAGGTGTTTGAGCCTCATAAGACAGAATAAAAAGAAAGAGACCGTTTTGCGAAAAGTGGCAGCGGTCTCTTATTTTACGAAAAATTCTCACTTTGCGGGAAAAATATTCAATGAATAAGTTATTGTGTTTACGGACGCAAGAAGTTATTATGTAAGTGACCGGTCAGTAAAAATTAAACGGTAGGTGATAAATGTGACAGTTTACCTCGGTGAAAACATAAAAAGATTAAGGCGTGAAAAGGGTATAACTCAGGAAACTCTGGCGGAGCTTCTGTCCGTTTCCTTTCAGAGCGTCAGCCGATGGGAGAGAGGCGAAAGCTATCCGGATATTACGCTTCTGCCTGTGCTTTCGGAGTTTTTCGGTGTGAGTGTGGATGAGCTGCTGGGGGTAGGCAAAGCAGAAAACGAGGATGAAATCAAAAGACTGCTTGAAGAGCACGACAACCTTACGGATGAAAAGCTGATAAGGGAATCCATAAGCAATCTGAAAGAAAAATTTCCTAATGACTTCCGCATTCAGCTGAGGTGGATGCAGTATCTTGCATTTTATAACGGTTGGGATAACCTCGAACAGAACACGCCTAAAATTATAACGATTTATCAGAATATTCAGAATAACTGTACTGATGATTCTGTCCGCATCTGCGCCAAAAGATATTATATTTATCTTATGAGTAATCTGGCCTGCAAAAGAGATGCAAAGGTAACCTTTGAGGACTATGAGCCTGTTATAAGCGAAATGCCCTTTATGAGAGACGGAAGAGAAAACTATTGCTACCTTTACAGATTGCACAAACATCCTGATGCGGAAAAAATAATTATGGAAGCGATTGAAGAGCAGATTTTTTTGTCCTATGACACTTTTTACGATTTCTGCTTAACCGATAAGTTCAGCCGTGATTTTCAAATCGAAATCCACGAAAAAACCAAGGATTTTTTCAATTATATCTATAATGACGGAAACTACAGCAGATTCTGGAGAACGGTTATGGGACGCTGCTACGGTATGCTCGGGTGGCTTTATTTTGAAAAGGGTGATGAAGAAAAAGCTTTGCAAAACCTCAGAAGGGGTGCTGAGCTTGCGTTGGAGTTTGATAATCTTGACAGAATCACAACTCTGCATTCAACTGTTTTCGAAGGTAAGATTTTTGATAAGAATACTCTCGGCAGTAACTTTATCGCGAAAAGCTGGATGAAGGGAAATATATTGAATTATCCGCTTTCCGACGAGTTTAAGGCCACACACGGCTTCAAGGAAATAATTTCAATGCTTGAATAAACAAAAACTCGGTAGCAAAAAACTACCGAGTAATTTTTATGTAAGATTTACCATTTGTTCTCCACATATTCGCAGAAAGCATACATATCCTTGATTTCCAGCTTGGTGCCGTCATCGAGGGTTACATCACCGCTCCACAGACCGTGAACCTGATGGGTGTGCATTCTGGCGATACCGAGGTTCATATCGCTGTGATGGTCGAAGGTGGGCTTCATTGTGAGATTGAAGCGGCCGTCCTCAGAGATGAACTTCCAGTCCTGCATATATTTGTCAGGCTTCGGGAAGACCTCTACGTCTACTGCACCGAATTTATGTACCTTGCCGTCGTAGAAGAGAGCGGTTTCCGTAGCGTTGCTTTCGTCGCCGATAGCCCAGGTGATTTCGAAGCCGAAGAGATGCTTTTCACCCTTTTCGTCAGTGAGGTAGGTGGAGCCGTTACCCCAGTACCATACCATCTTATGAGGTGTGTTTACTCGGCCCCAGTCGAGGGTAAGGAAAGTGTCATCTTTAGAGAATTCGTAAACATCGTCGCCGAATTTGTAGTAGCCTTCACAAGGCATACAGTTCTGCTTGGTGGTCATAAAGTATTTCTTTTCGTCACCTGCGAAGGGAAGAACTGTGGTGATGTTTTCCAGGCCGGGCATAATGTCCGCATCGAATTTACATTCTACTATCTTATCCTTGAGAGGCATTCTGAACCAGAGAGTTCTGCTGTCTTCACGGGTGTCGAAGTCGAATTCAGCCTTGCCGATTTTCTTGGCGAAGCGATTGGGAACGTCACCCTTCTTCGGGGGAACATATTTGTTTTTGCCGCCGAGGAAAAGCTGTGTGGCATCTGCGATAACCTTACCGTTTACCAGATCGATAAGCTTGCCTGCGATGTAGCCGCCGATGGAGATGTTAGCGAAGCTGAGCTGTACCATATACTTTCCGTTGGAAACCTGATAGAAGTCCCATTCCTTCTGACTCATAGGGCTGCCGGGTTTTACGAAGGTGCGGTTGTAGTCGAAAACATTATATCTTGCCCAGCCTGCGGCGAGTAAGTCACCGTTAGGTGCAAGAAGGGGAGTTTCCTCGGTGTATTCGGTCTGCTTTGATTTTTCCTTCCAGTTTATGTAGCTCTGGTAGGTCTTGGGTATGTTACTCATATTTTCACTCCTTATATGTTTATAGGTATATTTTAACAGATTTCACCTGAGGTTTTCAAGGGTATTTGCGTAAAAAATGTTTTTATAACGCTAAACGACGGTTGCAGACTTACCAAATTACAGAAAATACCCTCTTCTCACAGAGATAACTGTGTGAAAGAGGGTGTTTTTTATATTGCCTTTAATTTGGCGACGTATCACTGATTAACGGTGGAAGTCTTCTATGCCTGTTTTAATTTTAGCGTTTAGCACTTTGCGTTCAATAAGCATCCATCCTGCTGCCGCCAGAAGCGACATCACCGATATGACCGCGCCGACCTTTATTCCCGGTACCGTGTATTTAAGAGTTATTTCGTGGTCGCCCTTTTCTATTGGGCAGGAAAGGAAATAACCGGCTGCCTTTTTCGTTTCCTGCTTTTGGCCGTCGATAAAAATTTCCCAGCCTTCATCGTAGGGTATGGAGGTGAAGAAAACACCGTCTCTGTCACTTTTCAGATTTCCTTCGATGTAGTCTGTGTCAAAGAGGGTAAGCTCCAGCTGATTTTCCGAGAGGAGGGAGTAGCCCTCACTGAAGGAGGTGAAATTGCTGCCGCAAAGACAGTCCCATAAAAGCTGCTGACCGAGCTCGGGCTTTTTTACCCGGGACGGCTCGAAAACATAAACACTTTCCGAGCATACGAAGCCGAGAGAAAGGCAGCTTCCATTCTCGGTTATTTTGCCGCCGTGCTCACCGGACATAATGTACCTTACCGAGAAAATCGCATTCAGAATATCCGACTGTCTGTAGCGCACGCTGACATTTTTAGCGTATCTGTCCATTCCCGTCTGCTGAAAGAAATCATAGGCATCCGCAGACATGGTGGAGGAATAGTAGCTGATACCCTTGTAGCCGTACTGCTGAGGGTAGTTATTCTTTTTGACATCTGTCCACTCCATTCGTGCGAAGCCTTCTCCGTCGTCCTTTGCGGTGAAATTTTCCATAACGGACTCGTATTTCTGCAGAGAGTTCACTCTGGAGGTCCACACATCACGGGAAAACTGAACGGCGAAATTCAGCACGGCACCCGCACAGATTATAGCGGTGAGTGCATAAAGGAGGTTTCTTTTTATGCTGCTTCTGACAAGATATTCGGCAGCGAGGGTGAGCATTAGAAAGATAGCCAGAAAGCTTTGACGTGCGGGGAGCTGATTAGGGTAATGGAAGCCGTGCCAGATAAACTCGCCTAAGTTTACGCACATGGAAACGAACATAAAGGTTACGAAAATAAAGGCAGCTGCTCTGTGGCGGCGGCTGAGCCTTTTCGAAAAAAGGAAGAAAAAGAAAAGAATGAAAACCGTCACCGTGCAGTACAGATTAGGCAGGTCATATTCCTGAGAAAGCTCCTGAAAGGGGAGCAGACGCAAAAGGAAATCCTTCAGATTATAATTAAGCCCGAGAGTGCCTTCGAAGCCTAAATCACTTGCCTTGGTAAGAGAAAGAGCCTTATAAACGGGGATAATGACCACGGCACTCATCCCTCCCGCAAGCAGAGAGGAGGCACCGAAGCGGACTGCGCAGCTGAGTCTTTCACGCCATAAAAGCCGCTCTCTGAGCATAAGAAAGAGGAACCAGAGCACGGCGAAAATACATACCATAAAGGAAATGTAAAAGCAGGAGACGATAGAGAGAAAGAGGGCGAGGATGTAAAGTGCGGGGCTCTTTTTTTCTCTGATATACTGTATGCCGAGTATAACCAGAGGCAGAAGCACCACCACATCCGTCCACATAAGCTGATTTATAAAGGCGGTCATATATCCGCTCAGAGCCCACGCCAGAGAAAGAGAGGGAAAGACGGTTACGGTCTTTATAAAGGAAGCGTTCCGGTGGGTTCTGATGAGATAAAGGCAGAGAAAAAGCCCTGCCAGAGACAGACGGAAAAGCACGGTGAGGTCGATATAGCTGACCTGCAGGGAGTGAGGGAGAAAATAAAGAGGCAGCCACAGCAGACTGTTTGTGTAGTAGCCGCTCTGCGCCCAGAGATTAAAGCCCAGTGCACCGTTAAAGGAATAAAAAATTTCGCCCTCCTTTACCGCCTCGCTCATGGTCATAAGCATAGGATAGTACTGGGAATAGCCGTCCATAGAGCACAGGGTGCGGTCGCCGAAGGGTGCTATGTCGCACACGGCGAAGCATATAAGCAAAACCACCGCAGGCACGGCAAAGGACAGTGCCAGAGTAAGAGGCACTGTTTTGTCAGCTTTTACAGTGGTTTTTAAATGCTTCATCTGAGCTTTCTCCGTTTGCAGACTTTTTTTAAAATAAGCAGAGAGCTTTTTATTCCGTTACGGGTGCGGCAGAGACCTCGTCGGGCTTAGGTACTGAGGCAAGATATTTATTGCACTTGTCCGTGCCCTCCTTTGTAAGCTCCATGGTTCTTTCATAGGAGCCCTTGGCCAGAGAGAGTCCCGTGCTGCTTTTACTGAGACCGAGGTCAGCGGCCTTTTTGTCCATAGCTTTGGAAAGGGGAACTATATTGTAGGTTCCCGAATAAAGATGTACCCAGGTGGGCACTGCCTTTACCTTTTCCACCAGCACGGTGCCGTCACTGTATTCGGAGACAGTCACCTCGAAAATCAGACCGTCCTCCGTGTGACCGGTCTTGAGTCCCATAAGATTTCTTCTCTGATTTGACACCATATTACCTACGGAGTAGACGCAGACTGTTTTATGGGTGCCGTCGGCAGAGCTGATAAGGTCTACGGGCTGAACCACGTGGGGGTGTCCGCCGATTATCACATCCACGCCCATATCGCAGAGCCTCTGAGCTATTTCCTTCTGGTGTGAGTCGGGAGTGAGCTGATATTCGTTTCCCCAGTGGAGATATACCATGGTTATTTCGGCACCCTCGCTTTTCATAGCCGTAAGGTCAGCACCGATTTCCTCATAAAATTTATTCATATCGGCATAGTCAAAGGAGTTTATAAGCACCGCCGTTTCGCTTCCCACGGGAATGCCGTTTAGAGCCTTGCCTTTTTCGTACTCCGTCTCGTAGGTGTAGCAGGCTATGCCGAGCTTTATGCCCTTGATGTCCCTGACCAGATATTTTTTGTCTGTCTCGGCCTGTCTGGTGCCCACACTGTCGAAGCCGTTTTCCTTTACCTTGCTGAGAGTACGCTTTACACCGTGAGCGCCTGTGTCGTAGGTGTGGTTATTGGCGGTGAGAAGACAGTCCACTCCCGCCTTTTTCAGCGAAGAGAGGATAGCGTCGGGAGAATTGAAGCAGGGGAAGCCGGTGTATTTTCTGCCGTTTTCGGTGCCTGCCAGTGTGGTTTCCAGATTAGCCACGAAATAGTCGCAGTCCTTTATCCGTGAGGAGACATAGGTAAAGATTTTATCGAAATTATAGGTACCGTCACCTTGCTTTGAGCTGTTCAGAACGGGGATGTGCAGCAGCACGTCACCAGCTGAGCCTACGGTTACGGTGCGAACCTTATAGGGGCCCTCGGGCACTGCCTCGGTGGTGGACTCGGAGGTAAGGGTGGGCGCAGGTGTGGTGCCCTCTATTTTTCCGGTGGAAAGTATAAGCACGAAGGCCACCGAGCAAACCATAACGGCACAGAATACGGCTAAAAAAACGGTAGGCAGATGTATAGGATTGCTAAGGACAGTTTATAAAAACATTAATTAGATACCGTGCATTGCAGAAGGAAAAGAAGTAACCAAGAGAGAGTAATATCTTTCTTGGTTGCTTCTTTTTTTGTAAACATCCACACATTCGACCAACCTCCTGTTATGCGGTAGAATAAAGCTACCAAATTACAGGAGGTTAATTTTATGCAATCATTCGACAACTCAA
>SVPD01000005.1 GCA_015066045.1 Oscillospiraceae bacterium
CCCAGATACCGAAGGCTTGGTCGGTCATTCCTATCGCTCTTCCCATAATGGGAAACAGTACGATCATCGCCATATCGAACAGGAAGGTAGCAGACATGGCATAGGCTACATCGTTATCGTCTGCATCTATGGTAGGTGCAATGGCGGCAATAGCAGAACCGCCGCAGATACCTGTACCGGCAGAGATAAGGTTAGAGAGCTTCCAGTTAAGACCTAATGCCTTGCCGATAAAGTAGCCGCCGCCAAAGCAGGTCAGCAGAGTAAATATCATAACGGTGAGGGACATTTTACCTACGTTCAGTATGGTGGTAATATTGAGAGACAGGCCGAGAAGAATAATGGCAAATTTCAGAATCTTTTTGGATGTGAATTTCAGTCCTGCTGCAAACACCCTGGTATCCCTCAGAAAGTGATTGATACCCATACCGATAAACATTGCGATTACGGCAGAGCCGATAAGATGGATAGGTAAGAGACCTTCAATAAGGCAGGCAATAAGTGCCACACCCACTGATAATATTATTCCGGGAAAAACTTTTAATACTTTCATAAATAACCTCCTGCTTTCGCTTATACCTCTTGATTATACTACTGTTTTATGATAAAATCAAATTATCATTTATTATCGACCGATAATATCAATTAATCGGAGGCTGCTATGTTAGATTACAGAGTACGTACCTTTCTTGTCCTTTATGATGAGATGAATTATCGCAGAACGGCTGAAAAGCTGAATATGACACAGCCGGGGGTTACTCAGCACATTCACTGTCTGGAGAATTATTACGGTGTAAAGCTCTTTGAGTACGATGGACGGGTACTGTCCAGAACAAATATGGCGGAGCGGTTGAAGCGTTATTTTGACAGCATAAACGCTGAGGAGGCGGACATACGTGAGAAGTTCATTCCAGACGATACAGTTCATATGACCGTCGGTGCTACCAAGACCATCGGCGAGTTTGTTATCGTGCCGGAGGTTCGTTCTTTTCTGAAAAATCCGAAAAATAATCTTGACCTGATTATAGACAATACAGAAAATCTTTTGCATATGCTTGAAAAGGCAGAGATAGATTTTGCCGTAATCGAGGGCGTTTTCGATAAATCCAAATACGGTTATCATCTTTTTAAAAAAGAGGCCTTTGTGGGAGTCTGTGCGAAAAGCCATCCTTTTGCAAACAGGACCGTCACTCTTGAAGAAAGCTTTGCAGAGGATATTGTGGTCAGAGAGTCCTTTTCGGGGACGAGAACATTACTGTATAATGCTATTACCGACCGTGGGTTTTCTCTTGATAGCTTTAAGCGTTGCATATCTGTCAGCAATTTTTCTGTCATATGCGACCTTGTGGCAAATAACGGTGCGATTACATTTGCCTATGAACCTATATCCGTATGCCGTAATGATCTTGCCACCTTTACTGTTGCTGATATGCAAATCAGCGGCGAATTTAATTTCGTATACTGTAACGAACGGGTTGCCAAAGAAAAAATCAAGCAGCTCTTTCCTTAAAAAATCAAAATTTTCAGATATATGCAGGCAGACTGCGCTATTTTAACAAAGACACCGTTGAGTACGAACTAAAGGTTTCGGATTTCAATGGTGTTTTTATGCGGTGAGCGGGAGGGACTCGTCGCTCGAGTTCGAGTTCCTTACTGAAAGCAAAAAAATAAAGGTAACCCTGGGCGACACTTCATAAGGAAGTTAAGGTTTTTATTGGCTGTTTTCCGCTTTGACATTGCGAAAAACCACCGTAATACGCAAGTATTGCGGTGGTTTTGTCACTTCCTCAAACCAAAAAAACATCTCAATAAAAACTGCTTTGCACCTTAAAATTCAGATAGTTTTGATGAAGAACAAGGCAAAAAGCGAAGTAATCCTTGCGGATTACGAGCATTTTTAACGCAGTTATTCGCAAAAATGGCGAATTTTAAGGCTTAAATTCCTTATGAAGTGTCGCCCTTAGATTACCTTTATGTGGCGGAGTAGGAGAGACTCACCCCTCTTGCGGTGCCCAAAGCTCATAACGGCTTGGGCGCCTATGAGCTTTGACCGCTGCGCCATTTCGCCCTCCCTTTATCCGCCACCGGCGGCGGTCGGGCTCAATGCCCGCGCCTTCGTCGCTCGAGTTCGAGTTCCTTACTGAAAGCAAAAAAATAAAGGTAACCTTTCGATTACCTTTATGTGGCGGAGTAGGAGAGACTCGAACTCTCGCGCCGGTTACCCGACCTACGCCCTTAGCAGGGGCGCCTCGTCACCAACTTGAGTACTACTCCATTCAGTGCCTTAAATAAAAAAATATGGCGGAGAGAGTGGGATTCGAACCCACGGTACGCGCAAACGTACGACGGTTTTCAAGACCGTTCCGTTATAACCACTTCGGTATCTCTCCGTATTTGCCTAATGATATTACCATATTGTTTCGGTCTTGTCAAGTGGTTTTCGGTAAAAAGTTCAAGTTTTTGGGGGTGTAGAAGCGTAGACAGGCAGACCTTCAGCCTTTGAGAATTGCGATGGCTTCGTCAGCATCCTTTTCTGTCAGAGCGGCTCTGAAAGGGGAGGTTTTTACCGTGTGACCGGTGAGAAAATCTGCCTCAAGTCTCATATCGTCCAGAACTACGAAGTCCTTTATTTGCGGATTGTCCTCCAGCCATTTTTTTATTTCGTTTTCACGCTCAGGTCTTATTACGGGAGTTTTACCGTAAATTTTCAGACCGTATTCTGCGAAGACGGTGTTTATGAGCGCACCTGTACTGTCACATTTATCGGGATTTATGTCCCAGTGCTCTCTCCACGAGGTGGTCAGGACTATCTCGGCATCGGTGCTGATGACTATTTTTCTGAGAAGCTCCATTTTTTCGGGATCTATAACTACTCCCGTATGGCCGCAGTCTTTTATGTATCTGTCGGAATTAAGCACTCCGTCGAAATCAAGAAAAATTACCTTCATTTCTCCATCTCCTTGATCATTAATTCTGCCAGTGTTTCCATACCCTTGGCCGTGGGGTGACACCCCTCTAAAGAGTCGTAGGCTATGCCGAGGGCATAAAGGTCGATGAGGCGGACACTCTTCTTTTCTGCCGTGCGGCGGATGATAGCATTAAAATCCTCCATGGTGCTGTTCCACCTTTCTTCCTCGAAGCGGAAGGAGGCATCCTTTTCCATACAGGCTCTGCACAGGGTGCAGCAGAAAATCTCTGAAAAGGGATAATTATTTTTTATCTTGTCCAGCATATTTTCATAGGCATAGGCGAAGGACTGATCCTTAAGCCTCTGTATGTCGCCGCCGTAGGTGGGGGAGACTCCGAACATAAAGTCGTTGGTGCCAAGATAAACTATTATTATGTCGGGATTTTTTCCGTCTCTGTGCAGACAAGATGTTCTTTCATCGCTGCAGCCCGAGGGGAAAAGCTCATCACGGTCGGGAAGCTTCGCTACCCAGCTGCCCGACCAGGAGGCATTGACTAAAAGCTTACCGCCAAAACGGGAGATAACCTTGCCCCACCATGTGTCCTCGGGGGAGTGGATGGCTGAAAGCTCCTTTCTTTCACCGTAGTAAAAGACCTTGTAGCCGTCGGGGTTAAAGCCCTCGAGGGTGCTTATGGAGTCACCTACGACAGAAAAATATTTGTCCGCATATCTGTTATTTTTCATTTTTTTCACCTCGTTAAATACATAATACCAGAGCAGTTAAGCCAATAACGCCCAGAACTACGGCTGAAAGCATCAGGTCGAGAAAATCTCTGTCTCTGCCGTTTATTACTTTCATATACCCATATTCCTTTTTGGAAAAGTATCTTATATAATCAGCCACGGAACATTGGCAGATACGGACGGGATCTTTCTTTTCTGCTGATTTTAAAATCCTGCAGATGCATTTTTCTATCCTTCTGAGAACGGTCTTTTCGTTAAGCGTTCTTTTCCTGGGCTTCATACCCTCCTCGTAGCGTGAAATTTCGGAAAGGATAAAGGCATACTCCTTACATTCCTCTTTCTTGAGCAGTGTCTTGTCTGCGGGACGAAAGCACAAAACTGCGCAGTGCTGACGGTTACGCTGATGCCTGAAGTGTCTGTTTTCACGTCTTTTGGCAAAATGTCTGTGAATATCGTCAAGCAGGGTGTAAGAAGAATGGTGAGGGACATGGGGCACCTTCGTTTCGAAGTATTTTTTTGAGAGAGAGCAGGCTAATCCCTTCTCTGAAAGCGCAGTCTCATATTCTGCTATAAGCCCTTCAATTTTATTCATTAACTGCTGCATAGAGTCTCCTTATGAAATTTAATTTACACATATATTATATCTTTTTCTTGTAAAAAATAAAAGGGCAAAAACTGCAAAATTCAGCACTAAAATCTGCACAAGATGAAAAAAGCCGACATCTGCCGGCTTAAAATTATTGTTTATCCTTACTCTTGGCGAAAAGGGAAACCACCAGACCGCAGATAACTGCCGCCATAATACCTACCGAGGCTGAGGAGAGGGGACCGCTGAGAATTCCCAACATTCCCTTTTCTGCGATAGCCTCCCTCGTACCCTTGGCTAAATTATAGCCGAAGCCCGTGAGGGGCAGGGTAGCACCTGCGCCTGCCCATTCGACTAAGGGCTCGTAGACACCGATAGCACCTAAAATAACACCGATGATGACGAAGGAAACGAGAATTTTCGCAGGTGTAAGCCTCGTCAGGTCGATAAGGAGCTGGCCGACGGTGCAGATAGCTCCGCCTACGATGAAGGCCTTAAGAAGAGTGAGAAAAAGCTCCATTATATCATCTCCTTAAGCTTTTTTATCGTGCATCCGTTACTGCAAAGCAGAGTGATACCGGTTATCAGAGCGATAGCTACGAAGGTAAAGCATACCGCCTTTTTTATAAAGTAAAGATATTTACTGCATTTTATGAGACAAAAAAGACATTTAAGTGCATAACCGAGGCTCATTTTTCATCACTCCTTCTTATGTTTACTAAATGTGCAATGCCGGGGATGCTTTCGCCCTCTTTAGAGGACACGGGAGACATAAGAGCACCCGTAGCCATAAACAGAATATTACTGTATTTTCCTTCTTTCATATTGTTAAGGATGTGGGAGCAAAGCACACTGGCGCTGCAGCCGCAGCCTGAGCCGCCCGAGTGAACATCCTGCGCAGTCCGGTCATAAATCATCAGTCCGCAGTCGAAATATCCCTTATCAAGCCTGATTCCGCATTCTCTCATCATCAGCTCCTTCAGAAGTCCCGAGCCGACGAGACCGAGGTCCCCCGTAAAGATGGCGTCGTAGTCCTCGGGTGAGGTTTTGGTGTCGCGGAAAAATTCAGTCAGGGTTTTGCAGGCAGCGGGGGTAAATGTCAAGAGAAAACCATAAAATTTTTTAAAATCCCAAAACCATTGATTTTACTGGGTTTTCGGCACTTTAATTATGGGGGCAGCTATGGGGTGGTTGGTGTTAAACATAGACCATATGGCAATTTTATTGTAAGTTTTTCACAAAAAGATACGCATAAATTTGACATCAAATTTTGTAGGCGAAAATTATTATCTTAAACAATAAATATTTTTCTTGGTAAATCAAAAAACTGCCATTATAAAAATAGCAGTTTTCGATATAATTAATCAAAGAAACTTAATTGAACACCTACATTTTTTTTAACTTCACTTTGAATTGATTTGACTTTTGACTTGTCAAATTCAATTTTGGTTATAACTCCACTCCAATTTTCATCTATCGGAATTGCACCCATTTTTATAAGTTCCAAATTTCCGGAATATTCGATATTGCGACAATACTCGGTACACCAACCCTTTTTTAGGTTTTCGATTGCTCCGTTCCAAGTACCACCTTTGTTTTTATCAGTTTTTATGACAATGGTTGCATCGCTTTGAGAGTAGATGTATTTATTTCTCATCATAGCAAATCCTACATTAAATCCCGCGGTTGGTATTGAAGCAGATAATAACAACAAATTACCTCTATTAATAGATTTCACTATATCTGCCTTTCGCATTTTTTGCATCATAGAATCAGCTAAGTATTCTATAACAAAGCCATTATTATCTAATGCTGTTTGTGTGGATACTGTATCAATTCCCTTGGCACCACCCGTAACGATGCCATAACCCTTTTGCATTACTTTTGATACGGTGTTTTGAGTAAAACCAATATCATCGTCATTAACAGTTCGTGAACCTACAAAACCAACAGACTGCTTATTTAAAAGTTCAATGTTACCTGCGGTGTAGAAAATTGGTGGACAGTTATTACCTAATTTTTGTTTTAACAACCTTGGGTAATTATTTTCGGCTCGCGTTGTAATCATAATTCCCATATTTTCATATTTGGAAATCTCAAAGCTTATACTGCCGCTTCTTTCCAATAGTCGCAAATATCTATTTGCCATCATTTCATCTACTTCTAACTTTTCTAAAAAATCAGATTTACTGAAAATCAACAAATCATTAGGCTCCAACCCTTTAGAAAACAAACGCGAAGCAAGTTCTCCCCATTCCCTAGGTTCTAATGGTTTAATATCTGCATCGACACACAAATGACTGCAAAAGATCACTATTGCTTCTGAATTTTTATTCATA
The DNA here is from genome assembly GCA_015066045.1 of Oscillospiraceae bacterium. GTDB lineage: Bacteria > Bacillota > Clostridia > Oscillospirales > Acutalibacteraceae > UBA6857. Next base: position 6,575 of record SVPD01000005.1, read on the forward strand.
ACTACTCCTTACTGCTGCTATCAGCTAATGCAAATGGAACAACCTGTTCACAACCGGATTGCATAAGTAAATAACCGCAAACTGTTAATGTCCATTTGGAATCAACAATATCATCAACCAAAATCAGTTTTTGAGGTATATCGTTACACGATTTAACAGAAAAAGAATTTAATGCATTATTGCACTGATAAGTACTGTTTTCCATTTCCTTTTGTGGACTTGCATCTGATTTTTCTAATAAATCCACATATTTTACCCCCAATTTATTCGCCAACCTCTCAGCAAAATCTGACACAAGATTGCTTCTTAGCGAAGATACATTGGTTATAGCATATTCGGTTAAATCTATGCGTTCTTTCAAAACATTTGCCGCTTTAGCGACTAATTCATCAGAAAATTGTTCTTTATTTGAATACTTGCCTTCTTTAACCATTTGACCATATCCGGGGTCTCCATATTTGGAAAGACAAATTCTTTTTTCTATAATATGCTCTATTTTCTTACCATTAGGCCATTTTTTTCTTGGCTCGATTTCCAAAATCAAAGCATTTATATATTCGGCCGCTTTTTCCCTTGACGCTAACGATATTGATAATCCATCAATTATATCCTTACCGGTACAATTAGAGCATTTACCGCAATTTTCAGCAGTTTTATCATCTAAGCAATTAACACAGAACTTGCTATAACAATCGTTTGTTTCTATAAGCTGCTTCATCTGTAAAAGCTCCGCTCTGCGAATTCCTGTAACTTCGTTATAATGTTTTTCATCATAATTGAATGGTTTTGGTGTTCTGTAATATAATCTGTCTTTTGTGATAAAACCTTCGCTCTGCAAGAATGACAACGCCTTTTCAATTCTGCCTGTTCTTGCATTCACATCATTAATAATTTCTACTTTCTTGCTTCCGTTACGACTTTCAATACTGCTGATAACTTTTTCTGCTTCATATCTTGTAGGAAATGCGGTATCAATAAAATAGTTATTAATATCTTCATCCTCTTTACCGGACATTAAAAAGATATATGCATCATCTATATTTCTTCCGGCTCTGCCGATTTGTTGATAATATGCTACAATATTGGATGGAGATTGATAATGAATAACAAAAGATATATCATCTTTATCATATCCCATACCAAGCTTAACCGTCGCAACAATTGCTTTGATTTTGTTGTTTTTAAAATCATCCAAAGCTACTTCGTTGGTATGCTCCATATCCTGGCTTTTCGAATAATATGACATAGCCGATATATTATTTTTGCTTAAAAAATCAGCTAAATAATCACAGTCTCTCTGAGTTAAGCAATATATAATACCGGTACCGGGAATTTTATTTAAATTCTCTAAAAGCCATGCATATCTATCGACCTTATTCTGCAAATCAAGGACTTGCATATGCAAAGATTTTCTTGATAAAGGTCCGCGAGATACAAAAACATCCTCGTTAAACTGCTTTTTTAAATCTTTTATTACTCGATCATTTGCAGTTGCGGTTGTTGCTAAAACTGCGACATTAGAAGATAATGTGCTTATAATTTTTCCAATTTTGCCATATTCTAAACGAAAATCATGACCCCAATCGGAAATACAATGTGCTTCATCAACAACAAATAATCCGATATTGAACTGATGCAATCTACTTTGCACTTCTTCATTAAAAAGTGTCTCAGGTGTAATAAAAATCAAATCCAGTTTGTCAGTGGCCAAATCATCTAAAATTTCACTTCGCCTTTCTTTAACCGTACTATTTAATACATCACAACGAATGCCAAGTTTTTTAGCCATTTCTGCCTGATTTTCCATAAGCACCAAAAGAGGACTAATTACCATTGTAAAGCCACGGTTCCTTTTTCTGAACATTTTAGTACACATAAAATACACAAGGCTTTTTCCCCAACCGGTTCTTTGTACTACTAATGTTCTTCTGTTTGTCATCGTAGCTTCAATAGCTTCATATTGACCATCACGGAAATTAGCATCTTCTCCGTACACCGATTTTAATATTTTGTATGATTCCTCATAAATTTCAGGATTTTTTATTTCCATAATATTTTAACCTCTGCTTTTAATTTACCAACTATCACGCAAAAGAAAATCTGCAACATGTGTAATTTCAATTCCGTTATCGTTGCCGATTGCAAGTGTATCTCTGCAAACGACATATTTGTGATAGTGGTCTTTGATTTCCATAAGGTTATCTGTTTCTCTTGTTGATTCGGTGGGCAGTTCAACGCAAACCTGAACATAAATCTTTTCATCTCTGCGAACACCGATGAAATCTATTTCTTTAGTACCGTTTTTGCCGATATAAACATCATAGCCTCTGCGTTTCATTTCAAGAAAAACAATGTTCTCAAAAACAGCTGACAACATTTTTCTGTCAAAGCCTTGTAAGCTATACTTTATTGAAATATCAGAAAGATAATACTTTTCCTGGGTTTTCAGGATTGCTTTGCCTTGCAAATCATATCTTTTGCAGGGATAGATGATAAATGCTTCGCTGAGCCATTTGAGATAATTATATATCGTTTCAACAGAAAGACTTCTGTTTTCACTTTTAAGAAATTTTACTATTGAAGAAGCAGAGAACGTCAGACCTACATTTTCAATAATATATCTTACAACTCTGTCAAACAGATCTTTGTTTCTTATCTTGTGTCTTTTAGAAATATCTCTCGTTATTACAGAAGCGTAAATCCCCTCAACAACCTGATATGCAGATTTGGTATCAAAATCGCTTATACCCACAATGGGGAAACCACCGTACTGCACATATTCATCAAAAGCTTCTCGAGCATTTTTAATATCCTTGCCTTTAAAAGTCAGATATTCCTTAAAAGAAAGAGTGTAAACAGGAATCAGAACATATCTGCCTGTTAAATATGTTGATATTTCACTTGACATAAGCTTTGAGTTTGAGCCGGTAACATATATATCAACATCAAAGTCTTCCATAAGAGAGTTTACAGCCTTTTCCCAACCGCTGATTTCCTGAAGTTCGTCAAGAAAAAGATAGCATCTTCCTTTTTCTTTTATAGCATCTTTTAAATCGGTATACATCTTTTTTGCCGTAAAGTCGTCATAATCAGGATTGTTATATTTTCTTTCAATAATGTTATCGGGAGAAACACCTTTATTTTTGATTTCCTGTACTAACATTTCAAAAATTGTTGATTTACCGCATCGACGGACACCGGCAAGAATTTTCACAAGCGGTGCATCTATAAAAGGAGTAATTGCATTAATATAATCCGGTCTTAAAATCATTCTGACCACCTCCGTTACCTAAAGTATATCGAAAAACTATGCTAAAGTCAATAGTTTTTACTTATATACCGATAAAACTTTGTAATGTTATATATTTTTTCGAGTTTAGATAATGTTATTGTTTACCTTATCTTCTCCCCAAATCCAAGTTAGACTTGTTACTTTCCTTTTATAAATGCCCAAAAAATATTTTTCTCAAAATACAGCTATATACCCTATTGATAATTTTACGCAGATTTCTTATCTGCCTCTTCAACGATTTCCTTATTCATTTCGATATAGTTAACCACATTTTCGTAAGCATCGTTGAACTTGAATTTAATGGTAACGTTGCCGCCCTCATGAACAAGTATCTCATCAATGAGTTCAACAACCATTGGTCTGTTAAGAGCTTCAATATTGCCGTACTGCTTGAAGTGTGAGATAAACTCATTCTCACTGTTCAGACCTTGAGCGTACTCTTCTGCTGTCTTTGTAAGACTCTTGATTGTACTGTCTATCGACTCGATTTTCTCCGTGAGGTTGGATTTTAGCTGCATATATTCTTCTCTTGTAATTACACCCTGCTTCCAGTCAGGATATAAATCAAGGGACATTTTTATGCACTTTTCACGCTCGTCAGATTGAGTCTTAATCATCTTCTGAAGATGTGTTGACTCCTTTTTTCGCTTACTGCTCTGATTGATTATTTCAAGAATTTCATCAAACTCAATAGCGGCATCAATCATCTTCTGCAAGGTTACAAGCACCGCAGTTTCAAGCTTATCAATACGGATTGTGTGATTGGTGCAGGCATCCTTACTCATTTTCCTTGATGTCATACATCTGTAATAGCGGTAAGTGCCGTATGAATGAGTATTCGTTTTCTTATTCATAATGCGGTGGCAGTCGGCACAGCGCACAAGTCCCGAAAACAAATCAACCTCTTTTTTGACAGGTGAAGAACGGATATTCTTTCTGAAAAGTGACTGTGCCTTGTTGAAAGTATCCTTGTCAATAATCGCTTCATGAGTGTTCTCAACAATAATCCACTCATCTTTAGGTATAGCTCTACACTGTTTTATTTTATAGCTGATGGTGGTGTTTTTGCCCTGCACCATGTTGCCGATATACATCTCATTCTGTAAGATTCTTCGCACAGAGCTATCGTGCCACAGACCATCATTACTCTTACCCATAGGATGACGGTAATTAAGCCCTTTCAGCTTTTTGTGCATTGACGGATTAGGTATTCCCTCATCATTCAAAGCTTTTGCAATACCGATAATGCTTTGCCCTGCAATAAATCTTTCAAAAATCATACGAATAACGGGTGCAGTTTCTTCATCAATAATAAGCTGATGATGGTCATTCGGGTCCTTTAAATATCCGTAGGTTGGGAAAGAGCCGATAAACTTACCCTGTGCTCTGTTTACATTGAGAGTACCACGTACGTTCACAGAAGTAGTTGCCGCAAGGCTTTCATTTATAACATTGGTAACGCCTACGGAAATACACTGCGTAGCCGCGTTCATACTGTTTGAAGCGGTGTCAATTCCGTTGTTCAGGGCAATAAAACGCACCTTTAATCTTACGAAAACATTATCAAGATAATTACCTGCGTCGGTATAGTTTCGTCCGAAACGGGACAAATCCTTTACAACAACACAGTTGACCGTACCCGCATAAATATCTTCCATCATACGGACAAATCCGGGACGGTCAAAGTTGGTACCACTCCAACCGTCATCAACATAAAAATCGTGTGCTTCAATATCGGGATGAAGCTTAAGATATTCCTTTAAAATTTCACGCTGTGATGTGATGGAATAGCTTTCTGATTTATCTCCGTCTTCACGGGACAGACGAATATAAAGAGCAGCCTTCCAGGTTTTAAGTTCCCTATGAGGCTGCTCTAAATAATCCTTATATTTTGAATACATTAGTATAACCTCCGTTTGTTTATCTATATAAACAAAGCGGAAGCACCACAAATCTTACAAATGAATTGTAGCATACTTCCGCCTGTATTTCAATAATTTTATAAAAATCAGCTTATGGTAAATTTTTTCAGCAGGAGCAAAGAGCACTGCTGAGAGCTCCCGAAAAATCTTTACCGCCGCTATATGCTACTTTTACGATAACATCTCCGACCTTAAAGAGATAAGGATTTTTTACCTGTCCGGTAAAGTTTTCTATTCTCTCCGTAACGCTTTTGCTTTTATCTACTGTAATATCTCTTAAATCGGTCAGAGTGTTTTTATCGCAAAGAGCTATCTCTGCAGCCTTGCAGAGGTCAAGCTGGGATTTTGTGAGCATTAAGTTATCACTTCCTCTCGTTAGTTATTATTGGTAATTATTTAGTTTTTAAACCAAGTTTTTCCTTAACCTGATTAATAATATCTGTTAAATTTTCTTCTCTCTTCATCACAAAGTCTAAAGTATTTTCTGAATGAAAAATACGGTGTGTTGAAATATTTATTAAGATATTCCTGCGAAGACATTTCTTCCTCGTAGTACTCTTCATTGTCAGCCTTTTTGGTATCCTGTACCTTTTTGCAAAGTTCTTCAGCATTCATAACATCTACCTCCCTTCATAATGTTTTTCTTTGACCTGCGCTCTTTCGGGGAAGTACCATTCACGGATAAGTGCCTTCTCCGCTTCAAGGCTTTCCTCAAGCCCCGGTCTGTCTTTGATGATTCTTTTTGCAATGTTAATCTTTTCTCGCAATGCCCCGATTTCAGACGTAAGAAAATCCCGACGGACAACAAGCTCTTCTTTGTCCGTCGGGTCTTTGCATCTTCTGATTTGGTTGTAAATTTTGTTTCGCTGAGTTTTAAGCTCCTCCATACGAATCTCTGTTCTTGAAATGAATTTATCAACCTCGGCAAAGTCATAAAGCTTTTCATTAATGGCAAGCTCAATTTGCTTATGCATAAACTCAATCCTCGGTGCAGAGTATTTCATCTTCGGTGAGAAAGGATGCGGATTGCAGTTGTTCTTTTCTGCTATTGCTCCCACAAACAAGAGAGCAAGAAAGAAAAGTGAAATAACAGGTGCACCGAGTACAGCGCCACCCACAAGCAGTTTTGTAAAATCTGAAACTGTTCTGCTGAATAATTCAGGATAACGGTAGCTCTCTGCCGACTCTTTAAACTCATAACCCTTGTAACAATAAATAAAAGTTTGGTTACGCAAATAATTATTTGCACAGGTGTAGTTATAAAAATTTTCATCCACCTCATAAAGGCGCTGATGATTAATCCTATCCCAAAGGCTTTCATAAGAGTATTCATCACCGAGATTTGAAAGTTTAACGCCGTGCTTGTCGGTGCGGTAACCAATCTTTCCGTCATCAAACCAATAACCCTTCTGACTCATAATTCTGAAAAACTGTTTTATACTTCTGCTTCTCGGAATAGCGTAATCAATATCTTCACGCATATAATCATATTTTGTTTTGATACCTTTCTGCTTTGCTTTGTAAACATTGTAGGGTATGCGTTTGCCTTTAGGATTTTTAATAACAGATAAGCCGTGCTCAAGACAGATTTCATCACTTGTCTTTCTGAACAGTCGGTACATCGCTCTGTCTTCATTCATCTTTCTTCCGTCAGTCATTGAAACAGAATTAATGACGATATGGCAATGAACACAATTAGCATTAAGGTGAGTGGCAACGACCATCTCATAATCTTTCGCCCACATCTTACTTGCAACTTCCATTGCAACCTGTTGTGCTTCTTCGGGTGTAACCTCTCCCGGCTTGAAGGAAATATATGCGTGGTAAGCAACAATGCCTCCCGTCTTTCCATACATTTCTTTTGTATCAATCATCTGCTGTGCAGCAATGTCAGGGTCACAGTTAATGCCGTCAACAAGAAGTCGTTGTTCGTTTTCCAGATTTGTTTTGTCCTTGTCGGCGGCATAGTGAAGTGATGAAACGAGATCAGAATATTTTGATAAATCAGTTTTACTTTTATTAGCAGCATAAGACACAACCTGATGAATGTTATTTTTTATAGGCCATATTCTTGTAACTGCCATTAAACAAATCTCTCTTTACCCGGTTTAAAATATTTTGCGATATCCGATTCAAGTGAACGAACCTCAGATAAAACTTCCTTGCACTCATTACGGTCAATAAAACCTATTGCATTAGCTTTAGCAGTAAGCTGATTAAGATTTCTTCCGACTCTGCGAAGCTCAATAATAAATTGTTTGTAATCAACAGGCGGAGCTTCAACAAGCTTTGTACCTAAAATCATAGCTCTGATAATTTTGCTTCGATCAGTTTTCATCACCTTGCAAAATTTGTTTAACACTTCATTTTCTTCTTCACTGAGATAGACATGAAAATCAATCTCTCTTTTACGTTTTGACATAGAACTTCTCCTTTCTTTGATTTTTTGTGTTGGGGTGTGGTGGTAAAAACGCTCTGTTTTTACGGATTTGCGGATACAAATCCAATGCTTGCTAAACTTCGGACCAAAATCCAAAAAGTAATAGTAAGCATTGGTTTGTCCTCGTTTAATTACCTGCCGCATAAGAAAAGGCGAGCTGTTCAGGCTCGCTTTTCTTTACCGCTTCAGACTAATGCATCATTGTTTTAAGGGTAATGTTTGTGAGTTTCATCGTCGCACGAAACTTTAATCACCTTAGCAAATTCTTTAAACAGTTGCAGATTAAGTTTGATTGTTTGCATTAAGGGAACCTCCTTTATTTAAATTTTTAATTCACTGCGAAAAAATGTGACGCAGTATTCATATACCCAAATTTAAAATTTCGAGTATAAAAAACACCTGCTACATTTAAAGTAACAGGTGTATGTAGATAGATTGATATTTGTGGTACATGTGTGATATAATTATGCAAATCGAGGTGAAATCATAATGAGCAGAAAAATAGTTGCTATTGGTGGCGGCGAAAACGGAAGAAAGCGTACTGACGGCACACGCTACCCATACGAACTTGCAAATCAAGATAAAGAAATAATCAGACTTGCAGGTAAAGAACGCCCAAACTTTCTTTTAATCGCTCACGCACAACCATTGGAAAGACAAGAAAGTTATTTTCAGGTAATGGTTGACATTTACGGAAAAATGTATGGCTGTTCTTGTAAAGATTTAAAAAGCAATGAATTAACTAATACCGAACTTGTACAAAGTCTTATTGACTGGGCTGACATCATATTTGAAGGTGGTGGAAACACACTTGATATGATTAAGCTTTGGAAAGAAACAGGTTTTGATAAAATTTTGAAACAAGCTTGGCTTGACGGCAAAGTAATGTGCGGTGTTTCAGCAGGTGCTAACTGTTGGTTTAGTGAATGCTCTTCCGACTCACTTAAAATTAAGTATGGTAATGACCAACCTCTAATTGGTGTTGATTGCTTGGGATTTGTTGACGGATTATTTGTACCTCATTGTGATGAAAAAGACCGTCTTGATAATGTAAAAGAGTTATTAAAAACAAGTGAGCAAGTTGGACTGTCAATGTCAAATTGTACTGCACTTGAAATAGTAGATGATGAATACAGACTTATTACAAGTGATGCTTCTTACCATAACATTGAAGCGTTTGGTTTGAAATCATATTGGAAAGACGGAGAATATATAGAAGAGTATATTGATACATCCTTGGATTTCAAACCTTTAAAAGATTTGTTTAAGAAATGATAATATTACTTGTTTTAAGAGGTGATTTCTATTGACATATTCAGAATTACTTAATTATTGTCTTTCGAAAAACGGAGCATAGGAGGTTTTTTTATGAACGAATTGAAAAAATTAGCTGATGACGCAGAATTATATGCAAGGAAAGAAATTGAAAAATATGGTTTACCGAGCATGTTTCATTTTGACTTATCTTTGGAAAAAGGCATTTGCTTGGCTGAAAAACTTAATGCAAATCCAGATCTTGTTAGAGCAGGTATAGCTCTTATGGATTTAAAATTGGGAGAAGCTTTTAGAAATGGTCGTCAAAGTGAGCATGTAAGATTGAGCAGTGATGCCACAAAAGAATTTCTTTTAAATTATAATATAAGCGATACAGTAAAAGCCAACATTATAAATTCAGTTGAAGCTCATCACGGTAAAATTGCCTTTTCTTCTATTGAATCAGAAATATGTGCCAATGCCGATTGCTATAGATTTGTTCATCCTAAAGGTGTTTTCTTCTATTTTACAACCTTATCTAAGCGTTACAATGATTTTGAATCTATCATAAATCAAATAGAAACAAAACTAAATGAAAAAATAAATATAGCATCAATACCTATAGTTAAAGAAGAATTGAACAATTACTACAAAGTGTTTGCAGATTTCATTAAAATCAGTAAATAAAAACAAAAATTCCCTACTTGGTCTACTTCCAAATAGGGAATTTATATTTTGTTGTTTATCCTAAATATCTTATCGCTCTTATTAACTTTACATTTTTGATGTTCAATACTAATTTTTCAATAATCCAACAAAAATATTAAAACAATAATTTTCAAGATGTATTTTAAGTACTACGTCATACATATCAATGAATTGTTGCAATTCATATTTAAATTTTCACTATGATGATAAGACAAATAATAAGAACATAACGATCTCAATAATTTAGCACCACAAAACAATACTAACAAATACTAATATAAACAGTTTCAGAATCCATATAGTAAACAAAATAATATAATCATTCTAAAGGTTGATGATTATTCATAAATCAACTCCTCATACACAACCTCCCTCGCCCTTTGCTCAATATTCCCCATCCTCTGTACCCACTCCATTTGATTCTTCTCTTTCAGTTGCTCGGTAACACCTTCAGCCTCTTTCATCTGCTCCACAAGCAAATCAAACATCTCATTTGCCTGCTTTTCTACTTCTGCACAGTGTTGATACAGTTTTCCTTGAATAAGTAGCGAATTAAAAATCGCTGACCTATATTTTTCGAGATGAGATTTATACATCATTCCCCATTTACCGAGTCTGATACTTGCCTCTTCAGGTGGTAGTTTGATGTTTGGGATAAGATAACCGTTCACTTCACGGTATGTAATTTTCATTCGATTCATCCTTTCTTTTTTTCTTAATTGTCATAATAACGTTGATTTTTGCCTCAAAAACTAATTGTAAACAAATTGTTGACGGGCAATTTTTGACGATTGCTTCAGCTGCAAATTTTCGAGTTCAAAAATGCCCACAACCCCAGTAAAATAGGGCGTTTTCACCACCTTTCGTGCCGAAATTTGTGTAAGATTTTGTGTTGCTTTTCGCTTAATTTATGGTTCTATTTTAACATCTACAGGTGCCATAGCCGCACCCATATTAGCCGCATCCGTTATACCCAGATCCTCAATGGTGCCGATGTGTATTTTATCGATGTAGGGAAGAGCTTTATCACCGCTGTCGCTGAGCACTGCTGCTCCCGAGCCTGTTACGGTCCACTGGGCAGTGGGCGCTCTCTGCCCGCCGTATTCGAGCGGGAATCGGAACTGCTTTTCAGCTGAGCAGAAATGTGAGCTCGTGGTGGCGATGCAGGTGCTCATTCCTCCGCTTTCTATGGCGAGGGTGGCGCAGATGAGACTCAGTGCCATGGTAGAGCAGGCACCGTAAAGACCTGTGAAGGGTATGCCGAATTCTCTGAGAGCGAAGGCGGAGCCAGTGCACTGATTGAGAAGGTCTCCGGCAAAAATACCGTCTATTTCCTCCATTCCCTTACCGGCTTTTTCCAGAGCGATCATTACTGCATTTTTCATAAGGAAGCTTTCTGCTTTTTCCCAGCAGTCCTGACCTAAGGTCGTGTCCTCGAAAAAGCGGTCAAATTCTTTTCCGAGAGGCCCCTCGCTTTCTTTTTTGCCTACTGCTGCGGCATAGGAAATAAAGCGGGGCTTTTTTTCTGTGATGACGGTTCTGCCTTTTCTGGTGGCCATAACCATACCTCCTTTTTAGTAAAGCCTGAAAATATATACGATAAGCCCGTAAAGAGCCGCACTCGAGCAGCCGAAAACTATTACGGGGCCTGCGATAGAAAACATCTGAGCGGCGGTACCCGTTACGGTACCCTCGGTGCGGAATTCCATCGCAGGGGAGACAATGGAGTTAGCGAAGCCTGTTATGGGCACCATAGTGCCGGCACCTGCGTGCTTTGCTATATTGTCGAAAACACCCGCTCCCGTGAGAATGGCCGTGATAGCTATCACCGTTATCATAGCCAGCGCACGGCTTTCCTCCTGTGTCATAGTGGCCGAGAACCATAGGTTGAGTACCTCTGCAAAGGTGCAGATGCTGCCGCCGATGAGAAAGGCAAAAAGACAGTCCTTGGCGACAGGGGAGGGGGGAGAGTATTTTTTGGCAAGATTGCCGTATTCATTCGGTGAAAGAGACATAATGTTCCTGCTTTCTTTTTCATTTTCTTTTCATATTTTTATCCCTTTTTCGTCGATTATTCTTAATTTGATGTGAAAAAATTACTCCGAATAAACAAAATTTTAACAATATTGTGTTAAAATAAACCGATAAAGTTTCGGGAGGAATAAGTATGTTTAAAATACTTGTAGTCGAGGATGACAGAAATCTTAACCGTGCCGTCTGCTCTTATCTTAACCGTAAGGGCTACAGTTCCACAGGCTGCTACGGTGCTGCAGAGGCTTATGACTGTATGGCAAGAGATGTTTTCGACCTTATTATCACAGATATTATGATGCCGGGAATCGACGGCTATGAGTTTACCCGCAACGTGCGTTCGTCGGACAAGGAGATTCCCATCCTTTTCATCAGTGCCCGGGATGACCTTTACTCCAAGCAGAGGGGCTTTGGCATGGGAATAGACGATTATATGGTAAAGCCCATAAACTTAGATGAGCTTATTCTTCGTGTGGAGGCTCTGCTGAGAAGAGCCAGAATAGCCTCCAGCAAGGTAATTACCGTAGGCTCGTTTACGATGAATATGGATGAAAGAAGCACGAAAATCGACGGCAGGGAGATTCCGATGACAGCCAGAGAGTTCAATATTCTCTATAAGCTTCTGTCCTATCCGAATAAAACCTTTACACGCTCGCAGCTGATGGATGAATTCTGGGAGTCCGCTACCTCCTCAGGGCCGAGAACGGTGGATGTTTATATGGCGAAAATCAGAGATAAGGTTTCCTGCTGTGATGACTTTGAGATAGCTACCGTGCACGGACTGGGATACAAGGTGATACTGAAATGAAGCTGAAAAATATACACAAAAGCAAGAAAAACATCGATAAAAAGATCAATTTTTCTCTTTTTTCCATCCATCATTTCCTTATTGCTTTTCTTGTTTTCGGTATCATAATAACCGTTTGCTTTCTTTTATTTTTCAATAACGGTCTTTATATGGTTTTCGACATAATGGAGCTTAGTGAGGAGATAAAAAAACGTGCATGGCAGACACTAAACAACCTTATCTTCATAAGCTTTCTCGTTACGGTGGCTTATAACATCTTCAAATGGTTTACCATAAAAATACCCATAACGAAGCTTCTTGATGCCACTCACAGGATTTCTGAAGGAGACTTTTCGGTAAGAGTTAAATTTTTTCACATTTTCAATGCGGTTAATGAATTTGACGTTCTGGCCCGAGACTTCAATAAAATGGCTGAGGAGCTTTCAAGCACGGAAACGATGAAAAATGACTTTATTTCGAACGTTTCCCATGAGCTGAAAACTCCCATAGCAGTAATAAATTCCTATGCAACCATAATACAGAACCCTGAAATAAGTGAAGAGGAAAGAGTGGAATATGCACAGATAATATCCAACGCCTCCTCTAATCTCTCAGAGCTTATAACGAGTATTCTGCGCCTTAACAAGCTGGAAAATCAGCAGATTTTTCCTGAAAAGAAAAGGTATGACCTGAGTGAGCAGATGTGTGAATGTATGCTTAAATTCGAAAGTGAATGGGAGAAGAAAAATCTGAACATAGAAACAGATATTTCTGAGGATATAATCATAAACGCAGACGGTGAGCTTCTTTCACTGGTATGGTCGAACCTTATTTCAAATGCAGTGAAATTCTGCGATGAGGGCGACACGGTGTATGTGTCGCTGAAAAGAGAGGGTGAAAATGCCGTGGTGAAAATCCGTGACACAGGCTGCGGTATGAGTGAAGAGGTTATGGGCAGAATTTTCGAAAAGTTTTATCAGGGTGACACCTCCCGTTCTACCAAGGGTAACGGTCTCGGTCTGGCACTGGTGAAAAGGGTAATCGACATTACGGACGGTGAAATAGAGGTAGAAAGCGAAGAGGGTGTCGGTACGGAATTTATCGTGAGAGTACCTCTGGAATAATAAAACAGAAGCAAAATATTCTGATTGATAAAAATAAACAGATGTGTTTTAGTTCAACTTTACACATCTGTTTTTTCTTTTGCTTTTTGGTCTGTGCTTACTGCAGCAGCCCCTTTTCATATACATAAATTAAGTTTACGATGCCTTTTCCCTTTGTTGAGAAGATGCGAGCCTGACGGATATTTTGTGTGTCAGCTCATCAAAACCGCAAAGTGAGTAGGGTATTATCAGAAAAAAATAGGTTACGGAGTACTGTCCTTTCGCTTCCCAGACAAGATGGAAAAGAAAGCCTCCGATCATTATTATGGCGGGCAGGAGCTTGTACATTTTAATTTTTCTGAAATTTAAAATCAGATATACGGCTCCGAAAAAATAAATGGCAGTCTGCAGATAATTACATATCTGCCAGTAGATATTATTAAGTGCTTCGTGGCTGGTAAGAAATGAATGAACAGGACGAGAAAACTCGATAGAATGAGTTTTCACCTGTTGTATCCATATGCTTTGAAATGTAGGTTCGCACCACATGGAAAGAATCTTTTTACAGAAAAATTTCAGCGTGTAAACGGGTTCTTTTTTCATATATTCCAGACGCTCTTTCAGGTCTTCGATACCTTTTTCCTTTGCTTTTTCCGTGTCATATCCTGAATCGTCATAAAGGTCACCGTTATATCCGGACCACCAGCCGGGTCCTCTGTGGCATTCGGATAATCCCATTGTTATCCAGGCGACAGTCGGAACTCCCTTCGAAAGATTGGTCTGTGTTTTTCCTTCGACGAAAGCAGTTACTCCTGAACCGAGGATAATGTAAATCAGAACTCCGATTACTGCAATCAGGATATTCAACATCCTTTTACGGAATATAGCATAAAACATATAAACGAGAAGTGATGCAACAAGAACAATCAGATAGTTTGATTTGAACATAACGGCGGTTGCAATAAGAAGCACGGACAATATACCACAGATAAGCTTTTTATTCTTAAAAAAAGTGAGCTGAAAATACAGTCCTGAGACAGAAAGTGCGAGACCTATCATAGTGCCGTAGGTAAAGGTTATATACAGAATCATAGGTGCAAACAGTAAGAGCACAAGTGAAATAAGACGGTGGTTTTTTATGTTCAGTATAATCTCACTTGTTTTTGCTATAAAAACGGTACTTACTACGGCTGCCGAAAGATTTATAAACTGCATAATCAAATGATTGCCCTTGCCGAATATAGACTGAATAAGAGCGAAAAACAGGATCAGTCCGTTCTGATTAGGGTATTTTTCGGCGTATCCTCCGGCTTTCCATGCTTCATAGTTTCCGTCGAGAAATTGCTGAGCAGCTGTAAAGCATTCTTTCTGGTCAGATTTCAGATCAAGCTGAGTAGATAAAATGAACAGGGTATATAGTGCTATAACCGATGCAATAAAAGCAGACGGTATTCTTACATCGCATAGTCTGCAGTCTTTTTTATAGCACAGACATACTCCCAGTGTCAGCAGGGAAAGTATTACTGTAATGTGACAGAATATATTGTCGGAAGCGTATTCTATTATTTCAGAATTGTCGTAAATAGTGCAGGTTTTAAGAGAACTTGCTACCAGAAGAGAACAAAGTATTACCCCAAAAATAAGTGCAACTGTCCGTTCGCAAAAAATAAAGATATTATTTTTAAGTTTTTCATTATGCACTGCCGGTCCTCCCTTCGGGTTATTGCCATATAATTTATTATACCAGAATGATAGCAGAATAGTAACTAAAAGTCAAACAGAAAGTGAAATGCACAGGAGTGATTCGCCGACATCCCATAAGGCAGTATTTGTTTCTCGAACAAAATTCCCTGTATTATTGCCCATAGCCTCGAAAGGCGGCAGCCTTGCTGCATTTTGTGGCTTCAATACAAGAAATTTTCAGTTCTTACGAAACTGCGAAGCACTTTAAAAAGTGAAATACTGCCTTATGGGATGTCGGCGTTTTCCTGTGCATTAATTTTTTAATCGCTTATTTTACTTAAAAACGCCCTGAGTCTTTCTGTTCTCGGATTGGTGATGACATATTCTGCCTCACCCTCCTCGGCGATGATGCCCTGATCCATAAAGACTATGTAATCCGAAACCTCCTTAGCGAAGGTCATTTCATGGGTAACGATAACCATAGTCATATTTTCCTCTGCCAGCTCACGGATAACCTTTAAGATTTCTCCCGTAAGCTCGGGGTCAAGAGCTGAGGTGGGCTCGTCAAAGAAAAGAATTTTCGGCTCTAAGGCCATGGCACGGGCGATGGAGACTCTCTGCTTCTGTCCGCCCGAAAGCTCACAGGGATAGTTCTCCATTTTATCCTCAAGCCCCATTTTTTTAATGACCGATTTTGCCTTAAGGTCTATTTCCTCATAGATGGCCTTTTTATTTTTTTTGAAATCAGGTCTGTTTTTCGCTCTTACCTTAAGGGCGAGCTTTACATTGTCGAGGACATTGTACTGGGGGAAAAGGTTGAAATCCTGAAAAACGAGGCCGATGGAAAGCTGCTTTTCCAGCTGCTCCTTTTTGGATAGCTTTTTCTCACTCGAAGAGTCGAAAATCACATCTCCGTCTACGGTGATTTTACCGCTGTCGGCCGTTTCGAGAAAGTTTATGCAGCGCAGGAGAGTTGTCTTACCGCTGCCTGATGAGCCGATAATCGAAAGTACATCGCCCTCGTTCAGATTAAAAGAGATACCCTTGAGCACCTGTGTTTTGCCAAAACTTTTTTCTAAATTTCTCACTTCAAGTATAGCCATAACGGTACCTCCTTATCTGTAATAATCGAGCTTCTTCTCTATCTTGCCGAGAACTACCGTGAGCATACCGCAGAAGAGAAGGAAGAATACTGCCGTGTAAAAAAGAGGCCAGATAACACCTCGGGCAGAGAACTGACCTGCTACCATAATAATGTCGAGAACGCCGATAACTCTGGCCAGTGAGGTGTCCTTTATAAGAGTGAGGATTTCGTTTCCCATGGGGGGAACGATACGCTTTACCACCTGCATAAGAACTACCTTAAAGAAGGTCTGTGCTCTGGTCATACCGAGCACCTGACCTGCCTCATACTGTCCCTTCGGAATACCTTCGATGCCGCCTCGGTAAATCTCGGAGAAATAGCAGGCGTAGTTTATAACGAAGGCTACCGCTGCCGCAGTCATTCTCGGATTTTCGCCGGGAAAATGTGCGTCAAAGACCAGTCCGGGCACATAAAATACCACGAAAAGCTGAAGCATAAGGGGAGTACCTCTTATTACCCATACGAAGGCTCTGGTGAGGACTCTGAGCGGGGAAAATTTCGTCATAGAGCCGAAGGCTATCAGAAGGCCTAAGGGTATGGCGAAGATAAGAGTTATGCCGAAAAGCTTTATGTTTTCGAAAAAGCCGAGAAACAAATCGGCATTTACTGCTGTGAAATTCATAAATTACCTCTGTCAGAAACAACCAAAATGCCGTCTTGACGGACGGCATCGGTTTATTCTATATGTCTTTTCTTATTTTACGATAATTTGCTCTGTGAGCTTGTATTTAGCAGCGATTTCTGCGAGCTTGCCGTTATCGGCGAGAGTCTTCATAGCATCGTTCACTGCTGCACAGGTGTCTGCACCCTTACGGAATGCGATACCGTATTCTTCGTCTGCAAATGCCAGCTCATCTACTACTACGAGGTCCTCATAGTCTGTGCCTTCACCGATCATACCGATAGAGAGAACATAGTCAACCACGCAGCCGTCTGCCACGCCGGATTTAACTTCCATAAGTGCCTTAGCCTGAGAGTCAACTGCGGTGTAGTTTGCACCTGCGAAGAAGGCGTCTTCCTTAGCTACGGTTTCACCGGCTGATTCGATTTCAGCTACGATATTGGCACCCTCGAGAGCCTCTGCAGAGGTGTATTTGTCGGCATTTTCAGCCTTAACGAGGAGAACCTGCTTGTTAGCCATATAAGCTGTGGAGATTTCCATTTCAGCTTTTCTTTCGTCTGTAATGGTCATACCGTTCCAGATGCAGTCAATGGTCTTCGATTTAAGCTCAGTTTCTTTTGCACCCCAGTCGATAAGCTGGAATTGGGGCTCTACACCGAGCTCAGCACATACTGCCTTGGCAAATTCTGTTTCGAAGCCGATGAGTTCGCCGTTGTCGTCCTTGTAGTTCATAGGAGCAAATTCTGTGTAGCCGATGATCATTTTACCGTTTGCCTTTATGTAAGCAAGATCGGAAGCGGTTTCTGTGGGGGCTGCTGTGGTGTCGTCTGCGTTTTCACCGCCGCCGTTGCAGGCTGCGAGAGTGAAGCACATAACTACTGCTAAAATGGCCAGTACGATGGCAAGGGTTTTCTTTTTCATAATAATTACTCCTTTTTTGATGATTTGTTACCTCATCATATAAATTTTTCCGAGCGATTCTTCTTCATCGCTTTAGCGTGGTAACATAGTAACACATTAATAGTCGGGTGTCAAGAGTTTTTTATAAAAAATTAAAAAAAGAGAGCGTGCGGCTATTCGGTAGCCTGCAGCTCTCTTTCATACTTTTATTTCATTTCAAACGTGCCTGTATAAAGCTGATAGTACTTTCCGCCAAGGTCAATAAGAGACTGATGGTTGCCTTCCTCTATGATTTCGCCCTTTTCCAGAACGATAATCTTTTCCGAATTGCGCACCGTCGAAAGCCTGTGAGCGATAACGAATACGGTTCTTTCCTCCATAATGGAGTCCATACCTACCTCGATAAGTCTTTCCGTTCTCGTATCGACAGAGGAGGTAGCCTCGTCGAGAATAAGCACGGGAGCCTTTGCGATGGCGGCACGGGCTATGTTTATCAGCTGAGCCTGTCCCATACTGATATTATTACCGTCAGAGCGTATGTCGGTTTCATAGCCGTCGGGCAGCTTTTCGATAAAGGAGTGTGCATTGGCTATCCTGGCAGCCGCAATAACCTCCTCATCGGTAGCATCGAGCTTACCGTAGCGGATATTATCTGCTATAGTGCCTGCGAAAAGTCGGGTGTCCTGCAGTACCATAGCCATGGATTTTCTCAGGTCAGCCTTTTTAATGTCCTTTATGTCAATGCCGTCATAGATGATGGCACCCTTATCGATTTCGTAAAAGCGGTTTATGAGGTTGGTGATGGTGGTCTTGCCTGCACCGGTGGAGCCTACAAAGGCTACCTTGGTACCGCTTTCGGCATTTACGGAAACATTTTTAAGCACCTCTGTGCCCTCTACATAAGAGAAGGTGACGTCGTTCACCTTTATGTCGCCTCTGAGGGGAACATACCTGCTGCCGTCCTCTGTGGGCACCTTCCAGGCAAAGGAGCCTTCGTTTTCAGCCTCCTCTTCCTCACCCAAAGCATTTTTTATCAGTCGGACCAAAGTAACCCGTCCCTCGTCTGTTTCGGAGGGTGTGTCGAGAATTTCGAAAACTCGCTCTGCACCTGCCATAGCGGAAACGAGAGTGCTGTAGCAGGAGGCTATCTGTGCGATGGGTGTACCGTAGCTTTTCGATTTGTCAAGATAGGTGGTGAGGGTACCGATGTCCATTCCGCCGCCCATTACTATTTTGGCGCCCAGAATAACGACGATGGCATAATTGACACGGGTAATCATAGACATAAGCGGTCCCATAAAGCCGCCTATAATGTTTGCCCTTACACCGATTTTACGGTAGTTCTCATTGAGAACACTGAAGCCCTCCTTGGTTCTTTCCTCGTGGCAGAAAAGCTTTACGTTCTTTATACCTCTGATATATTCCTCGATATAGCCGTTTACCTCGCCTATGGCCTTCTGCTGCTCTTTGAAAAGGGGAGAGCATTTTTTCGTGATGACGATAACTGTCATAAACATCAGCACCACGGCTACGGTGATGGTAAGAGTGAGCTTCCATGAAGCGATTATCATAAAGCCCACCGTGAGCACTGCAGAGATAGAGGAGGTGATAAGAGTGGGAAGGGTGTTACTTACCAGATCGCTTACTCTGCTGATGTCGTTTGTGAAGCGGCTCATAATTTCGCCTGTTTTTCTGCCGTCAAAGAAGCTCAGCGGGAGAGTCTGAATGTGATTGAAAAGGTCTCTTCTCATATTTGCCAGTGTCTTTGAGGACACATAAAGCATAATTCTCGTATAAATGAGATTAAGAGAGGAGGAAAGCAGGAAGCCTATGGCCATCAGAACCAGCCATTTGCTGATGTAGGCGAAGGCAGCGGATATATCGGGGTTTTCAGCCACTACCGTTTCTGCTATGGTATTGATAACGGGCATCATAGCCAGAGAAGCGACGAAGCCGATGACTGTGGTGAGAACCACGAAAACACAAACGAGGATAATAAGCCCCTTGAAATCCTTCAGATAGCTGAAAAGACGTTTGGTGGCCTGCTTCATATCCTTGGGCTTAGCCTTCTTTTTCGCTTCTTCCTTTTTCTTTTTTTCTTCGGCCCTTTCGGCCTCTTCCTTTTCCCTTTTTTCCCTTTCCTCGGGTGTTTCGTTTTCGGGGATTTTCTTTTCTTCTTTTTCCTTTTTCTTTGCGAAAAGCTTCTTTTTCTTCGGCTTTTCTTTTTCAGCGATGTTTTTTACATCCTTTTCTGTTCCGTTTTCTGTAGGAAGTCTGCTCACTGTGCCAACACTCCTTCCTGCTGAGAAATAAAGATTTCACGGTAAACCTCGCTGCTTTCCCTGAGCTCATCGTGAGTGCCGACCGCTTCTATTTTACCGTCCTCGATAACTACTATTCTGTCAGCATCCATAATGGAGGTTATACGCTGTGCGATGATGATTTTGGTGATGTCCTTATATTTTTCGTCACGGAGAGCCTTTTTGATTTTGGCGTCCGTGGCCGTGTCTACGGCACTGGTAGAGTCGTCCAGAATGAGAATTTTAGGTCTTTTGATGAGAGCACGAGCTATGCATATTCTCTGTCTCTGACCGCCGGAAACGGTGGAGCCGCCCTGACCGAGCTCTGTCTCATAACCCTTTTCAAATTCGCTGATGAATTCGTGAGCCTGTGCATCCTCTGCGGCTGCGAAGATCTCCTCGTCGGTAGCCTCCGGTCTGCCCCAGCGTATATTTTCCATAATAGTGCCCGAGAAAAGCATATTCTGCTGCAGCACTACGGCTATTTCTCCGCGGAGATTTTTAAAGGTGTAATCCTTTACGTTTCTTCCGCTGACGGTTACTTCGCCCTCTGTGGTGTCATAAAGACGGGGAATGAGCTGAACCAGAGTGGATTTGGCTGAGCCTGTGGAGCCGATAATACCTACGGTTTCGCCTGCATTTATTTTAAGATTTACGTTTTCGAGTATGTTGTTTTCTACCTCTTCGTTATATTTGAAGGTAACGTTTTTAAATTCGATGCTGCCTTCCTCTACCTTAAGGCTTTCGTCAGCATCCTTATCGCTTACTGAGGGCTCCTGCTTGAAAATTTCGCCCAATCTTTCGATGGAGGCTTTTGAAACGAACATACTGACGAACACCAAAAGCACGGTCATAAGAGAGGAAAGCACCTGTGAAATATAGGCAATGAAGGCACTCATTTCACCTGTGGTAAGGCCTGATTTACCCTCGAGAATGAGAGCACTGCCTCGCCATAAGGCGAAGACCATACATCCGTAAACCACCAGCATAATGGCGGGGGTGATGTAAAGGACGAGACTCTGTGCTCGGATGTTCATTTTAAGCACTTCGTTGTTTACTTTTTCGAACTTTTCCTTTTCGTGGTCCTCACGGACGAAGGATTTAACCACACGTATACCGTTTATGTTGCCTCTTAAAACACCGTTGAACTTATCGGTGGTTTTAAGCATCTTTTTGAAGGCCGGCACTGCCATATAACCCATAATGATGAGGAT
Organism: Oscillospiraceae bacterium; assembly: GCA_015066045.1. Classification (GTDB taxonomy): domain Bacteria; phylum Bacillota; class Clostridia; order Oscillospirales; family Acutalibacteraceae; genus UBA6857. The sequence goes on from SVPD01000005.1 coordinate 27,975, forward strand.
AATCACGATGGACGGCAGAGCGATATAAAACATAGAGGAAAGCTCTTTGCTCTTTTCTATGGCATAAAGCAGAGCCGTAATAAGCATAAGCGGTCCTTTTATGAAGGTGACGATAGTATTTTTATAGGTGTTCTGAATCATTGAAACGTCGCTTGTCATACGGGTGATAAGCGTACCGATTTTCAGCTTGTCGATGTTTTCAAAGGAGAGGCTCTGTATTTTATAGAAAAGCTCACGGCGTAAATTAGCACCGAAGCCCATGCTTGCGATAGCTGAGCAGCGGGCGGCGATGTAGCCGATAATGAGAGTAAAAGCGCAGAGAAAAAGCATTTCTAAAAGCTTTGAGGTGAGCTGGCCGGTGATGTCGTCGGCAGAGTAGCTTCCGCCCTTTAACAGAACGAGTATATCCGTAACCTCACCCATTACCTCGGGTATTTTCAGCTCAACCACTACGTCCAGATAAATCATTATGGGACAGATTACGGTGAGCAGTCTGTAGCCTTTAGTATACTCAAAAAATCTTTTTAACAAAGAGCATACCTCCTTAAACTTCTTTTAGAATATAATTGCATTTGCCAAAGCAAAGTAAATTACCAGAGAGATGGTATCTACCAGTGTGGTAATCAGCGGACCTGCCATAAGTGCCGGGTCCAGCTTTAAAAGCTTAGCCACGATGGGCAGTGAGCAGCCGATGGTTTTGGATACCACTACCACGGCCATAACGGCCATGGACACCACCAGTATAACACTGTCTGTGACATCGCTGCCTGTAGTCAGCCTTAAAAGCCACATTCTGGCGAAATTAGCCACGGCGAGAACGAGGCCGACCATAAGAGAAACACGGATTTCCTTCCACAGGATAATGAAGTAATCCTTTATTTTGATTTCACCCAGTGCCAGACCGCGGATAACGAGAGTGGAAACCTGATTACCCGAGTTACCGCCCGTACCCATAAGCATAGGTATACAGGCCGTCAGACCTGCCACTACCGAAAGCTTGCTTTCGAAGCCCTCGATTATCTGCCCCGTAAGAGTGGAGGCGAGCATAAGCACGATAAGCCAGGGGATACGGTTTTTAGCCAGAGAAAGCACACCTGTTTTAATGTATTCATCCTCCGAGGGAGTAAGAAGAGCCATCTTTTCAAAGTCCTCGGTGGCCTCTTCATCGATGATGTCGATAATGTCGTCGATGGTGATGATACCCACCAGACGGTTTTCCTTGTCTACTACGGGAACGGAGAGAAGGTCGTACTTTTTGGCTATGGCGGCCACATATTCCTGGTCGTCCATAGTGGTGACATAGATAAGCTGCTCATCGTCGGACATAATCTCCGTGATGAGAGTGTCCTCGTCGTTCAGAAGAAGTCTTCTCAGAGGGATGGTACCCACCAGATGACGCTTATCATCGATAACGTAGCAGGTGTAGATGGTTTCTTTGTCCACGCCCGTTCTGCGGATGCTCTTTATGGCTTCGGCTACGGTGAGTCTGTCGTGAAGCTCCACCATCTCGATGGTCATAACACTGCCGGCGCAGTTGTCGGGGTAGGTGAGGAAGCGGTTGATGATTTCTCTGGTTTCCCTGTCCGTATTGGCCAAAACACGGCGTACGATGTTAGCGGGAACCTCCTCGAGAAAGTCAACGGCATCGTCCACATAAAGGTCATCCATCAGACGGCCGATTTCACTGTCTGTGATGGACTGAACTATAACTGCCTGCTTTTCCGTGTCAAGATAGGAAAAGACATCGGCGGAAATATCCTTGGGCAGAATGCGGAAAATTTTTACGGAGATTTTATCGTCGTCCAAATCCATAATAAATTCCGCAATATCGGGATAAGCCATATCTGAAAGCTCACCCTTGAGTTCCTTGAGCAGATTTTTGGCTAAAAGCCTGTAAAGTCTGCCGAATTCGTTTTCATTCATTTGTTTCACCGACTTTCATTGTCTTTTTAGGACGCTGAAAGAAAATGCGTCCTCAGTGCAGCACTGTCAGTGAGAGGGCAGAACTGCACAAAAATATTAAGCTGCATCCTTTAGGGTTACTATCACCGCTATCCATCGCAGTTCCCACCTCCAAACAAATTCAGTATTAATCCATAAATTTTATTATACATTATTATGTTAATCAAAGTCAAGCATTTTACGTTTATCTCAAACATACAAAAAAAGAAGGGGCTGTTGCAGTAAGAGCCTTGCGAGGCTTTTGGCAAAAATACGGGGAATTTTGTTCGAGAAACAAATACTTCCTTATGTGGCGTCGGCGAATATGCAGAAGACGTTTTCTTCGCCCCAAATACGTATGATTATACTTCGAGAGGGCGGAAAAAGTCTGAAAAAGCAAGTGTTTATTATATGCAACACCGTATTATTCCATATAAAAATTTAAAAGGGGATGCAAAAAACTTGCGTTTTTTACACCCCTTTTTGTTTTGCTTTTTGGTCTGCGCCTACTGCGGCAGTCCCTATAAAGCTGCTTAAGCGGTTTCTCCTTCAGCTGAAGCAGATGACTTTGAAGCCATAGCCATTTCTTCCTCGTCCTTCTTTGAAATGTTATAGATAAACTTCATAGCAAGGAAGGCGATAAGTGAGCCTGCTGCCAGAACGATGAAGTAAAGCTTGGTTACGTCTTCGCCGAAGCCCTCGGGCTGAACTGCGTTTTCGCCTTCAACGAAGCCGATAGCTACGAGTCCCCAGGAAACTACTGCCTGACCGATACCCTGTGAAAGCTTACGGAAGAAGGAGTAAAGAGCATAGAGAGAGCCCTCCTCGCTTTTTCCTGTTTTACGGTAGCTGACCTCGATGCAGTCGGCTACGATAGCCCATACGGAAATCTGGAACACGGCATTACCTACATTAAGTCCCATAAGACATACGATGTAAAGGATCATACCCTTTGAGTCGGGAGTGATGGGTGCGAAGATGGAGATTATACCTGAAACGGCACCTATGAGCATAGCAACGGAAAGAATGTTTTTCTTGCCGTATTTCTTTGTAAGCTTGCCAAGGAAAACCATAACGAAAATCATGGGAGCATAGGAGCCGATCATTGCCATACCAACCTTGGAGGTATCCTTGAAGTAATACTGGAATACCATATTGTTCAGAGCCATAGTGGAATTGAAAAGAGCTACTGCTGCCACACTGGCGATGGTAGCACCGACCATAGCACGGTTTGTAAAGAAGGATTTGACGGAGGAAAGCATAGCCTTGATGCCGGTGGTGTTTTCTGCAGCGTCACGGCTTACACGCTCTTTAACCAGAACAGTGGTGCCCCAGAGAACTACCAGAGCGAAGAGCGACATAACGATGGCTACGGGAAGAAGGGTTTCACCCTTGAGCACCTGCTCCTCCACGCCTGTTACGGGGTTGGTTACGTTATTGTAAACGATACCGGGGAGAACTATCATAATGATGATAGCGGGGAGTGCTGCACCGATTGAACGGAAGGTGGAAAGAGAAACTCTCTGCTGAGGATCGTCTGTGATAACGGAATGAAGTGAGCCGTAGGGTACGTTTACCATAGTGTAGGCCACAGACCACAGACAGTAGGAAATGAGACACCATGCATATTTACCTGCATAGGAGAAATCCTTTACGGGAGCGAAAATCATAACGTTAAAGATGATAAGTGTAACTGCGCCGAGTAAAATCCAGGGCATATACTTACTCTTTTTGCCGATTTTTTTGGTGTCTACGAGATTACCGATAACGATGTCGTTTACGGCATCGAAGGCTTTTGAAATAAGGATGATGATGGCGTAGTCATTGGGTGAAAGACCGATGAACTGCAGATAAAACAGCTGCATAAAAGTGGAAACGAGCTGGAATGAGAAGCCGCAGCCCATATCGCCCATTGCGTAGCCTAATTTGTCCTGCCATCCGAAGGGACGGATCTGTTTTTTGTTTTCCATTTCTATTTTCTCCTTTTATCTTTGTACTCTGCCGGAGGCATCGCCGCCTGCGAGCTTTTCTACCTCTGAAACGGTTACTCTGTTGTAATCGCCCTCGATTGAGTGCTTGAGTGCCGAGGCTGCCACTGCGAACTCTACGGCCTGCTGAGTAGTCTTGCCGCTGAGAAGTGCATAGATGAGACCGCCGCCGAAGCTGTCACCGCCGCCTACACGGTCCACGATGTGAAGGTGGTATTCCTTTGAGAAGCAGTAATCTGAGCCGTCATAAAGCATACCTGCCCAGTCGTTGTCGTTGGCTGAAATGGAGGAGCGGAGGGTGATGGCTACCTTTTCGAAGCCGAAGGTGTCCATAAGCTGCTTTGCTACGGATTTGTAGCCCTCCTTGTCGAGCTTACCGCCGTAAATGTCGGTGTTTTCCGCTTCGATGCCGAAAACATCCTTGGCATCCTCTTCGTTGGAAATGCATACGTCTACATACTTGCAGAGCTTGGTCATAGCCTCTCTGGCCTGAGCTCTGGTCCAGAGCTTACCTCTGTAGTTAAGGTCACAGGAAATCTTTACGCCCTTGGCCTTGGCGGCCTTACAGGCGTCGAGACAGATTTCTACGAGGTTTTCACCGAGAGCCGGTGTAATACCCGTGAAGTGGAACCAGTCGGCGCCGTCGAAAATTTTGTCCCAGTCAAAGTCCTCTCTTTTCGCTAACTGGATAGCGGAGTATGCTCTGTCGTAGATACATACGGAGCCGCGCTGTGAAGCACCCTTTTCCAGATAGTAGATGCCTACTCTTTCGCCGCCTCTTACTATGTCCTTTGTGTCTACACCGAGAGCACGGAGAGAATTGACTGCACCCTGACCGATAGCGTGGGAGGGAAGCTTGGTTACGAAGGAGGCATCCATACCGTAATTGGCCAAGGATACCGCCACGTTAGCCTCACCGCCGCCGAAGGTAGCCTGCATAGTATCGTTCTGGAAGAAACGAAGGTAGCCTTCAGGTGCGAGTCTTAACATAATTTCGCCGAAAGTAACTATTCTTTTTGCCATTTTATTCACCTCAGAATTTATTTGGTTTCAATGCAGATTTCGAAGCCTGCAATTTTTTCCTTGAGACCGAAGCAAGTGATATTGCCTTTCTTATCGTACCATATGTCGGGATCGATTTCTATGCCTTTTCTGTTAACATAAGCAGCGGCACGGTTACCGTTGAGAGTGTTGATTATGATGCAGCCCTTGGCGTCGCCGTCACCCTTCATAAAGGAGAGAGCACCTGCGGAAACGGAGTCCTCGCCCTCTTTGTACTCGAAGCCGAAAAGAGATGAGAGAAGCTTAGCTTCCTTTTTTGCACTTTCGTCGTCTGTGTAAAGAACTATGCCGCCCAGAGAGAAGCCGAGCATAGTTTCTACGGCCTTTTTACATTTTTCGGTGATTTCGTCCCATCTGCCCTCTGCTATATCTGCACTTGTGGCAAGCCATGTGCCGCCGCAGCAGAGAATTCTGTCAAAGGAAAGATAGTCGTTGAGGTTTTTGGCATTTACACCGCCTGTGGGCATCCATTTGGCTGCCTGATAGGGGCCTGCCAGAGCCTTGAGCTTGGCCACGCCGCCGTTTGCCTCAGCAGGGAAAAATTTGATGTTTGTCAGCCCCATGCTCATAGCCTGCTCCATTTCACCGGGAGTAGCGGCACCGGGCATCATAGGGATACCGGAATCCTTGATATATTTTACCATCTCGGGATTAAAGCCGGGTGTTACCACGAACTTGGCACCTGCAGCGATGGCTCTGTCGCACTGCTCGGGAGTGAGAACGGTGCCTGCACCGACTAAAACATCGGGACATTCAGCGGTAATTCTTCTGATTGACTCCTCAGCAGCTGCAGTTCTGAAGGTGATTTCTGCAGCGGGGAGACCGCCGTCACGTAAAGCCTTTGCTAAAGGCACTGCCTTGTCCGCATCGTCGATAGCGACGACGGGGATAATACCTAATTCGTATATTGTTTTGAACATATCGCTCATAATTTTTGCCTCCTGAATATTTTGTTAATTACGAATTGCGCATTCCGCATTCCGAATTGATTTACACGCCTGAGTAGGATGAGAAGCCGCCGTCTACGGGGAGAACCACGCCTGTGATGAAGCCTGCGGCAGCATTATTTACGAGAAAGAGAAGCGCACCGTCCAGCTCCTCCGATTCACCGAATCTGCCCATAGGAGTAGCAGAGAGGATTTTATCGGTTCTCGGTGTGGGTGAGCCGTCGGGATTCCAGAGCAGAGCAGCGTTCTGCTTGGTGGAGAAAAATCCTGGAGCGATGGCGTTTACTCTGATGCCTTCCTTAGAGAAGTGAACTGCGAGCCATTTGGTGAAGTTTGAAACGGCTGCCTTAGCACCTGAGTAGGCGGGGATTTTGGTCAGGGGAGTGAAGGCATTCATAGACGAGATGTTTATGATGTTACAGCCCTCTCTGCCTACCATCTGACGGGCGAAGGCCTGAGTGGGAATGAGTGTACCTAAAAGGTTAAGGTCAAATACGAAGCCTACACCCTCTGCTTCCAGGTCGAAGAAGCTCTTACAGTCAGCGTCGATGTCCCCTTCGAAGTAATATTCCTTATCTGTGGTAGCTCTGGGGTTGTTACCGCCTGCACCGTTAAGGAGAATGTCGCAGTCGCCAAGGTCTGCCTTTACGGCATCGGCTACTGCATAGCAGCTTTCCTTTTCCAGTACGTTACATTTGTAGGCCCTGGCTACACCGCCTTCGGCTACGATTTCGTCAGCAAAGGCTCTGGCAGCATCCTCGTTGATGTCTAAAAGAGCTACCTTTGCACCTGCACGGGCCAGAGTTTTGGCGAAGGAGGAGCAGAGCACTCCGCCTGCACCCGTTACTACGGCTACCTTGCCTGTAAGGTCGGTATTAATAACATTTTTAAGCATAGTTTTATCTCCTGTTATGAATATTTTATTATTTATCGAATCTGTCAAGACTGTCCCAGACGCCCAGCATATACATAATGCCTAATGCACGGTCATAAAGTCCGTAGCCGGGACGCACTGTGCCGGGACCTTCACCCCAAAGGTGTCTGCCATGGTCGGGACGGATATATCCGTCGAAGCCGGCATCGTGGTATGCCTTGAGGATTTCGAGAATACCCGTATCGCCGTCACAGTCACGGTGACTTGCTTCCGAAAAATCTCCGTTTTCGAAATGCCTGACGTTTCTGATATGGGCAAAAGCGATTCTGTCGCAATGCTTACGGACAATCTCTGCAACATTGTTATCGGGGTTTGCATTAAGGCTTCCCGAGCAAAGTGTAAGACAGTTATATTCATCGTCAACCATTTTAAGGAAACGGTCGATGCTTTCTTCGTTGACGAGAAGTCTGGGAAGACCGAAAATATCCCATGGGGGATCATCCATATGAATAGCCATTTTTATGTCACATTCACGGCAGGTCGGCATAATTGCTTCGAGGAAATATTTGAGGTTTGCCCACAGCCTTTCGTGGTCAACATCCTTATAAGCCTTAAAGAGCTCATCGAGCTTTGCCATACGCTCAGGCTCCCAGCCGGGGAAGGACATATTGTATTTTTCGGTGAAATCAAGAATGTACTTAGCCATGGCGTTGTAATCATCCTGAATCATATTCTTTTCATAAAACAAAGCAGTCGAGCCGTCACCGACAGGATGGAAAAGATTACTTCTTGTCCAGTCAAATACAGGCATAAAGTTATAACAGATAACCTTGACACCGAACTTTGAAAGATTACGGATTGTTGTTTTGTAATTTTCAATGTATGCGTCACGGGTAGGAAAACCGATTTTGATATCGTCGTGAACATTAACCGATTCAACAACATCCATATTGAATCCGTATTCATCAAGCTGACGCTTTACTTCGGCGATTTCATCTTCTTCCCATATTTCACCGGGCATTTTGTGGTGAAGTGCCCATACAATACCGTCAACACCGGGAATCTGTTTGATATCAGATAAGCTGATACGGTCATTACCTTCACCGTACCATCTGAACGTCATTTTCATATAATTTCCTCCAGAGTGAAAAATCTTTTAGCATTACCGTAGGAAATATCCTCTACCATTTTTCCGAGTGTGGGGATGTCGGCGGGATATTCGCCTTTTTCCACCCATTCACCGAAAAGACCGCAGAGTATTCTACGGAAATATTCGTGTCTTGTGTAGCTCAGGAAGCTTCTCGAGTCGGTGAGCATACCGATGAAGTTTCCTAAAACGCCCAGAGAGGCCAGGCTCTCCATCTGCTCTCTCATACCCTTTTTGGTGTCATTGAACCACCAGGCACTGCCGTGCTGTAATGTGCCGGGGTAGCCCTCCTGCTGGAAGGCACCGATAAGAGTGTCGATAAAGGAGTTGTCCGTGCTGTCGAGGGAATAGAGAACAGTACGGGGTAGAGCATCGGCAGAGTACATTTTATCTAAAAGGCGGGCTAATTCCTTACTGCAGTCGCAGGGACCGATAACATCGAAGCCTGTGTCGGGACCGAGCTTACGGAACATTTTACTGTTAGGATTACGAAGGCAGTTATAATGAAGCTGCATAACCCAGCCCAGCTCCTTGTAGGCTTTGGCGCAGAAGCAGAGAAGCTCTGTCTGTACGGCCTGAAGCTCGTCCTCGCTTACCTTCTCGCCGCTGAGAGCCTTAAGCAGAGCCTTATTCATAGCCTCCTCACTCATTTCACGGAAGGGGACATAGTTGAGACCGTGGTCGCTTGCTTTACAGCCTCTTTCGTTAAAGTAAACAATTCTCTTATAAAGAGCCTCCTTAAGAGAAGCGACGGAATTAATCTCCACACCTGAGACTGCGGAAAGAGAAGCGATATATTCCGGGAACCCGTCGTTATTCAGGTTGAGAGCCTTATCGGGACGGAAGGAGGGGGCCACAACTGCCTTAAGCTTGCCTTCCTTGCGGATTAATTCGTGATATTCGAGAGTATCGATGGGATCGTCGGTGGTACCGATGAAGGATACACCGCTTTTTTCGATTATACCTCTCGCCCCCATATCCTCTTTGGCTAAAATTTCGTTTGCTCTGTTCCATACCTCTTCGGCTGTGTCGCCGTTCAGTACACCCTCGTAGCCGAAATATCTTTTCAGCTCCAAGTGGCACCAGTGGTACATGGGATTACCGATAACCTTGGGAAGAGCCTCGGCGAACTTCTGGAACTTCTCACGGGGAGATTTATTGCCTGTGATATAATCCTCCGAAACGCCGTTTGAACGCATTATTCTCCATTTGTAGTGGTCACCGCCGAGCCACACCTCGGTAATGTTACTGAAGTGCTTGTCCTCATAAATTTCTTTAGGACTTACATGGCAGTGGTAGTCGATAATGGGCATTTTTTCGGCGTAAGAGTGGTAAAGCTCTCTGGCCGTATCTGTGGTAAGAAGAAAATCTTCCGTCATAAAGCCTGTCATATCCACACACCTTTCCATAATATATCTATCATATAATAACAAAGTTTCTTGTGTTTTTCAATAGCAAAACTATTAATAGTTGTCTTTTACTATTGAAAATTTATTTACTTTTTGATATATTATAAAAGTAATGTAATACAGAAAGGCGGAAATATGATGGAAGAAAAAAACTACGAAAAAATTTTAAGTGAACTTACCTTGGAAGAAAAGGCTTCTCTTTGTTCAGGTCTTACCTACTGGCTTACGAAGCCCATCGACCGTTTAGGTATCCCGTCAGTGTGGATGAGTGACGGTCCTAACGGTATGAGAAAGGAAAAGGAATCTGCAGGTACTAACATTATGCAGCCCTCCGAGAAGTCTACCTGCTTCCCCACAGCCGTTACCACTGCCAGCAGCTGGGATATTAACCTTCTGGAAAAGGTCGGCTCCACATTAGCTGATGAGGCCAGAGCACTCAAGGTTACCACAGTTCTCGGCCCCGGCATCAACATCAAAAGAAGTCCTCTTTGCGGCAGAAACTTCGAGTATATGTCAGAGGATCCCTTCCTTACAAGCCGTCTCGGCGCCGCATTTGTTCGCGGTGTACAGAAGGAAAATGTAGGTGTAAGCCTTAAGCACTTCTGCGTAAACAATCAGGAGTTCAACAGAATGTGTATCGACAGTGTAGTGGACGAAAGAGCCCTTCGTGAAATTTACCTTTCAGCATTCGAATACATCGTAAAAACCGAGCAGCCTAAAACTATTATGTCCTCCTATAACACCTTCGAGGGTGACTATGTAGGCGAAAACAAACGTCTCGTAGATGATATTCTCCGTAAGGAATGGGGCTTCGAGGGTATCGTTATTTCTGACTGGGGCGCAGTCAATGACCGTATCAAGGGTATCAAGGCAGGTATGGATCTGGAAATGCCCGGCAATAACGGTATGAACGATAAGCACATCGTCGAAGCTGTAAAGGACGGCACACTCGATGAGGCAGACCTCGATAAGTGCGTACTGCGTATGATTAAGTTTGCCTTCGAATGTAAGGAAAATGAGGGCAAGGGTTATCCCATCGACTTCAAGGCACATCACGAAATCGCCAGACAGGCAGCAGAGGAATCTGCAGTTCTTCTTAAGAATAACGATTCACTTCTTCCTCTGGAAAGAACGGACAGTGTGGCAGTTATCGGTGCACTGGCTAAAAAGCTTCGCTATCAGGGCGCAGGCTCCAGCCACATTAACCCGCCCAAGACCGTTTCCTTCGTAGAGGCTATGAAAAAGGCCGGTCAGTCCTTTACCTATGCCGAGGGCTACAAGCTCAGAGGCGACGGCTACAGTAAAAAGCTCATCGACGAAGCCTGTCAGGCTGCAAAGGGTAAAAAGGCAGTTCTGGTCTTCGTTGGTCTTACCGATGCTTTCGAAAGTGAAGGCTTCGACAGAACTCACATTAATATGCCCAAGAGCCACGGTATTCTTATCGATGAACTCTCAAAGGTAAACGAAAATATCATCGTCGTTCTTTCCTGCGGCTCACCTGTTAAAATGGACGAATGGGAATTCAAGGCAAAATCTATTCTCAATCTCTATCTCGGCGGTCAGGCAGGCGGTGAGGCAGCCTATAATCTTATCTACGGTAAGGTTAACCCCTCAGGTAAGCTGGCTGAAACCTTCCCCTTCAATAACGAGGATAATGTGGTACATAAATATTTCCCCATGGGACCGAGAAATGTTCAGTACAGAGAAAGCATTTATGTAGGCTACCGCTTCTTTGACAAGGCTAAAAAGACCGTTCAGTATCCCTTCGGTCACGGACTTTCATATACTAAATTCGAATACAGTGCCATCAAGCTTAATAAGAAAAAGATTAAGGGTGGCGAAAAGCTTTCCGTTTCCTTCAAGCTTAAGAATGTAGGCGACAGAGCAGGTGCTGAGGTAGCACAGGTTTATGTATGTCCTCCCGAAAGCAAGATCTTTAAGGCTGACAGAGAGCTTAAGGGCTTTACCAAGGTATTCCTCGAAAAGGGAGAGGAAAAGAAGGTCACTATCGAGCTCGACGAAAGAGCATTCGCTTACTATAATGTAAACATCAACGACTGGCACACCGAAAGCGGTGAATATAAAATCATCGTGGCTGCCTCCTCCCGTGACAGCAGACTTTATGCCGCTGTCGAGGTTGAAACAGATAAGCCCGATGCAGAAGTACCCGACTACACAAAGAGTGCTCCCATTTACTATAATGTGGACTCTATGTCAAGCATTCCCGACAAGCAGTTCGAGACAGTTTTAGGCAGACCTATTCCCTTTAACGGCGAATATAAAAAGGGCGACCTTACCATCAACTGCTCACTAAGTCAGGTAAAATGCTCACCCTTCGGTAAGGTGCTTTACGGTGTTCTGTGCGGCGGCGCCAAGGTAGTAGCTCTCTCTGCAGAAAATCCCGCTATGATTACCGAATCCATAAAGACTATGCCTCTTCGTTCCTTCAGCGGATTTACAGGCGGTCTGGTTCCTCAGGAATCCGTAGACGGTATTCTCGATCTGTGTAACGGTCAGAAGGGCGGCTTCAAGAGAATAATCAAGGGCTTTAAGAAGTAAAATATTAATATAAAACAGGAAAGGCTCTATCACAGAGCCTTCCTTTATTAAAAGAGGTGTTAATATGAAAAAGTTTTTATGCATCGCTCTGAGTCTTCTGATGCTTTTCGCTCTCTCCGCTTGCGGCGGAAATGATGATGAAGCCACAGCTCCCGACGGTACTACGGCGCAGACAGGGGAAAGCAAAGGTCTTCTTTCCGCCTTTACCGCTGAAACTCTCGACGGAGAACAGGCTGACGAAAGCATATTCGAAGGTAAAAAGGTTACTATGGTGAACATCTGGGCGACCTTCTGCGGTCCCTGTATCAGAGAGATGCCCGACCTGCAGAGGCTTCATGAGGATTATGCAGATAAAGGCTTTCAGGTGGTGGGCATCGTCTGTGATGTTTACGATGAAAGCGGTGTAGAGGACGCTAAGGATATAGAGGAGGCCACGGGCGTAAAATATGTAAGCCTTCTGCCGTCCGCCTCTCTTAATGAGGCTAAGCTTAAGAATGTGACCTCTGTTCCGGAAACTCTCTTCGTAAATGAAAAGGGTGAGCTGATAGCAGGTCCGTACATCGGCTCTAACAGTTATGAGGGCTGGGCAGCGATTATCGAGGATGTATTATCTGAGTAAGTATAAAAAATGGGATGTAAAAAACGCAAGTTTTTTACATCCAATTTTTTGTTTATTTATTACCCTTGTCTTTATAAAGCTTGTAGGAATAGGCTACGGGTATGAGAAGCATCGCTATTACTACAGGAAAGAAAATCCACGGATTTTCGAATATGGCAGTAGCACATATAACCGCACCGCCGATAACCATTAACCATCCCGAAAGACGGTGTGTCTTTACCCAGTTTTCCCCGTCGTTGAGTGTCCAGGGAATCCTGAGACCGAAGGTGTAGTTCTGCTGCGTTTTCGGCAGATAATTTCCGAGAAGAATGAAAAGCACACCCAGAAGCATTAATACGATAAAGCCTATTTTTATTTTGTTTCCGAGAGCATAGGCGTAGGTCGCACCCATTAATACCAGACTGATTATCGGTATTATCCACAGAACTGTACCGATTGCCTTGTCGGAAATGTTCTTCCTTTTAGGATCGGCGTTAGTGCCGATTAAGCAAATCAGATGAATACCGAGCATAATAAGAGGCAGACCGAAAACTGCAAAAGCCTTACTGCTATAGCCGTCGGGCGTATTGTCTGTGCCGAAATGAGTGGCTATCTCGTCAGGGAGTCTGTTCCATAAAATCAGCCCTGCAAAAATAGGCAGTACAGTTATAACAGAGGTAAAAATAATGGTGCTTTTATATTTTTTAAGCATTGTCACCGTCTCCTTTCAGGTCAGTTATCCAGAGCATAATTTCCTCTAAAACAGAGGCGTTCAGCTCATAGTATATGAATTTACCGTTTCTTTCATCCCTTATCAGATCGGCCTCTCTGAGCACGGAAAGATGTCTGGAGATAGCCGCACCGGATACAGGGAATTTTTCGACTATGTCACCGGCAGACATTTTCCCTTTTTTAAGCAGATTAAGGATTTCACGTCTGGTGGGATCTGACAGAGCCTTAAGCGTATTTTGTAATCCCATATCAAAGACCTCCTTTTTATTTAACATTTAACTTAACTGTTAAATGTATTATAGTACTGCTTTGATTGTTTGTCAATAGGGGAGAGGATAATTTTTTAATTTTTTTAAGAGAAAGCATTTGGGGGGCGGGCCAAGTGACCGCCTGCGGTCAGCCGTGCCCCGACCGGGGCACGGCTCCCTGTATACAGGGCTTGGCCCGCCTCTCAGTCTTCCGACCTGTAAAATTGAAGCCGCTTTATTCTTTAAAAAACTTAACGGGGCTGTTGCACCAAGCAACAGCCCCGCAAAAGCTCTTTTTATTTTATCAGAAATGTTTTTTGATAGTGTAAATATCTATAGCACCTACGGGACAAGCCTCGTGGCATTTGCCGCAGCCGATGCATTTGTCGTAGTCTACCGTGGCGCAGAAATTGTTGATGCTTACTGCTTCCATGGGACAGGCTTTGACACATTTCATGCAGCCGATGCAGCCTGCTTTACACTGTTTACGTGTCTGTGCACCCTTGTCGTGGTTGCGGCAAAGAACTGCCGCCTTGGTGGTGTCGAGGGGGAACAGGTCGATGAGCTGTCTGGGACAGGCAGCGATACATTTTTTACAGGCACGGCATTTGTCAGGATTGATTCGTGCCACACCGTCGCAGATAAAGATAGCGTCGTAAGGGCACACCTCAGCGCAGTCACCGAAGCCGATGCATCCGTAAACGCAGTTTTTCGGACCGCCGAAAAGCTGAGTAGCCATTTTACAGGAGTGAACACCACTGTATTCGAGCTTGTCTTCTACATTTGTTCTGTTACCCTGACACATTACTGCGGCTACCATGGGAGTAATCTTTCCGACTGACAATCCCATTATTTCACCTATCTGTTTAGCCGTATCGTTACCACCGGGAGTACAGAGGTTACATTCGCTCGTTTCACCGGCAGAAAGGGCGGCAGCATAGCCGTCACATCCGGTGAAGCCGCAGGCACCGCAGTTGGCACCGGGGAGACACGCTCTGATTTTTTCTGCTTTTTCATCTACGGGTACGGCGAAAACTATGGAAGCAACAGCAAGACCGAGACCTGCGATAAGTCCGATAACTGCTACGATGACTACGGCAATAATAATCTGACTCATTTTATTACCTCCTTAAGCGAAAATGTTTTCTACTATTCCCGTAAAGCCGAGGAAGGAAACGGAAACGAGAGATGCGGCCACTAAGGTGATGGGAAGCCCCTGCATAAACTTGGGAACGTCGCAGCTTTCGAGTCTTTCTCTGACGCCTGCGAACATAACCATAGCCAGCATAAAACCGAGACCTGCACCCATGGAGTTAAACATAGACTGGATAAAGTTATAGCCCTCGTCTACGTTAAGGATTACTACACCGAGAACGGCACAGTTTGTGGTGATAAGGGGAAGATATATGCCGAGCGCATTATAGAGAGGAGGCATATATTTTTTCAGGATTATTTCGACCAGCTGAACCAGTGCAGCTATAACCAGAATAAATACGATAGTCTGCAGATATTCCAGATCGTTTTTAACCAGTAAAAATTTATTGATAGGGTAGGTAACGGCCGTAGCCAGTGCCATAACAAATATAACCGCCGCACTCATGCCTACTGCCGTATTAAGCTTTTTGGAAACACCGAGGAAGGGGCAGATACCGAGGAATTTTGCCAGAACGAAGTTCTGGGTAAGAATAGCCGTTAAAAGAATGGAAAAAAGCTCTTTAGTCATTATTCTGCTACCTCCTTATCTGCGTTCTTTAATGCACAACTCTGTGCCATGGGACAGGCCTCGCAGCCACGGAGCTCTGCTCTGGGCTTACCCTTCTTTTCAGCCAGACGGTTTACTGCTGCCATAAGAATACCGTAAACGAAGAAGCCGCCCGGGGGAAGAATAAAGATAAGCATAGGATTGTTTTCGAGGAAGGGAACGCCTGTACCGAGGAAGGTACCTGCACCGAAGATTTCACGTACGGCACCCATAAGAAAGAGGGCTGCCGTGAAGCCTACGCCCATTCCGAGACCGTCAAAGGCCGAAGCCAGAACGGGATTTTTACCTGCGAAGGCCTCAGCTCTGCCGAGGATGATGCAGTTAACTACGATAAGAGGAAGATAAACACCCAGCTGCTCGTCCAGTGAGGGCAGGAATGCCTTTACCGCCATCTGTACTATGGTAACGAAGGATGCGATAACTACGATGTATGCGGGGATTCTTACCTTATCGGGGATAACCTTACGCAGTGCTGAAATAACTATGTTTGAGCACACTAAAACGATGGAAGCGGCCAGTCCCATACCGATAGCACTTTCTACTGAGGTAGTGGTAGCCAGAGTGGGGCAGGTGCCGAGAACGAGTCTGAGAACAGGGTTTTCAGCTATAATGCCCTTTGAAAATTCTTTTCTTAGCTTAGCCATTAGTGCCACCTCCTGTCATAATCTGTGCGAAAGCATCTGTGATGGTATTTACTGCGCTGACCACTGCCTTGGAGGTAATGGTAGCTGCGGTGATGGCCTGAACGTTCTGGCCGTCATTTGAGGTTTTGTTTACGGTGAGCTCACCGCTTTTGCCTGCGAATCTGTCCTTGAAATCGGGCTTTACTGCATTTGCGCCAAGACCGGGAGTTTCACTGTGCGAAAGGATTTCGATGCCGAGAATGGTACCCTCTTTGTCGAGACCTACCATAACGGAAACCGTTCCGCCGTAGCCCTTGGCGCCTGCGGTGAAGACATAACCGATTTCGTTACCGATTTTATCGTAGCCTGTGCAGTAGCTTACGCCGTTTTCAGTGACGGTAACCTCACTGTAGGAGGTGCCGCCGGGCAGAACCACATTACGGCTTGCATTTTCTGTTTCCACTGCGTTGAGAGCTATCTTCTGTGCAGTGATACTGTTTGTGAAGGCTAAGAGGGTGGTGGCGACCAGACAGATAACGAGAAGTGCCACTGTGGGGATAAGAACCTCTTTAATGTTCAGCTTTTTCATTCTGCCTTGCCCTCCTTTTTTTCTTTAACGTAGCCAAAGGGCTTCGGAGTAGTAAGGTTTTCGATGTGGGGAACGAGAATGTTCATAAGAATGATGGAGAAGGACACACCTTCGGGAAGAGAACCGAAAATACGGATGATTGAGGTAATCAGACCGCAGCCGATACCGAAGATGATTTTGCCCTTTTTGTTAAGGGGAGAGGTGGAGTAGTCAGTAGCCATAAAGAAGGCACCGAGCATCAGACCGCCGCCTAAAAGCTGGTAAGCGGTAAATTCCAGACTTCCCTTGCCTGTGATAAGCATAAACACGGCTACGGTGCCGATGAAGCAGAGAGGAATGACGGGAGAAATTACCTTTCTGATTATCAGGTAAAGACCGCCTGCTATGAGAGCCAGAGAGCAAACCTCACCCATTGAGCCGCCGTGGGCACCGAAGAGCATACCCGAGAGAGAGGGGAGTGCATCGGCCACTGCGGAAATGTCTCCGCCCTCTACACCGGCCAGAACTGCCATGGGGGTAGCAGCAGTTACCGCATCGGGACTCCAGCTTCCTGCGAAGGGAGCCACCCAGTGAGCCATAGCGGTGGGGAAGGATACCATAAGGATAATTCTTGCCGTCATAGCGGGGTTAACGAAATTCTGACCGATACCGCCGAACATCTGCTTTACCACGACGATAGCGATGATACTGCCCAGAGCACCCATCCATAAGGGGAGAGATGAGGGAAGATTAAGTGCAAGGATAAGACCTGTAACCACGGCACTCAGGTCACCGAGAGTATTGTTTCTCTTCATTATCTTACGGCTCACATATTCGGCGAGTACCGCACTGCCGACGCATACGGCGGTAAGCAGCAGAGCTCTTAAGCCGAAATAGTAGGTGCTCATAAGGAGTGCGGGTATAAGAGCGATGATAACATCCAGCATAATGCCCGTGGTTGTCTCCTTGGAGCGGACATGGGGAGACGGGCTTACGGTAAGCTTTTTACTCATTATTTTTTACCTCCTTCTCTTGCGACCTGCTTTGCGAGTCTCATATACTGAACCAGAGGTCTGCCCGAGGGACAGGCATAGGCGCAGGATCCGCATTCCATACATACCATAACACCTATATCATTCAGCTTTTCGCCGTCCTTTACTCTGGCGTATCTTTCGATGAGAGTGGGCATAAGGCTCATGGGGCACACATCCACACATCTGCCGCAGCGGATACACTCTCTTTCCTTTTTAATAAGGTCCTTTCTGTCTGCGAAGGCTAAAATAGCATTGTTCTGCTTACAGATGGGAGCATTGGTGTCACAGATGGCTATACCCATCATAGGTCCGCCGGAAAGGATTTTTCTCGGCTCTGATTTGAAGCCGCCGCAGAAGTCGATGATGTCCTGTATGTTTGTACCGATGGGTACACGCAGGTTTTTAGGCTCCTTGATGGCTGAGCCGTCTACTGTAATAGAGCGGGAAACGAGAGGCTTACCAGTCTCCACATACCGTGCGATAAATGCCAGTGAAGCCACGTTGATAACCACACAGCCCACATCTGAGGGGAGCTTTCCGGGCGGGATTTTTCTGCCGGTGGCAGAAAGCACCATCATTTTTTCGGCACCCTGAGGATATCTGGATTTGAGAGTCATAAGCTTGATGGTGTCGTCGGCATCGTTATCACTGTCAGCGAAGGCTTTGAGCTCCTTGAAGGCCTGAGGCTTGTTGTCCTCTATGGCGATGATAATCTGCTTGAAGCCGCAGATGTCTCTGAGCAGCTCTACACCCTTGATGATATATTTGGTGTTGTCTATACATTCACGGTAGTCTACGGTGATGTAGGGCTCACATTCGGCAGCATTGATGATGAGAGTGTCAACCTTGCTATCATCGGGAAGATTGAATTTGACGTGTGTAGGGAAGCCGGCACCGCCGAGGCCTACTACACCGGAGGCTCTTATAGCTGCACAGAGCTCCTTTTTATTGGTGACCACGGGAGGCTTGATGCCTTCGTAAAGTCTCATTTCTCCGTCGCTTTCGATAGTAACGCCCTTTGTGATTATACCGTTGGCGAGCTTGATGTCACCCACGGCAGTTACCTTGCCCGAAACAGTTGCATGGATAGGAGCAGATACAAACTTATCACTGTCACCTATAATCTGTCCTACTGCTACCTCGTCGCCGACCTTGACTACAGGCGTACAGGGTACACCTATATGCTGCTGCATGGAAATGACTACCTTTTCGGGGATAGGAAGTCTTTCCACGGGCATTTCGGCAGTGTTTTTGTTGTGCGCAACTGCTACACCGCCTCGTCCGCGCTTTACGGCAGTAAGAACTCCGTCAAGCCTTTTGCTCATTTTCATTTCTCCTTTTCTTTTAAAAATTGATTGATTGTAACCTTGATTTTCGGCAAGACTGCCTCCAGCACCGTGCCTGTCACAAAGCCTGTGACCAGACCGAAAAGAAGGAGGTATTTACCGTAGGACAGTATGGATGCCGTGCCTGTGATAAAGCAGGCAGCGAAAAGCTGTCCCATGTTATGCGCCGATGCCGACAGGACACCGATGCCGATATATGAAAGGGTTTTTCCCTCTCTTTTTATCATAAGACACATTACGGCCGTGCTTAAAACACCTCCGCAAAGGCTCATAACCGCTGCGGTGGTGCCACGGGTAACGAGAGCGAAAAGACCTTTTATAATTGTAATATATATCGCTCCGGAAAAGCCGTAAAAGGATGCCGTAAACATAGTCACTATGTTCGAAAGTCCGGGCTTTGCACCGACAGGGAGAAAGGGTATGTCGGGCAGGAGCATATTTTCCGCAAAGCCGAGCACTAAGGCCAGTGCAGAGAGAAGGGAAAGTAAGGTAAGCTTTTTAGTTTTCATTTATATTATCCTTAGTACGATATTCCGTCTACGGCTTTGCCGCCGGTTATTTCCAGAGTGATACCCTTCGGTACACAGGCCATAACATCACCGCTGCGTGTCATCATACCTCTTCTGACACACAGACCGTCGGGGCAGTCGGAGCTGAGAAAGCAGGCACCGTTTTCCGTGACCTTGATTTCGCAGCCGTCAAGACTGATAAGCTCCTCATTCTCTACGGCAGAAAGGTCGATGACCTTATAAAGCTCACCGTCGGTATAAACTCTTACCTGCTGCTTCTCTCCGTAGGAGAAAAAGCTCAGAGCAAACCATAAAGCCGAAATGAGGGCGACGGAAAGGATAATGATGATGTCGCCTTTTTTTAGTCCCTTACTGCTTTTCAAAACTGATTTCTCCCACTGTGGTAACATTCATTTCTTCGTCTACGAAAATAGCAGAGGCACCGTATTTTTCTATGAGCCTTTTGCCTTCCTCCGGACCTACGATAAAGCAGGCAGTGGAAAGAGCGTCACTCAGTATGCCGCTTTCGGTCACCACGGTAACGCTTACCAGTCCCGAGTCAGCAGGCATACCCGTGCGGGCATCAAAGATGTGATGGTAGCGCTTGCCGTCCTTTTCGAAATATCTTTCGTAATCACCCGAGGTAGAGACGAAGCCCTCGTCCAGACGTATTATACCTAAAAACTCATTTTCGTTGCGCGGATGGCGGATAGCTATACTCCATTCGTCACCCTTTTTATTGTAATCGCCGTAAGCCAGAATGCTTCCGCCCACGGAAACCACTGCACCCTCTGCGCCTACAGAGGAAAGATAGGCCTTTATCAGGTCGCAGGCGAAGCCCTTACCTACTGCACCGAGGTCTATTTCACCGCCCTCGTGATAAACGGTGCCGTTTTCCACTCGGATTTCCCCGTAGCCGATATCCTTCAGAACAGCCTTGATTTCCTTTTCTGTGGGAACTCTTTCCCCATCCTTACCGATGCTCCATAAATCGGAAAGGTCACCTACGGTTATGTCGAAGGCACCGCCGACATCGTCACTTATCTGTTTAACACTTTTTATGATTTCGATAACGGATTTGTCGGTGGTTTTGCCCTCGGTGTTAAGACGGTAAAGCTCACTTTCTTCATTAAAGCGGTTTATGGCTTCGTCCAGCCCCGTGACTATACTGAAAACGGGAGCGATATGCACGCTGCTGCCTTCACCGTAGATTTTTTCCGTGATTACCGTGTCCATAGAGATGAAGCTTTTTTCCGTGAAGTCATATTTCTTTTCTCTGCTATAGAGAAAAACGGCAGCAGAAAGAGCACATACTACAGCCACGGCTGCTATTATAATTTTCAGTATTCTGCCTTTGTTTTTCATCTCATCACCGTAATTCATTAAAAATAGACAACAATAACCGATATTACTTTTATATCTTATTCATTTTATACCATATCGACCGATTTTTCAAGTATAAATTAAGAATTATTACAGGAAACTTTTGAAACAGGCAAAAGGAAAACCGACAGAGACATAAGCTTCTGTCGGTCGAAATATCAGTTTATTTCCTCGGCGGGTAAAATTTCAGCCTTTACCTTACCGATTCGTCTTTCCTCCACATTGAGGATGGTGAATTTTATGTTTTCGAAGACTATCTCGTCCATATCTCCGTCCTTCGGAAGATAGCCGAGACGGCTGATGATGAAGCCGCCGAGAGTGTCATATTCGCCCTCGGGTATCACATCACCCAGAAGCTCATTCACTTCCTCGATAAAGGCGGTGCCGTCGATGGTGAAAAGATTTTCGCTTTCTTCCACGATTTCTTCCTCTTCGTCGTCGTATTCGTCACGGATGTTACCCATAATGGCTTCTACCAGATCCTCCACCGTAACGATGCCTGCCGTGCCGCCGTATTCGTCTACGACCACTGCCATTTGTACTCTTTTTTCTGTCATTTCCTCGAAAAGGTCACCGCAGTTTTTACTGGAGGGCACATAATAGGCCTCACGCATAATGTCTGCAGGTCCCTCATTTTCGGGCAGAGAGGCAGAGATAAACTTAAGCAGGTCCTTTATATAAACGATACCGATGATGTTATCCTGATCCTCGTGATAAACGGGGATACGTGAATATCCGTGCTCCATGGAAAGCTTTACCACTTCCTCCAGAGAGTCAGTGTCCTCTACGGCTATCATATCCGTTCTGTGAGTCATAATGTCCGTAACGTCGATGTCGTCGAATTCGAAGATATTGTTTATCATTTCCTTCTGGATGTCTTCTATAACGCCCTTTTCACCGCCTACGTCTACCATCATACGGATTTCCTCTTCGGTGACCACTTCCTCGTCAGCGTTCGGATCGAAGCCGAAAAGCTTTACGACGGTGTTTGTGGAAAAGGAGAGAATTTTTACGAAGGGCTTGGTGAATTTTTTTACTACGAGTAAAACGGGAGCCACCGCATAGGCTATTTTTTCGGGCTTCTGCATAGCCATTCTTTTCGGTGCGAGCTCACCGAGCACCAGTGAGAAATAGGACATTATAACCGTAATAAGAACCACGGAAACACCGTTTACCACACCTGCGGGCAGAGAGGGGGCCAGAGACATAACCTTGTCTGTGAGAAGGTCAGCGAAGGTGGTGGAGGCGCTGGCTGAGGTAAGGAAGCCTGCCAGAGTGACGCCTATCTGAATGGTGGAAAGAAAATTACTGGGGTTTTCCGTGAGCTTTTTGATTTGCTTTGCCTTTTTGTCGCCCTCTTCGGCCAGCTTGTCTATCATGTTATCGTTCAGAGAAATGATAGCTATTTCGCTCATGGCAAAGAAAGCATTTACCAGAATAAGCAGGAAAAGCATAGCGATTTTGACAATCAGACTGCCTGCATCGACGATGTAAGCCTGTCCCTGCATCTGAGTGAGTAAACGGGGAACTGTAAGGAATATACTGCCGGGGTCATCCATGACGGATATTGCTCCTTTCATAAAGAAAAAAATAATTTGTGAAGCATTCTGCTTCATCTTAGAATTATACTGTAAAGTTTTCGATTTGTCAAATGTTTTATGAGCACCGGAGCGGATTTTGCTACAGATTTGCGAGAAGTGTTTTATTTGTAAAAAACAAGCGGGGGATGTGGTGAAATATTACGTGAAGGCTAAATGAATAACAAAACTTGTTTACATACTTTTAATTGATATAAGAGAAAAATTGTGATAATCTTAAATAGTATTATTTTTTGTGGGTGAAGATTATGAAAGAAAAACTCGGAAAGAAAGTCAGAGCAGGTGCTCCCGTTCCTGCAGAGAAAAGAATGGATTTGTGTAAGCCTATGATTTATCAGGCTCCGTTTCTTATGAAGACCTTGGCCTGGCCTATAGCGAATGCACGTAAGCTTATTTCTCATTCCCATATCACGAAAATAAATATGGACGGGCTTAAAGCTCCCTTCATTTTGGTCTGCAACCATAATGCCTTTTACGATTTTTATATAATGGTGGCCGCCACCAAGCCCTTTACGGGTGTTTATCCTGCGGCGGTGGACGATTTTATCGGCAGAGAGTGGTTTCTCAGAATGGGCGGATGTCTGCCTAAGAGGAAGTACACCAGTGACCTTAACACTGTCAGGCAGTGTATGAGGGCCATTAAGGACGGCGAAAGCTACGGCATTTTCGCTGAGGCAAGATATTCTCTCTGCGGTGTTACTGAGCTGGATGCGGTGACCGATGCCGTAGGTCAGCTCGTTAAGCTGATGGGTGTGCCCTGTGTCACCTTTACCTCTAAGGGGCATCACATCTACGATCCCTTCTGGGGTAATCATAAAAGCCGTCATATGAAGCGTACCGAGGCGGTTATAGAGCAGATTTTCACGGCCGAGGAGGTTAAAAATGCCTCTGTCGATGAAATCAATGCTAAAATCCGTGAGCATATCTATAACGATGACTGGCGCTGGCAGAGCGAAAACAGAATAAGGGTTACCTATAAAAAGCGTGCCGAAGGTCTGCACAAGCCTCTTTATATGTGTCCGAGCTGCATGACCGAATATAAGATGAACTCAGAGGGTGCCGTCATTTACTGCGAGCACTGTAAAAAAAGCTGGTATCTCAATGAATACGGTGAGCTGGAGGCTGACTGCGGAGAGACTGAGTTTAAATATCCCTCCGACTGGTATCTGTGGGAAAAGGAGCAGGTGGAAAGGGAGGTCAGAGAGGACAGATATCATTTCGAGTGTGACTGCCACGTAAACGACCTTCCGAACTCCAAGGGCTTTGTCCGTCTGGGCAGAGGTAAGCTCGTACACGATATGGACGGCTTTAAGTTAGAGGGCATAAGGGACTGTGACGGTGAGAAATTTGAAATGAAAATCGACTCAGCCGTACAGAATTCCGTACACGTGGAATATAGCTACCGCTACGGAAACGGTCTTGACTGCATCGACCTTAACACTCTTAAGGACACCTGGTACGTCTTTCCTGAGGGCTGCGACTTTTCCGTTACCAAGATAACCTTTGCCACGGAAGCTATTTTCAAGGAAGTGTGGCGGCGCAAAAAAGAGGAAAAAGAAAAGGAAAAGAATGATAAATAAAAATTTAAGGCGTTCCGCAAAGGAACGCCTGATTTTTTACACAAATTTCCTTCTGAAAATTTCTACGGCATCCTCCTTAGTGAAGCCGCCGGGGGAGAAGATGAAGTTATTCGGTACCGTGCCATAACGGCTGCAGTAAGAGAGGATTTCATCCTCACTCATCTTTATTTCCGGTAAAGCCGTAAGCTCACGGATAATAGCCTTGAAGCTTTCCTTGTCTGTGTTCATTATGGAAAGAAGTCTGTCTGTTTTGGCTTTTTCGTGGATTTCGGCTCTGTCGATGAAATCGTCCGTAAAGGCCGTACAGGCCTTGCCGTGGGGAATGCCGTAGTTTTCCGTGAGAATGTAGCCGAGAGGGTGGGGGAAGGCAGTGCCGCAGTAGGCGAGGGTGATGCCCGCATAAAGTGAGCCGTAGTAAAGCTTTTCACGCATTTCTTCGTCGGGATTTCTTTTGGCAGAGTAAAGATAGGTCAGTCCCTGCCAGATGAGGTCCACGGCCTTTTCGCCGAAAAGAGCGGGAATATCCGTGCATTTTACTGACATATATCCCTCGATAGCATGAGCCAGAGCATCCAGAGCCGTGGATACAGTGATATCATAGGGCATAGAGTGGGTGTAGGTCGCATCGGCGTAGGTGAGACAGGGAAAGCAGTCCATAGGTGCGATGCTCTTTTTTCTGCCTGTGACAGGATCTGAAAGCACGCTTACCTTGCCTACCTCGCTGCCTGTGCCTGCAGTGGTGCCGATGAGAACTATGGGCAGGGCTCTGTTCCTTTTTTCTGAGGAGTAGATATCATAGAGAGTAAAGTCGGGGTTAGCGGCATAAACTGCCACGGCCTTCGCTGCATCCAGCGGTGAGCCGCCACCGATACCGATGACGAAATCCGCACCGAATTTTCTCGCCTTCTCAGCCGCCTCGAAGCAGTGGTCCAGACGTGGATTAGGTCCTATACCGTCATAAAGGACACTCTCTACGCCTTCCTTTTTCAGAGCATAAAGCACATCCTCCAGCGCACCGCTCTTTTTCGCAGAGGAGCCGCCGGTGACGATTATGCATTTTCGGCCGAGGGGTGACAGACATGCACTGTTTTCTCTCACACAGCCCTTACCGCTTATTACATTAATGGGAACATTGAAATTGAAATCCATATTTATTTCTCCCTTTCCTCGAGTGAGTATAAGGTGATTATAGCAGATTTGACCGGTTATTGCAAGCCTGTTTGTTTCTGTACAGGGAGACATAAAAACAAAAACCCCATCAAATGATGGGGCTTTATACGATTTAAATCATATAAATGATCGGATTATTTTGCAGCTTCTGTACCGAAGTCAACAACATCCTTAACTGCTGATTCTACATTGTCAGCGAATTCTTCGTCAGCTTTGATGCCGAGGAGCTCAAGGAGAGCTGCGATAGCCTTCTTTACGAATTCAATGATGTAAGAAAAATCCATTGTAAAATCCTCCTTATTAGATTTCAGTTAAACTGATAGAAAAGAGCCGAATAATAAAATTATTCAACTTCGATGGGCCATTCGCCAAGAACATCGAGAAGAGCGATAACAGCCTTTGCAACGTTTACGAGTAACTCTCTGAGGAAGTCACCGTTTGTGCCAGCGTTGCTTTCAACATAAGCATTGAGCCATTCTGCAACTTTTGCCATTGTAATAGTCCTCCTTTATGTATTTCCTAATATCCTTAGGATGGCTATATTATATAACATCATTTTTCATTTGTCAATAGTTTATTCACAAATTAATTAATAAATTTTTAATAAACAAAAAATGTCTCCCCTGAAATCAGGGGAGAATCAACAAATGCGTATATATAAAGCATAGCACCGGAGTTTAATTTCGGAAATTTATTATATGAGTAAAGGTTTCTCTACTTGTTGCCATATAGGTTTTTTCTTTGTTTTAGTTTCCTGCTGCTATGCGCTTAAGGTGGCTGACGTCACCTCGGGAGTCGGCTTATTTCGTTCTGACAGTCAGTACATCGCTCTTTTCAGTGCGGTAGGTTTTACCGCCGTGCTTGTAATAGCCCTGCACATAGAATTTGTACTTTCTGCCGGATCTGAGACCTTTCACCGTAGCAGTGACCTGCTCGAAGTCCTTCACGGTCCTTACTCTGGTCCATTCGCCGTCCTTTTTCATATAGACATAATAACCGGTTGCCCACTCGAGCTGCTTCCATTTGAGAGTAACAGCGTTCTTGGCGGTTTTTGATGTCCTGAGCTTTGCGATTTTTTTAGCGGTGAAATCCTTTATGGTAAAGGTGGCTACCGCTTCCTTGGTCTCTTTACCGCACTGGGTGCAGATGAGAGTTCTTCTGCCCTTCTCTACTGAGGTGGGCTGTTTGGTAAGAGTTTCTTTAAACTCGTGGGTTTCACAGTTGACGGTGAAGTAAACATAGTTACTCTTTCGGTTTGTGTCTGTAGCCTCGTTTTCGGCACGGACATAAGCCTTATACTCACCTGTGGTTAATTTTTCAGCCTTGATTTTCTTTGAAAGACTGTCGGCGGAAACGGTATAGACCTTTGCTTTGTTCCATGCCCAGTTTCCTGTTTTTTTGCTTTTCTTTGCGATGCAAAGAACATACTTGTCGGCATCCTTGCCTGCGGAGGTCCACTTAAAGCTAAGTGAATCGTCGATGTCGATGGATGTGTCTTTTTCAGCGATGGAGAGCTTTACGGCGGAAAGCTTTTTGTTGCCGTAGGCTTTCCAGTATTTACCCTTCGCTGCGTTGCCTCTGGATACCGCCTTCGAAGCTCTGTTAGCAGGGATTTCGAAGTAGTAGCACCAGTAGTATGCTGCGTCGTAAGCGCCCTTTGCCGTGTCAGGAACACTTTTAAGGTAATCGTAGATATAACCGTAGGTTTTGCTGCTCAGTTCCTTTTTAAGGTAGCTGAGCTGGCCTTCTACTGACAGGTAGCTGATATCCTTCTGTCTGCAGTGCGCTCTGAGACGGGAAAATCTGCCGCCGTTCCACTGACATAAACCGCCGCTTAAAAGTCCGTTTGTATCAGTGATAACCAGTCTGGGGTTAAAATCCGATTCCTCATCGATGTTTGCCATAACTCCGCAAGCCGCCGCTGAGTTAAGGTTCATCTCATCTGTGAGATATGAGAAGATTTCTGTTTTCAATTCGTTTTTGTTGCTGGAACTTGCATTTGCTGAGAGTGGTACGATTGCGGCTAAAATAACAAGAGTAAATGCTGTAAGCAATACCTTTGTTAAGGCCTTTTTCATTTTATCACCTCTGATGTTTTTTTGCGGAAGGCTTCTCCGTCTCATCGAAGAAACTCACCGCAGCAGGTTGACCGCCTGAAAATAAATAGTTTAAAGGACTCGCATTTTGAATTTGCATAGACCGTAACGAAACACAAAATACACTTTCTTGAGAATATAGTTTGTTTTTGTTATGGGTTTTTGCGGTGCTTCGCCCGTGTCTCTGACCGTGCAGATGCGAATCTGAGCCGTCTTTTACCTGCCTGAATGAACTCGAAAAAATTCATTTTTTTACTTTTCCGTATAGGCAACAGGGGCTATTATATTCATTTTGCACCCTTTTGTCAAATTTTAAACATCAGAGTGGTATTTATTTTCTATTTTGGAAATACCTAAAATGGCGAAAAAAGGCGTTTTGTTGTGCAAGATATACAAAAAAGTCAAGTTGGCTTTGTGTTATGTATATATTGAGCCAAAAATGGCGTTTTTCCTTAAAAAGACGTTTTTTGGTTATACTGCACAAACGAAAAAACTCCGAAACCCCACTTTTTAGGGATTTCGGAGACAAAACACATATATTTTTTCTTTTTTCGATTAATACGCTTTACCCCAGTAAACTAAATGCTTGGCTTCCTTGCCGCAGCAAACGCATTTTTCACTGATTTTTTCCTGCACGAGAGGCATACAGCGTGAGCCTACGCCTGTGATTTCCTTTACCTTGTCCTCACATTCCTCGTCACCGCACCACATAGCCTTGATGAAGCCGTCGCCCTTTTCCTCGAGAGCGGCAGTGATTTCCTCGAGAGTGGTACAGGCGAAGGTTCTCTTTTCTCTGTTTGCGAGAGCCTTTTCGTAAATGCCCTTGTTTACTTCCTCGAGCTTAGCCTTTACTGTATCTGCGAGGCCTTCGAGAGAAACGAATTGCTTTTCTCTGTTATGGCGGGTAACTGTTACGCACTGACCGTTTTCTATGTCACGGGGACCGAGCTCTATTCTGACGGGAACACCCTTCATTTCGTATTCGGAGTACTTCCAGCCTGCGGAATTGTTTGAGTCATCGAGCTTCACTCTGATGCCTGCGTCGGCCAGAGCCTTTCTTACCTCCTCGGCCTTTTCGAGCACACCGGGCTTATGCTGAGCCACGGGGATGATGACTGCCTGAATGGGAGCCACGGCGGGAGGAAGAACGAGACCGTTATCGTCACCGTGTGTCATGATGATGGCACCGATGAGACGGGTGGTAACACCCCAAGAGGTCTGGTGGGGATATTCGAGCTTGTTTTCCTTGCTCTGGTACTGGATTCCGAAGGCCTTGGCGAAGCCGTCACCGAAATAGTGGGAGGTACCTGCCTGCAGTGCCTTGCCGTCGTGCATAAGAGCCTCGATGGCATAGGTGGAAACTGCACCTGCAAATTTGTCGCTTTCGGTCTTTTTACCCTTGATTACAGGCATAGCAAGATATTTTTCACAGAAGTCTGCATAGACATTGAGCATTCTTTCTGTTTCTTCTATAGCCTCCTCAGCGGTAGCGTGGATGGTGTGTCCCTCCTGCCAGAGGAATTCTCTCGAGCGCAGGAAGGGGCGTGTGGTCTTTTCCCAGCGTACTACGCTTACCCACTGATTATAAAGCTTGGGAAGGTCTCTGTGTGAGTGGATGATGTTAGCGTAATGCTCACAGAAGAGAGTTTCTGAGGTGGGACGTATACAGAGCTTTTCTTCGAGTCTTTCGGTACCGCCGTGCGTTACCCAGGCTACCTCGGGAGCGAAGCCCTCTACGTGGTCCTTTTCCTTCTGAAGGAGAGATTCGGGGATAAACATGGGCATACATACGTTTTCGTGGCCTGTAGCCTTGAACATACCGTCGAGTATTCTCTGGATGTTTTCCCAGATGGCGTAGCCGTAGGGGCGGATAACCATGCAGCCCTTTACGCTTGTATATTCGATAAGCTCTGCTTTTTTAACGATATCAGTGTACCATTTTGCGAAGTCTTCCTCCATGGAGGTAATATCCTCGACCATTTTTTTATCGTTTGCCATTGGTTTGTCTTCCTTTCATAGCACTATTATAACAGTATAGAAATCGTATATATAATAGTATACGAAAATGCATAAAATAAAGCATCTGAAAATACATATATATAATAGTATAGGGATTTTTATTTTTTCGGGCTAATCAACCCACAGAAAAAAACTGTGGGTTGAACTAAGTTTTTTATGCTTTCTTTACTGCGAGAGTGATTTCAGCGTCACCGATTGCTACGGTTTTGGTAAGGTCTGCTGCGATTTCTTCACCGAAGAGAAGGTCATCGGCCAGAAGCTCGTTTGCCATATGGTCCTTGCTTTCCTTAAGAGCGGTGAGAACTGCCTCGTCTGCGGTGCTGAGAGACATAACTACTCTCTGCTCTACCTCGTAGCCTGCTTCCTTACGGATGAGCTGGCACTGACGGATAACGTCACGGACGGTGCCTTCCTTGATAAGCTCCTCTGTAAGAACCACATCGAGACCGATTACGGTACCCTCCTGACCTTCGGCGGAAACGATACCCTCCTTGGTCTTTGACATTACGGTGAAGATGCTGCCGTCATAAGCCTCATCAAAGCCCTTTACGAGCACCTGCTCACCGGCCTTTACCTTGGCAGTGTATTCAGCCATTTCTTCCTTGGTGGCAGCCTCAAGAGCCTGCTTCATTTTGTTTACGTTCTGTTTGAGAACGGCACCTGCTACCTTGAAGTTTACTGCGAGGTAATTGTCCTCGAGAGCGCTGCTGTCGGTGATGTATTCGAGAGCTTTTATGTTAAGCTCGTCGAGTATATTCTTTTCGTAAACCTTGATTTTATCTGTCTTATCTGTTTCAGCACAGACAAAGAGCTTGGAAAGAGGCTGCCTTACCTTTATCTGATGCTCGTTACGCAGCTTAAGAGCTACTGCGATAACGTCACGGGCAAAGGCAGTGTCAGCGATGATGCCGTCATCCTCGAAGCCCTCTAAAACTGCGGGCCAGTCGCTGAGATGAACTGAAAGCTCACTGGAGGGGAGAACTCTTCTGGTGAGATTCTGCCAGATGCTTTCTGTCATAAAGGGAATGATGGGAGCCATTACCTTGACACAGGTGTTGAGTGCGTTGAAAAGTGTCCAGTAGGCTATCATCTTATCGCTTTCGTCGCCGGTCTTCCAGAAGCGGCGGCGGTTGGTTCTGATGTACCAGTTTGAGATGTCGTCTACGAATACCTCGAAGTCCTTGATAACATTGTAGGCCTTGTAGTCATCCATCTGGGCGGTTGCCTTTTTGATGAAATCGTTAGTTCTTACTACGAGCCATCTGTCTGTTACGGTCATTTTGCTCTTATCGGGTGTATAGCCTTCAAAGTTAGGCTTGTCGATACGGGCATAGGTTTCAAAGAAGGTGTAGATGTTCCAGAAGGAGAGAAGCTTTCTTCTGGCCTCGTCGCCAAGATTGAAGCCGAAGCGTACATCGTTTGCTACGGGGCCGCCTGCATAAAGGTAACGGACGGTGTCTGCACCGATTTTTTCAGCTGCCTCGTCAAATCTTATCATAAAGCCGGTCTTTGAGAATTTTTCACCGCTTTCCTGAACCACGCTGGAGTGGCAGAGAACTCTTTCATAGGGAGCTCTGTCCTCGAGAACGGTGCTCATAAAGAGGAGTGAATAGAACCAAAGACGAACCTGCTCACGCATTTCTACTACCCATTCTGCGGGGAAGTTCTTTTTCCATTCTTCCTTGTCGGTGAAATAACCTGTGGTGGAGAAGGGAACGATACCTGCATCGAGCCATACGTCACCGACGTCGGTGATTCTCTTTACGTTGCTGCCGCATTTGGGGCATCTGATTTCTACCTCATCTATCCAAGGTCTGTGAAGCTCGGGCAGAGCATCCACCTTAGCGGGATCCACTGCGAGGCTCTTAAGCTCGTCGAGGGAGCCTACCACGTGTACGTTACCGCAGTCCTCACAAACATAGAAGGGGAGAGGCATACCGTAATATCTTTTACGGGAGATGTTCCAGTTGCCCATATTGTTAAGCCAGTCGAGCATTCTTTTGCCGTTTGATTCGGGCTCCCATTTAACGCTCATAGCGTTTCTGATAAGTCTGGGCTTAAGCTCGCTCGTTTCGATGAACCAGGAGGGAACGAGTCTGTAAATGAGCTCCTCCTTACATCTCCAGCATACGGGGTAGGAGTGCTCGTGAGGCTTAACGAGATAAAGCTTATCTCTCTGCCTGAGCTCCTCGAATACCTCGTCAGCGATGGTCTTTGAGTTTTTGCCGGTGAAGAAGCCGAAGCCCTTAAGGAAGATACCCATATCGTCTACGGGCATAATTTCGGGAAGGCCGAGTCTTTTACCGAGCTCGTTATCCTCTGCACCGCATCCGGGAGCGATGTGAACTACGCCTGTACCTTCTTCGGCGTCTACATCCTCCCAGGCTACTATCTTATGCTCGAAGCCCTGTTGAGCCTCCAGCTCGGGGAAGCAGGTGTCGTATTTTTTACCTACGAGCTCCTCGCCCTTGAACATACGGAGAACCTCGAGCTTGTCGTCACCGAGATATTTGATGGCGTTTTTAGCGAGAATAAGAGTTTTCTCGTCGCTCTTTACCTTAACCTCTACATAGTCGATTTCGGGATTGACTGCGAGAGCTACGTTAGAGGAAAGAGTCCAGGGTGTGGTGGTCCATACGATGATTTTACTGTCTGTGCCTTCGATGGGAAGCTTGAAGAAAACAGAGTTATGAGTAACGGTCTTATAGGAGCCTGTCATTTCGTGCTCGGAAAGGGAGGTACCGCAGCGGGGACACCAGGGCATAGGCTTATATTCTCTTTTGATCCAGCCGTTTTCGTCGCAGGTCTTAAGGAAATGCCAGATGCTGGTGATGTTAAGGTCTGTGTTTGTGTAGTAGGAGTTATCCCACTGCATCCACTGACCGAGTCTCTTTGACTGCTCGGTGATAACACCTGAGTACTGCTTTACACGGTCTACACAGTTCTTTGTGAATTTATCGATGCCGTAATCCTCGATGTCCTTCTTTGACTCGAAGCCGAGCTCCTTTTCTACACCGACCTCTACCCAGAGTCCCTGACTGTCGAAGCCGTTCTGGCAGCGGCAGGAGTAGCCTCTCATAGACTTATATCTGATGAAGGTATCCTTGAGGGTACGTCCCCAGGCGTGGTGGATACCCATAGGGTTGTTTGCCGTGATAGGTCCGTCGATGAAACGGAAGCGGGGCTTGTCTTTATTTTTTTCTGTACGCTTATTGTAGCAATCGTTATCTTCCCAGAACTTCAGAACTTCATGTTCCATGTCGATAAAACTGTTGCTTTTTTCGATTTCTGCCATAGTTCTTTTCCTCCGTAGATTTTTTAGGTATCATAAAAAACACGATACCAGTTTACATACTCAATTAGTATACAATAATATATGAAATTTTGCAATAAGTTTGGGAAAGTTTATGAGGGAATTTTTCTGATTTTTTACCTCTTTTTATTACGGAAAGATAAATAATAAGTTAAATTTACGCAAGAAGTCTTGACTGGGAGGAAAAAAAGAGTATCATCGACAGTGTAAGAATAAAAAAGGAGGTGTAGAATGAACAAACCGAGGAGAATAATTTCCATATTTCTGACGGCCGTGATGATGCTCACCTTCGCAGTAGCAGCCGTAGCCGCAGACGACGAAACAGACCTTAAGGATGTAAGAAAGATTATCAGTATCAGTGAATATAAATAACAGACGGGAGAGTGGTGAAAGCTGCTCTTCTTTTTTGACAAGAGAGAAAAACACTCGTCGGCGAAGAGCTGACGAGTGATATTTTTATACTGTTACGGATGAGCTATAGCTTAAATTATACTGTGTGCCTGCTTCATTTTTTACTATACCGGTGGGAATGGTGAAGGAAATACTATCACCTGAATTAATGGACTGTTCGGGAACGGTTATTTTTATTTCGTAAATTCCGTTGCTTTTCTTTGAAGGAACGGAGCAGGTTGCTGAGGTGGTAAGAGCAGTTCCGTTTACTTTAAGAGTTATATTCTGACTTGCTGCTACGAAATTACCGTCCCAATTTATCGGATCAACTTCGATGAAAATTACACCGCCGCCGTAGCCGTAGGAGTTTACTTTGAGCGAAACGGGCTCTGCAGCTTTGTTTGAAGATGATGCTTCAGGAACGGTGGTAGTAACATTTGCTTCTGTTGAGTCTGATACAAGAATATACTTACTGCTGTAATAGGCCTTTTTGCCCGGCTTTGTCAGCGCTCTTACACCGAAAATATAGGATGTGTCCGCAGAAAGTTTACCTATGGTAACGGTGGTATTTTTTGTACTGCTGATAAGAGTTGACCACTTGCCTTTTTTGGTGTTGTATTTATAAACGGCATAGGCAGTGGCACCCTTTGCCTTTTTCCAGTTAAGGGTAACGGTGTCTGCGGTTTTGCTCTTTACCTTAAGAGAAGAAATATTATCGGGATTTACCGTTACGGACACCTTCGCATAAGAAACCGAAAGAGAGGCTTTCTTGCCGTTTTTATAGTAGGCCTTTACTGCGAATTTATAGGTTTTGCCTGCTTCAAGCTTCTTGAACGATGCTTTTAGTGAGGTGGTTCTTTTTATTTCCGAATATTTCTTTTCGGAGGAGTTGTATTGGTAAATCACATAGCCTGTGGCACCTTTTGTCTTCTTCCATTCCAGGGTTGCGGTTTTTCCGTTGATACTGCCCTTAAGACCGCTTACCTTTTTCGGTGCGGTGAGTACGGAAATATCCTTTGTCTTTTTTGCCCATACCTTTTTCTTGCCGTTTTTGCCGTAGGCCTTGACACGGTAGGTGTACTTTTTACCCGCTTTAAGAGAGTCTATTTTACAGGTGGTGGATGTAACCGTAGCTACGGTTTTCCATTTCTTACCGCTTTTTACGGAAATCTGATAGCCCTTGGCGTTTTTTGCCTTGCTCCATTTGAGTGTTGCCGTGGAGGAGGTGGCGGTAGCCTTAAGCTTGGAGACTGTTCCTACGGTACCCTTTGCCGCTGTTACGCTTACCGAAAGGCAAAGAGCGATAAGCAGTACGGAAAGAGCGGCAGTGAAGGCTTGTATGATTTTTCTGTTCATAGTCACACTTCCTTTTTTTCTTTCTCCATTATATTCCTAAAAAACATAAAAAGCAAGATGAAAATGAAATCAGGGGGCAGTTCAAATTGCTCCCTGATTGTACTTATTTATTTCATCGTTATATACCCAGCCTGACCGACACATTTCTGTCCTTCCTCCGATAAAATCCACTTAAGGAACTCTCCCGCTCTTTCACCTTCATCTTCCTTTCTGATAACACCGTAGTAGTTTGTGGTGTAGGGATAGCTTCCGTTTCTTATGTTTTCGTCGGTGGGATAAATGCCCTCTACGGCTATAGTCTTGATTTCATCGTTTTTATAAAGGTTATCGATGTAGTAGCGGTAGGTGTAGCCGAGACTTGCGGTTTGGTTTTCATATTCTGCTACCGCATCCACTAATGCACCCATTCCCTCTACTACCTTGATTTCTATGGGATCTATCATATCCGCTCCGCCCATAATCAGTCTCTCCATAGCCGTCTGACTGCCGGAATTCTTTTCTCTCTGAAAGGCACGGATTTTTTCGTTGTTGCCGCCTACATCCCTCCAGTTTTTAATCTTGCCCGAGTAAATGTCCTTCACCTGCTGAACGGTAAGGCTTTCCACGGGGTTGTCCTTATGGGTGATGAAAACGAAGGCGTCGTAGCAGACGGGCTCGAGCAGCAATTCCACTCCTGCAGCCTTTGCCGTTTCCAGCTCATCATCCGACGGGTGTGTGGCTATAACCAGATCTATCGGCTCTCTTTTATAAGAGACCATATATTTTCCGTCGTATGTGAAGCAGCCGTAAAGGTCATCTCTTTCCGTGATAAGGTTTTCATAGGCGTAGTGCGTGGTGGAAAAATCCACGAAATCACGGACATTTTCGTCGTCGAAGCCCAGATGCTGCCGAGCGAACTCCATAGCCATAGGCACGCAGACAGTCGAGCCGTCTGTTTCGGGGAAGGTCCTGCCTGTACTGTACTGCCGTACCCATCCGTTTTCGTCGGTTTCTTCGGCTATTTCTCCGAGGGTAAAGGGTGAATTATTTACTATTTGC
Organism: Oscillospiraceae bacterium; assembly: GCA_015066045.1. GTDB lineage: Bacteria > Bacillota > Clostridia > Oscillospirales > Acutalibacteraceae > UBA6857. Next base: position 63,265 of record SVPD01000005.1, read on the forward strand.
TTCCAGCCCTCCTGCCTTTCAATTATCTGATTTATGGCACCCCAGGAGGAGGTGCGGTCAGCAGTGCCGACCACCAATTCCGTATATTCACGGTACAGGGCTTCTGTGTTTGAGGAAACGAAAAAGAAGCAGCCACAGAGCACGAGTGAAAGCGGAATGAGCCTGTATTTTTTCAGCCTGATAAAATCGATGAGCAAAAATCCTGCTCTGAAGGCAAGAAATACAAGGGCGTAGGTAATAAGCAAAAAATAATTGTCAGGATAAATCAGGTCGTAAACAATCGCAGCGAGTGACAAAAACACAATGCAGAAGAAAAAGGAAAGGGGCTTTACCTTCGTAAATACAGAAATAATTACTTCCGCTACATACATTACTGCAGAAAAGATAAACCAGAGAAGATACTCGTCGTAAAATTCGCTCATCAGCATTAAAGCACCAAAGGCATAAGCGGCGGTAAATAAAATGACCGCACCTGTCTTTTTTATCTTTTCCTTCATCATAAAATCAGCTCCTTTACTCTTTCATTTTAGCTTATAAAGCATTTTTTTACAATAGAAAAGGAATGGATGTAAGAAAAACTTAAGATATGGGGTTGACTTGTTTTCTCTCTTGACCAACCTCTTTTTTCGTGGTATTATATACTGTAAATATTTTATTTCAGACCGAAAGAGGTGAAAGTATGATTACCCGCATTACCCTCAGCACAGAGGAAACGGAGGAGTTTGCCTCCCGTTTGGCAAAGCATCTTAAGAGCGGCACCGTGGTAGCTTTTTTCGGCGGTCTCGGTATGGGTAAGACAGCCTTCACCCGAGGTCTTGCCCGAGGAATGGGAATCGACTGCCATGTTTCCAGTCCCACCTTCGCCATCGTCAATGATTACGGCGGAAATCCTCCCTTGGTGCATTTCGATATGTATAAGGTGGAGAGCTGGGATGACCTTTACTCCAGCGGCTTTTTCGATTATCTCGATATGGGAGCAATATTAGCCGTGGAGTGGAGCGAAAACATCGAAAACGCTCTGCCCGACAGTACGGTCAGAGTCACCATAGAAAAATACGAGGATGAAAACAGCAGAATTATAAAAGTGGAAGGAGTGGAATGTGATGAAGATTTTAGCCGTTGATACCAGTGCCGTGTGCGCCTCTGTGGCAGTGACGGAGAAGGGAAAGATTTTAAGTGAAAGTTCTGTAAACACGGGACTTACCCATTCCCGCACCCTTCTTCCTATGATTGACAGTACCTTAAAAAATGCTGAAATTCAGCTTAAGGATATCGACTTTTTCGCCTGCAGTGTGGGCCCCGGCTCCTTTACGGGAGTGAGAATCGGTGTGGCTGCGGTCAAGGGACTTTGCGACGGTCTGGATAAAAAGGCTATGCCTGTCTCTACTCTGGAGGCTCTCGCCTATAACCTTTCCGACAGAGACTGTGTGGCCGTGCCTGTTATGGATGCACGGTGTCAGCAGGTTTACTGTGCCGTGTTTAAAAATGAGGGCGGCTCTGTATGCAGACTTATGGAGGATTCTGCTCTTAAAATAGAAGATCTAGGTGAAAGACTTAAGGCTTATGAGGGCGAAATCATTTTCGTCGGTGACGGTGCAGAAATATGCCACAAGGCTTTAGGCTATAAAAAGGCCGGTGCAGCCTCAGTTTATCAGAAGGGCTCCTCAGTGGCCTTCGCCGCTGAAAGAGACTTCAGCGAGGAAAAGCTACTTTCGGGCGGTGAGCTGATGCCTTCTTATCTCCGTCTGCCTCAGGCGGAAAGAGAGCTTAAGGCCAAAACTCTGAAAAAAGGGGACCTGAGCAATGGTTAAAGCCCTGAAAAGTTTTATTAAAGGAACGGATCTGATAACCGTCTTTCTCTGCACGGCTCTTTCCGTTTTCGGTACAGTGGCCGTAAGCAGCGCCACCTTCGATGCCGATGCGGGAACATATATTTCCCGTGACACGAGGGTTATGATACTTGCCTTTTGTCTGGGCATAGTGGCAGCCTTTATCATTTCCGTCATTGACTACGATATCGTTCTTAAGCTATGGCCGCTCATCGGAATAGCGGGAATAGGCCTTATGCTTTCTCTTTTCGCTATCGGTGTTTCACCCGACGGCCGAAGTGATGCCATCTCCTGGCTGGCTCTGCCGGGAAAGCTTTACTTTCAGCCCTCCGAGATAGTCAAAATAGGCTTTATCGTTACCTTTTCCTTTCATTTAAGCAAGGTTAAAAACGACATTTCCTCACTTAAGACCGTCTTTTTTCTCTGTGTCCACGCTATGGTTCCCATCGTTCTGGTCGTAGCTACGGGTGATATGGGCTCTGCTCTTATCTTCGCACTTATGTTTATCGGTATGATGTTCGTTTCGGGCGTTCACTGGCTTTATTTTCCCGCCGGCGTACTGCTGATAGCTGCCGCTTCACCGGTTATCTGGCTTAAGGTTTTCGATAACATTCAGCGAAACAGAATACTTGCCCTTTTTAATCCCGATGCTTATCCCACTGAAATCTATCAGCAGAATCAGGCGCTCAAGGCCATTCAGAACGGCGGCTTTACGGGAATGGGAATTTATCAGGGTGAGCTTACCCAAAGCACACTTTTGCCCGAAAAGCAGAACGATATGATTTTCTCCGCCATCTGCGAGGAGTTCGGCTTTATCGGTGCGCTTGTTCTTCTGAGCCTTTTCCTTTTACTTGCCGTAAGAGTAGTGGCCGTGGGTAAAAGGTCGAAAAATTTCGCTGCCGAAATGATGAGCTACGGTGTAGCCTTTATGCTTATCGCACAGGCAGTTATCAATATCGGTATGTGCACCCGTCTGCTTCCCGTTATCGGTATCACGCTTCCCTTTATCAGTGCCGGCGGCTCGTCTACGGTCTGTGTATATTTAGCTATCGGGCTTATACTGAGCATTTATCGCTCCTCGGGTACCATCAGCTATGAAAACGACTACCGGTTTGCGAGAATCGCCAGAGAGTATTAATTCACCTGCTTTTATGCAAAAAAAGTGAATAATGAATAATCCTCATAAGTTTTCAACAAAAATGTGGAAAACTCTGTCAGTAAAGTTGAAAACTTTACAGTTTTTCACAGTTTAAAGTACTTTTAACAGGTCTTAATGTCAGCTTATCCGCAGCCTTTAACATTTTTGACCGTGTTTTCCACAGTGTAAAGAAAAAGCCTTTACAACGTAATTTCCGTTGTAAAGGCTTTATACTTTACGTAAAACATATTTTTTTACAGCTTTTCGCAGATGCCGGCCAGCTCCTGCATAGAAAGCTTTTCCGCTCTCACATTCACATCGAGTCCTGCGGCGGCAATAGCCTCTGCTACCTTATCCTTGGGAAGAGACATTCCGCTCGCTATGGAATTTACTGCCGTCTTTCTTCTCTGTGCGAAGGCGGCCTTTACCATTCTGAAAAATTTCCTTTCATCGCTGATGGAAACGGCAGGCTCTTTTCTGATGTTCAGTCTTATGACCGTACTGTCCACATTGGGAGCGGGCATAAAGGAGCCTCTTGACACGTGAAAAAGGGTTTCGGGTACTGCATAATAGTTAGTGCATACGGTGATGGCACCCGAGTCTCTCGAGCCTACGGGAGTGCAGAGCCTGTCAGCGGCCTCTCTCTGAATCATAACCGTAACCGCCTCGATGGGCAGATTGCTTTCGAGGAGCAGAGTGATAACGGGGGAGGTGATATAGTAGGGGAGATTAGCACATACGACCACTTTCATACCCTTGAACTTTTCCTCGATGAGTGCTCTGAGGTCGGTCTTCATTATGTCTGCATTGATAATCTCTATGTTATCGAAATCTGCGAGAGTTTCATCGAGAACGGGAAGCAGTCTCGTATCCAGCTCGATGCACACGACCTTTCTGGCTCTTTTGGCCAGCTCTGCGGTGAGGACACCTACACCTGCACCTACCTCGATAACGCCCGTGCTTTCGTCGGCTCCGCACATTTCTGCCATACGGGGGCAGACCGAGGGATTGATGAGGAAATTCTGTCCGAGTGCCTTGGAAAAATGAAAGCCGTGCTTTTCCATCACTCTTCTGATAACGGAAATATCTGATAAATTTTCCATAAATTCGTTCTCCTTGTCTGAAAAACTATTGAAAGTTGAAACTTTTTATTGTATAATCGAAAGGTAAACTTTTTATATATTATAAACGAGGTGAAGGAATATGTCAATTCTTGTTACGGGCGGTGCCGGATATATCGGCTCCCACACATGTATCGAACTCATAAAAGCCGGCTACGATGTAGTCGTAGTGGACAATTTCTACAACAGTAAAAGAGAAGCTCTCAAAAGAACGGCAGACATCAGCGGTAAGCCTGTTACCTTTTATGAGTGCGACATCAGAGACGGAAAAGGTCTCGATAAAATCTTTAAGGCTGAAAAAATCGATGCAGTTATCCATTTCGCCGGACTCAAGGCCGTAGGTGAAAGCTGCCAGAAGCCTCTCGAGTATTATGATAACAATATCGCAGGCACACTTGTTCTCTGTGAGGTAATGAAAAATAACGGCTGCAAAAAAATCGTTTTCAGCTCCTCAGCTACAGTTTACGGTATGAACAATGTTTCTCCTCTTAAGGAGTCTATGCCCACAGGCGGCACCACGAATCCTTACGGCACCACCAAATTTATGATCGAAATTATCCTTTCCGACCTTTTCAAATCAGATAAGGATTGGTCCATCTGTCTTCTCCGTTACTTTAATCCCATCGGTGCTCACGAAAGCGGCAGAATCGGTGAGGATCCGAACGGCATTCCTAATAATCTTATGCCCTTCATTACACAGGTGGCTATCGGTAAGCGTGAATGTCTGAGCGTTTTCGGCTCCGACTATGATACACACGACGGCACAGGCGTCAGAGACTATATCCACGTAGTTGATCTGGCTGCAGGTCACGTAAAGGCTCTGCAGAGAGTTCTGAGTAAAAACGGACTCGACGTTTATAACCTCGGTACAGGTACGGGCTACAGTGTTCTCGATGTAGTCAAGGCCTTCGAAAAGGCAAGCGGTGTAAAGATAAACTATAAAATAGTTGATCGCCGTCCCGGTGATGTAGCCGTATGCTACTCCGATCCCTCAAAGGCTTATGAGGAGCTCGGCTGGAAGGCTGAAAGAGGCATAGACGAAATGTGTGCCGATTCATGGAGATGGCAGAGTCAGAATCCTAACGGATATCCCGATTGATTTGTTAATTAATTAATATTTGCGGTTGCAGATTGATTTCTGTGACCGCTTTTTGTTTTTTATGTAACTGTAAAATAACAGAGAAAAAATCCTCCCCTTACTGCTTGTCAGCGAAAGGGGAGGAAGGATAAATAATTCAGTTCGCCATCTTACTGTACAGATGCTTTTCCAGAAAGGCATCTACCACTGCCCAGTATTCCTCGGGGAACCAGATGGCGGAGAGAGCGTGCTCCGCACCGTGAACGATGTGCTTTTCCTTTTCTGCGGCACAGGCATTGAAAACGGGCTCTAAGTTTGAGATGCGTACGAAATCATCCTTGTCACCGTGAATGAAAAGGGTGGGAGTCTTTGATTTTTTTAACTGCTCCACACAGGAGGCCTTGCCCCAGAAAAAGCCGTTAAAGATGCGGCACACCAGTGCGGCGGGAGGCATAACCAGCTTCGGGGGAAGATGGTATTTTCTTTTGCAGCGGTCTGTAAAAATATCCTTGACCGAGGTAAATCCGCAGTCCTCGACGGCGAGCATAACGTTTTCGGGTAAGCTTTCACCTGTGGTCATCATAGTGGTGGCACCGCCCATAGAGGGACCGTGAAGGATAATTTTCGCCTTCGGGTTTTCCTTGACGATACTGTTTATCCAGTCAACCACATCGAGTCGGTCCATCCAGCCCATGGTTACGAATTTGTGCTCACTGTTATTGTGACCGCGCAGGTCGGGAATGAGGACATTGAAGCCTCTTTTATAGTATTCCACGCCGTAGGTGCCCATTTCACGGTTCACATTTGTCCAGCCGTGGAGAACGATGGCCCATACATTACTGTTTGAGGGGTTGCGGAATTCCACACCGTGAAGGTTTTCGCCCTTGCGGTTTTTTATGATAACCTCCTGCTTATATGTAGTGTCGAACCATTTGTAGCCTCTCTGCAGGGTGGGATTATCGGCATTTTTTTCGAAAAGGCTTCCCTTACAGGGTACAGTGTTGTCCTTTCTTTTCTTATTGCCCAGAGCGATGAAGAAAAATGCGAAGCCGAGGCCTATCCAGACTACGAAAAGTACAGCGATAATTACGGCTAAAACCGTGAGAGTGATTTTTATTTCGTGAGGCATAATAAGCACCCTTTCGTTTATATTGTTTACATATTATACACTCATTCTGCGGAAAAATCAAGAGAGCTGTCGTTTTAGCTTTTTTTGTATTTTTTTCGTATATTTTGTATGTTTTTGGTTGAAATTATCAAGTGATAGTGGTATACTATGTTAAAATAAGCAGTTTAAAGGAGAAAGAGAAATGAAAAACAAAACTGTTTTAAAAAGAAGTCTGGCGCTTTTACTTGCCGTTATTATGATTTTCGGCCTTACTGCCTGCGGCGGAAAGGAAGAGGAGGAAACCACGGCGGCTCCCACCACCACAGAGGTTACCACCACTGCCGCACCCGTCACTCCCGAGAAGATAAACCGACTTACCGGTCTTGCCACTCTCAGCGAGAAGGCCTACGGCAAACGCCCCGTGGCTATTATGATAAATAACGTCCGTGCAGCTCTTCCCCAGTACGGTATAAGCAAGGCTGACCTGATGTTTGAGGTTATCGTCGAGGGCGGCATTACACGAATGATGGCCGTCTACGGTGACTACACGAAAATACCCAATGTCTGCTCCGTACGCTCCTGCCGCTATTATTATCCTATTCTTGCTTACGGTCTGGATGCAGTTTACATCTGCTTCGGCAGTAACGAGACCTTCGGCACACCCACTCTCGAGAGACTCGGTATCGATTATTTCAACGGTGCAGCTAACTACATCACCGACCTTTTCGGCAGAGACTCGGAAAGATTGAAAAAGTACAGCAGTGAGCACACCGCTTATGTAAAGGGCGAAAACATTCCCAAGGTTTTCGAAAGCAAAAAAATCAGAACAGACTACAGTGAGGGTAAAAACGTTCCCATCTTTAATTTCCGTGAGGAAGGCAAGGCAGTAGCAGCCGGTGACACTAACTGCGACAAGGTAAGACTTAATTTCTCCACCTCCTATTACAGCACCTTTACCTATGATGCTGAAAAGAAGGTGTATCTGAAGCAGCATAACGGCTCGGTTCACAGAGACAGTGTCAGCGGTGAGCAGCTTAATTACACTAATGTTTTCGTGCTTGAGACCGACATCAAAAAGCACAGTGACAACTATCTTATGAAGGTAGAGCTCAAGGGCGGTACAGGCTACTATATCTCCATGGGCAAGAGTCAGAAAATCACCTGGACCAAGCCCTCTGAGGGTGACACCATTCAGGTCTTTGACAGTACGGGAGCTCCCTTACAGGTAAATCCCGGTCAGAGCTATATCGGCATTATTTCTCCCGATTCTACCAAGATAACGGGCGAGAATCCCGAAACTACTGCGGCAGCCACCACTGCGGCCAAATAAAGCAGAGGCTGAGCGCAGACCGAAAAGAAAAACAGAAACAGATGTGTTACGCCGACGTCACACAGGGAAGCATTTCTTTGTGTGGCCTCGGTGTAGTTTTTATTTATCCGAAATCTGCATCAGCTCCTTTTATTGTTTTTCTACTTGCCAAAAATTATATTTTATGCTAAAATATATCGATATATTAATTTTACCCCGTATGAGGTGATATTTTGGCAGCTAAAAAAGAAAACATAAGAAATTTCTCTATCATCGCTCATATCGACCACGGAAAAAGCACTCTTGCCGACAGACTTCTGGAGATAACAGACTCTGTGGCTAAAAGAGATATGTCTGCACAGATACTGGACGATATGGATCTGGAAAGAGAGAGAGGAATCACCATAAAGGCTCACGCCGTAAAGCTTAACTATAAGGCTAAGGACGGTGAGGAATATGAACTTAACCTTATCGACACACCGGGACACGTAGACTTTAATTATGAGGTTTCACGTTCTCTGGCCGCCTGCGAGGGTGCGGTGCTTATTATCGACGCCTCTCAGGGCATCGAAGCACAGACTCTCGCCAATACCTATCTCGCTCTCGACCACGACCTTGAGCTGGTTCCCGTAATAAATAAAATCGACCTTCCCGCCGCCGAGCCCGACAGAGTAGCCGCTGAGGTGGAGGAGGTTATCGGTCTGGACTGTATGGGAGCACCGAGAGTTTCCGCTAAAACCGGTGAAAACGTGGCAGAGGTACTGGAAAGGATAGTCTCCGACATTCCCGCCCCCTCAGGCTGCGACGACAAAGCTCCCTTAAAGGCACTTATCTTCGACTCCGTTTATGATAATTATAAGGGTGTTATAGTTTATGTGCGTGTGATGCAGGGCACACTTAAGGCCGGTGAGACCATGCGTATGATGGCTACGGGTGCTGAGTTCAATGTAGTTGAGGTCGGCTATATGAGAGCCACGGGGCTTGAGCCCTGTAAGGAGCTTTCCTCGGGTGAGGTAGGCTACATCACCGCATCCATTAAAACTGTCCGTGATGCCAAGGTGGGCGACACCGTAACCAAGGTGCAGAATTCTGCCGCAGAGCCGCTGCCCGGCTACAGAAAGGTAAACCCTATGGTTTACTGCGGTGTTTATCCCGCTGACGGTGCTGACTATGAGGCACTCCGTGATGCTCTGGAAAAGCTTCAGCTTAATGACGCTTCCCTTTCCTATGAGCCCGAAACCTCGGGTGCTTTGGGCTTCGGATTCCGCTGCGGCTTCCTCGGTCTTTTACATCTGGAAATTATTCAGGAAAGACTGGAGAGAGAATATAATCTTGACCTCGTGACTACCGTTCCCTCGGTCGTTTATAAGATTCATCTTACCGACGGCTCAGTGGTGGAAATAGATAACCCTACCCATTATCCCGAGCAGGCCTCCATCGACTACTGTGAGGAGCCCATTACGAACGCTCACATCTATTCTCCCGCTGATTATGTAGGCTCCATTATGGACCTTTGTCAGGACAGAAGAGGAATTTTCAAGGATATGAAGTATATCACACCCGACCGTGTGGACATTCATTACGAGCTTCCTCTGAATGAAATCATCTATGATTTCTTTGATGCTCTTAAGTCGAGAACGAGAGGCTATGCCTCCTTCGACTATGAGATTTTCGAATACAGACGCTCCTCTCTTCAGAAGGTGGATGTTCTTCTGAACGGTGACATAATAGATGCCCTTTCCTTTATCATCCATTCGGAAAAGGCTATGTCACGTGCCCGCAAGATAGCCGAAAAGCTGAAGGAGCATATTCCGAGACAGATGTTCGAAATTCCCATTCAGGTAGCCATCGGCAGTAAGGTTATCGCCCGTGAAACTGTCAAGGCTATGAGAAAGGATGTTCTCGCCAAATGCTACGGCGGTGACATCACACGAAAGAAAAAGCTTCTCGAAAAACAGAAGGAAGGTAAAAAGCGTATGCGCCAGTTCGGTACCGTCGAGGTTCCGCAGGAGGCCTTTATGGCAGTGCTTAAGCTGGACGACAACGGATAACAGTATGACAGGAATATATATACATATTCCCTTTTGCAAAAGTAAATGTCCTTACTGTGATTTCTATTCCTTTAAAGGTGACGAAAAACAAAAGGACAGCTATCTTAGGGCTGTCCTTTTCTGCTTGAAGGGCTATGCCGACCGTAAGCTGAGGGTAGACACCCTTTATTTCGGCGGAGGCACTCCCTCGGTTTTCGGCGGTGAAAGAATAGGAAGGATAATATCTTACATAAGGGAAGGGTTTGATTTACAGAAGGATGCTGAAATAACCGTGGAATGTAATCCCTCCTCCACCGATGAGAACTTCGTCTGTCAGGTGAAAAGGGCAGGGGTTAACCGTGTTTCCATGGGTATGCAGTCGGCGGTGGCCGGAGAGAGAAAAATCCTCGGCAGACCGTCGGGCAGAGAGGATATAAAAAGAGCGGTCGATCTTTTTAAAAATGAAGGCATAGAAAACATCTCCCTCGACCTTATGCTCGGCGTACCTCATCAGACCGTGGAAAGCATCGATGAAAGTATAGATTTCATTCTTTCTCTCGGAGTGAAGCACATCAGTGCCTATATGCTTAAAATAGAAGAGGGGACACCCTTTGCAGAGGATGAGAAAAAGCTTGACTTACCCGATGAGGACACGGTGGCTGCTATGTACCTTCACACCTCGGAACGGCTCAGGAGGGAAGGCTTCCTTCACTACGAAATCTCTAATTTCGCCCTCGAGGGCTACCATAGCCGTCATAACACCCGCTACTGGAAATGTGAGGATTACATCGGCATAGGCCCCTCGGCACACTCCTGCTATAAGGGGAAAAGGTTTTATTATTCCCGTTCCTTCCGGGATTTTCTTTCGGGAAAGGAGCCTCTCTATGACGGTGAGGGCGGAGGCGATGAGGAATACATTATGCTCGCCCTTCGTCTCAGGGAAGGTCTGGACGGTAAAAAATACAGGGAAAGATATGGTAAGGCTTTAGACGAAGCCATATTTAAAAAAGCGGAAAAATATGAAAAAAACGGCTTGTTGAACATAGAAGGGGACAGGATATCTCTCACTCCCGAGGGCTTTCTCCTTTCTAACTCTATAATATCAGATTTACTCTATTAAGGCGGTGTAACTATGATTTTTAAAAAGTACGGTCTCGTGCTCGCAGGCGGAGGCGGTAAGGGAGCCTATCAGATAGGCGCATGGAAGGCGCTTCGTGAAATGCGTATTTCCTTCGATGCCATAGCCGGTGTTTCCATCGGCTCCATTAACGGTGCACTTATTGCAGCCGGTGATATGAATAAGGCCATCGAATTCTGGCATAATGTCTCCGTTAAAAAGGGTATCAGAATCGAAAATGAGCTTGTGGATCCTGAAAATCTTTTCAGCAAGAAAAATTGGAGTATTCTGTTTAAGGAATTCCTGAAAAACGGCGGCTTCGATGCTTCACCTGCTGCAGATTATATAAAAACCTATGTGGATGAGGACAAGGTAAGGAAAAAGAAAATCCCTCTCGGCATCGTGACGGTTCACCTTTCACAGAGCGCCACACCTCTGGAAATTTTCGTCGAGGATATTCCTCAGGGTGAGCTTGTAGATTATCTTTTAGCCTCGTCAAATATTCCCTTAGCTACAAACATCGGTCCTGAGGGAGAGCGTTTTCTGGACGGAGGTGTTTACGATAACACTCCGGTGATGACACTGAAAAAGAGAGGCTATAATAAGCTAATCGTTATCGACATTTCGAACATCAAGGGCGTAGCCCATAATCTTAACTTCAATAACTCTCAGGTGGTATATATCCGCCCCTATGACCTTGATGACCTCGGTCAGTCCTTTGATTTCAGCGGTCCTATGATCGACAGGAGAATCCGTCTGGGCTATCTGGATACGAGAAAGGCATTCGGTCATCTGTCGGGAAACATCTATTATTTTACTCCCGAGGTTTTCAGTCAGATGGTGGAGCAGTACGGTGCCAACGCCATTTATGAGCTTGAAGAGCTTGCCCATAAATTAAAGGTCGAAAAAATCACCGTTTACGGCAAGGATGAATTTATTTCTGCGGTTAAAATAGCTCTCGAGGAGTCCAAGGCCGGGGAGGAAGCAGCTGCTGCAGAGGAGCCTGCGGCAGAAAAGCCTGCTGACGGCACCTTTGACTGGAGCGACATAAAGGAAAAATGGAATCAGCTTCGGGGCAGAGGTCAGCGGAAGGACCTTGAGGAGTTTGCCGAAGCCATAGCAGTTCTCGATTCTGTGGTAATGTAAAACAAAAATCTCTCCCGGATATTGACAAAACGGGAGAGACTATATATAATATAACTGTAAGAGCTGATCGTTTAGCGGTTGGTGATTATTGTTTTGTTAAATTTAATTGAAAACAACCGTCACTTTGCCGAGTGGCGGTTGTTACCTTTTACCTTAATACGTATTGTTATAGTAAATATTCCAATATGTAAAGTTAAAGTTACAGGTATAACATCACCTCCTTTACGGAAGTAATATCACCAACCGCCCGATAGCTATACAACTATATTACGGTAGCATTATATCATCGAGTGTCAGATTTTTGTCAACCGAAAAAGAGAATGCTCGTATTTCCTGTAAAATTTTACCTGAGGGATTTTTTTCTGAAACTCTTGACAAAAAGGAAAAACTGATATATCATTTTAACACAATAAAATTAAACCGATGAGCGAGAGTAGTAGCATTACCCGAAGCTTTCAGAGAGTTACGGACGGTGGAATGTAACAGGGGAAGGTTATGTGAATGGACTCGTGAGGGCGGCTCCGAAAAATGCAGTAGGTGCCGACGGAAACTCTACCGTTATGCTGAGAGCGTATGTCAGTACGTGAAAAACCATTAAGGTGGCGACAGACTTCTGTTCCTTTATGGAGCAGAAGTTTTTTTATTGTATATTACAACAAGCTTCACGAACGCAAAGCGTGAGGGGTTCTTATTTCGCCTCTTATGGAAAAATATTTTCAGGAAGTGTTATCTATGTATTATTCAGGTGTACGATGGCGTAGTTTGAAGTAATCTGATTCAGTAAAAATATCATACTATTATATATTAAAGAAAACAAGGAGAATATAAAATGAACACAAGCTATAAAGAATTCGACAATTATCTCAAACAGTATCCGGATAAAAACGGTTATTTCGGTCAGCACGGCGGTGCCTTTCTTCCTCCCGAGCTTGAGCCTGCCTTCAGAGAAGCTGACGATGCCTATGAAGCTATCTGTCAGTCAGCACAGTTTATTTCCGAGCTTCGCAGAATCAGAAAGGAATTTCAGGGCAGACCTACTCCCGTTTACCACTGCGAAAGACTTTCCAAGCTCTTCGGAAACTGTCAGATTTATCTTAAGAGAGAGGACCTTAATCACACAGGCGCTCACAAGCTTAACCACTGTATGGGCGAAGGTCTTCTGGCTAAGTATATGGGCAAAAAGAAGCTTATCGCTGAAACGGGTGCAGGTCAGCACGGTGTGGCTCTGGCCACGGCAGCCGCATATTTCGGTATGGAATGTGACATTTATATGGGTGAGGTGGACATCGCCAAGCAGCATCCGAATGTAATCAGAATGAAAATGCTCGGTGCCAATGTTATTCCCGTAACCCACGGGCTTAAAACCCTCAAGGAAGCAGTTGACGCAGCATTTGAGGCCTATCTTAAAGAGTATGACCACGCCATTTACTGCATCGGCTCAGCCCTCGGCCCCCATCCCTTCCCGAAAATGGTAAGAGATTTTCAGGCTGTTATCGGCATCGAAGCCAGAGAGCAGTTCCTCGAAATGACCGGTCATCATCCCGATGCCGTGTGTGCCTGTGTAGGCGGCGGCTCAAACTCTATCGGTATGTTCGTTCCCTTCCTTGCCGATCCTGTGGATATTATCGGTGTAGAGCCTCTCGGCAGAGGCGAAAAGGTGGGTGACCACGCTGCTACCATGGCATTCGGCACCAAGGGCAGACTTCACGGCTTCGAAAGCTATCTTCTTCAGGATGAAAAGGGTGAGCCTCTTCCCGTTTACTCCATCGCCAGCGGTCTGGACTATCCCGGTGTAGGTCCCGAGCACGCTAATCTTCGTGACATGGGCAGAGTACAGTATGACACTATCTCCGACGAGGAGGCTATGGAGGCATTCTTCCTTCTGTCCAGATATGAGGGCATCATCCCCGCTATCGAATCCTCCCACGCAGTAGCCTATGCCATCAAGTATGCCAAGGAGCATAAGTCAGGCTCTATCCTCGTTTCTCTCTCAGGCAGAGGTGATAAGGACATCGACTATGTTTACGAGAAGTACGGCTGCGGCGAAAAGTTTATGGAAAAATACGAGAAATAAAACATCAGTAATAATCTCCCGACAGATTTTCGGGAGATTATTTTTTATGATAAGGCGTAGGGACAGGTAGAAAAATAACCTTCTCTTTCCCTTTCTGTAATTTTTTTGAAAAAATTTTCACTTACCATGTAACCAAACGACCTTTTCGATTGTCTATATATATGAAAGGCCTTTTAAGGAAGCTCGCAGTAACGGAGGTGATAAAATGCATTCAGCATCCACGGGTGCAGAAACTGAAAAACAGAAGCTGACGGAAATATATGAAAAATACAGAAACAGAATGTATATCACCGCCTGTCGCATATTGGATGATCCCTATCTTGCCGAGGATGCGGTACACGAAGCCTTCGTGGCCATTTCGAAAAATCTGGACAAGATAGGAGACACAGACAGCATACAGACCGCCTCTTATGTTATCAAGGCTGCAAAAAGCAGAGCACTTAATATGGCAAGGCAGAAGGTGTGCGAGATGCCGACTCTTATCAGTGATGAGGATGCGAGAGAGGACGAAAGCACTCTTGATGCCATCTGTGAGAAGGAAAACTATTCTTACATAGTCAGCGCCATTCTTTCTCTCGGTGAAAAATACAGAGATGTGCTCAGTCTTTATTATCTCAACGAGCTGACGGTGACGGAAATCTCGCACCTGCTTTCACGAAAGGAAAGCACCGTAAAGCAGCAGCTGGCCCGAGGCAGACGGAAACTCATATATATAATAGAAAAGGAGGCACTTAATAATGAAAAATAAGGACACCCTTAAGCTCGCTTTCGAGGAAGCGGCAGAAAAGGAATTAAATTCACTTCCGAAGGAAGGGGATATAGTAAGACCTTATTCAAAGAATTTCACTAAGAAAATGGATAAGCTTTTTGACGAAGTCGGCGGAGAAAAGACTGCACCCCTACGAAGAAAGAAAATCAGATGGGCGGCACTTATAGCGGCGGTGCTGATGAGTCTTGTCCTTACGGTAACTGTTTCGGCTTCTGACCTGACGCCGAAGGATATGCTGATGCTGATGGGACTGTGGAGTGAGCCCGATCCCGAAAATTATGTCAGCGTTGACTGGGAAATAAAGGGTGCCTATGCTGCAGGCAGAGCAGATAATGCGCATAAAGAGGTTATCTACGACGGCGATGAAATTATTATCAAATATGTTATTGACGAGGGCGCTCATTCAGTTCAGCAGGAAAAGGGGCTTATTCTCTTTCTTGACGGTGTAAGACAGAAATTCACCGTAAAAAGCGGTGATGAAATCACGAAGGACACAGATATGTACATTATCGGCGGTAAGCCGGGCACTGTGGAAGCGATAGAAATTTCTTTTCTGCCCAATATAGGGAAAAAAGGTGAAACTCTTGCACTTTCCTTGTGCTCTGTTACTGATCCCGACGACAGTGAAGGCATATGTGTGACCGGAGAGTTCAGAAGAGACTGGCATATGGATGAAGATTCAGACAGCATCTGCGATGATTGTCTTGTCGATGTAACTGTACCCAGAAGTCTGAGGGCTTTCATTTTAAGTAATGATGTTTTCGCACATCTGATTATGGAAGAGGATGCATCCGAACAGAAGGCAGTGAGCACCGGAGTGACCGGTATGAAAGAGGCCCCCGTTCACGAAAAAATCCGTGCTATGTATAATTATGAAGAACCTGCAGGCGACGGTTCGGAATACTATAATACCTATGATAAGCTCGAATCAATAAATGCAGTACTGTATAAGGATATAGATGAGACTGTTATTTATGAAAATGATCATCCGTTCCTTAAAGACACATTCACTCTTCATAAAACAAATTTCACGACGGAAGGTGAAGAAAGTGAAGAGTTCACCCTTAATCTTCACGGTAAACCCGGTGAATACAGAGTAGCATTTTATATCGGCACAGAGCCGCAGCCTGTTTTTGACGGTGCGGAAAACATTGATGTCACCATTCACGAGGGAAATCAGATAGAGCTTCCTATTGAGCTGGACACTGCGAAGCTTCCGAAGGGTGATAACAGATATTACGTAGTATATAAGAAAATGGGCAAGGATCACTTTGAACACGGCTGGTGGTGGGAGTACCAGATCTGTGAAGGCATCATTACCGTCGAATAAACTTTATATCTCCCTTTAGGTTTTTTCGGGGCGGATGCGGCATCGTATCTGCCCTGAAGCTTTATTTATTTCGATAATTTTTCAGTACATTTAAAACAAGCCTCTCCTCTAAGGAACGGCGGTAGCCGATAGACTGACGGAAGGCTCACCCATTCTACAGAAAAAAGGTGATATAATGAAAAAGAAAAGATTTATTATTACTAATACCGTTTACATAATAGTGACTCTTGCTGATATCGGAGTCACCTATTATGTATCTCCGGATTTATCTATGGAGGATAATTTCGCAGTAAAGGATTTGGGGTTTGGCTGGGAGGCTGTTTTGTTTATTGCGATGATGTCAATAATAGCAATGCTGTCCGTTACATATTATGACTGCTTCAGGTACAAAACCGTATGTATAAATAGCAGTAAATATACACAATACTATTCGCTTATTTGTTTTGATGAACCGGATAAATTCTGGACAGGCTTTATGCCGAAGCATATTAAACCGGAAATTGCTGCAGCGGGATTTTCTTTGCCATGGACTATGAGCTTTTATCGTTTATGGTGTGTCTGTGAGTGGATAGTAATATATTTAAAGTCAGAAAATGATTTTATATATAGATTCCTGAGAGCAGAATATTTAGCAGGAACAGTTTCGGTAATGCTTGCAATATCTTTATATTACCTTTGGTTTTATATAGAATATAAGAAATCTTTGACTTGAAAATATGCGCCATATATAGAAAATAACTATATAAAAATGCCGAAAACACATTATATAGTAGGTTTTGCACACAGCTCACCAAAAACACACGGCTTAGTGTTCAAGATAATAAAGAAATTGTGAAAAACTTTGGAAAAAGTGTTGACAAATGTCTTTTGAAGTGATATTATAACAAAGCTTTCCGCAGAGATGTGGAAAACTTCAAAAAGGTTGATACGAAAAAACTTAAAAAGATTTAAGAAAAAGTATTGACAAGGGAAAAAGAGTGTGATATACTCTTTAAGCTGCCTCAAAAAAAGAGGCGGCACGGACCTTGAAAATTAAACAACGATATTAAGAAAAGGAACCCGAGATTTCGATGGTAAAGAAACCATCAGAAGAGTTTTAAAGTACTTTTCAAACAGTAATATACGGAAGCTGAAAAAGCGAAGTATAAAGTAAGTCAGCAATGACGAAATGAGCGAAGAAATGCTCTGAAAATGATTAGAATGTCTACGGACATCTTAATACAATTTTTAGAGAGTTTGATCCTGGCTCAGGACGAACGCTGGCGGCGTGCCTAACACATGCAAGTCGAACGAAGCATTTAAGTGAATCCCTTCGGGGTGAAGCTTATCTGACTTAGTGGCGGACGGGTGAGTAACGCGTGAGTAACCTGCCTTTCAGAGGGGGATAACAGTTGGAAACGACTGCTAATACCGCATAACGTACATTTAAGGCATCTTAGATGTACCAAAGCTGAGGCGCTGAAAGATGGACTCGCGTCTGATTAGATAGTTGGTGAGGTAACGGCTCACCAAGTCGACGATCAGTAGCCGGACTGAGAGGTTGAACGGCCACATTGGGACTGAGACACGGCCCAGACTCCTACGGGAGGCAGCAGTGGGGAATATTGCACAATGGGCGCAAGCCTGATGCAGCA
>SVPD01000046.1 GCA_015066045.1 Oscillospiraceae bacterium
ACCGGCAGCCTTAAGCTCGTCTGCATTATTGATGTTGGCATAGTGCAGACAGAAGGAGACAAACATAGCATTCCACTTACCGTAAGGGTTGCCGTACCATTCACCGTAGCGTGTGTAGCCGTTTTTATTGCCATCACTGTCATACTCAAAGTTGTTTTTGCTTTCTTCATAACCCATCTGCGACATTGCAATGCCAATCAGATTCTGAGGGATATCGTTTGTTATTTTAACATCATCAATTGTGCTGAGCCAATCGCTGACGGTTTCGGTGTCGGCTATTTTATCAGGGAAGCATTCCTGAGAATGGGTGTGCTCTGCTTGCGTACAAGAAAGATTTTTGATGTAACAAGCATCCGAATGAGTATGCGCTTCTGAGGTTGTTTCGTCGCTCAAAGAGGCTTCAGTTGTGTCAGCTTCGCCGATAAAGACAGTTGTTGAATTATCTTCAAAGCCGCAAACAAGCTCGCTTATGTAACAGTCATCCGAGTGGGTGTGCTCACTGAGACCGCAAAAGGCTTCACCGGTTACGGTTATGCCTACGAGCTTGAGCCACCAGAAAACTATTGTTGCAACTATGAATGCTGCAAGTAAAAATGCTGTGGCAAGCTTTTTGCTATCCATTCTGAATTTTTTATGCTTACCAAGATAATCCTCGTTGACACCTTCCAAACCTGCCACCTCCTTTTACGCTTTGTAAATATCAGTCAACCGGGCTGATACTGTCAAATGGCCATATTCTTAAAAATATTTTTCCGACAATATAATCCTCACTTACAAGGCCTATCACCGAGCTTCGGCTGTCTATTGAAGTTGAACGGTGGTCACCTAAAACAAAATAGTGATTATCTGTTACATAGCACGGAAAAGCTATATCACATTCACCTAAAGCTCTGTCCGTAACATAGGGCTCATCAATTGGCTCATCGTTTACATAAACATTACCGTTTTCATCAATGTTTATTTTATCTCCGGGGAGCCCGATAACCCGCTTTATAAGAAGTTTATTCTGATAAGAAAAGCAACACAGCTCCCCTTTTTTCATATTTGTTGTTTTTAACAGTACGACTATTTCTTCGTCGTTGAGTGTCGGTTCCATGCTGCTGCCCGAAATCTGCAGAACAGGTAAAGCAAGTGTAGCAATCAACACCGCAACAGCAGCAACAACAATAAGTGAATACATTGTACTTCTGAGCACCTGTTTATATTTTTGATTATATTTTTCTCTGAGAATTTCAGCTTCAATTTGCTTAGCGGTAGGAATCGTTATTCTTTTTTTCGATTTTTTTATTGCCATTGGAAGTAACGCTCCTGTTGTTCTATATCAGTTTGTAGTTCTCTTTTCCAGTAAGCTTTTTATGCGCTCTCTGACATCGTTTTCTATATCATCAGGAAAAACGCTCAGCTTTTCATCGTTTTTTGCAAAAAAGCAAAGCATTCGTTTATATATCTCTCTGTCCGACTGTGCATTCTTCACCGTGCCTTCTTTTGAGGATGAAGCTGATCCTATTGAAGATGTTTTAAGAGCACTGGTGATACTGTCGGCATATTTAAGGGCGTTTGCTACCTGCCGTGTAGCAACAGACAGATTTTCTATGCTCTGTGCCGTTTTATTATCAACTTTAAGCTTTTCTATTTTTTCTTTAAGCTTCTCGTTTTCCTTGCTTGCTTCTAAAAGTAATTCAAGCAGTTCAAGACGGCTGAGTTTTCTGAGTTCTTTATCTGTCATACAAAATGCAACCCCTTAGTATTTTCGGACGTAAAGTCCGATTTATTGCATAATAAGCCTATCGACCAATATACTTTCATCCATTGTGTAATATATCACATTTTTTGTGCTTTTTCAATATTTTTTGATTGAAAGCGTTTATTTAAGCTATTTTGTTTCATTCAAAACAAATGTCCCTGATAATATTCCTGATATTATTAAAAAAATACAGACACATCATCCGAGAAAACTCAAAAATGATGTGTCTAAGTATTTAATGATTAAATTTGATGTGACTAGATTTTTTCAAGAACTTCAGAAGCCTTAAAAAGCCTCAGAAACCCTTGTAAACAAAGCCCTTACTTACTTGCCTCTTCAATAGCATGCTCCGTAAGCATTTTACCATATCCCCTCCGACCGTATTCAGGTGATACTCTCAGTGCATGCAGAACGACATATTCTCCCTTCAGGGCATCCGATTTCCACGGTGCAGTAAGATACGTCTCATCGCTGTTTTGGTCTGAAATATACGCAGCCATAATCTTTCCGTCCTTAACTCCGATGAATTGATTATGCTCCAGTATCGCTTTTTCTACCATATCTGCTGACGGAAACCCACCCTTATTGCCGCCAGGCATAAAATCCTTTTCACCAAGAACAGTACACATATAATCATAAAATTCCATAAGCTCACCGAAATCAGCTTTTTCAGCTTCACGTATTTCCATCCAAAAGTCTCCTGAAATATATTATTGAGGTTTATTTTATCATTGTCAAATCGATACTCAACCTGTCAGAGTATTAGTAACTGTTAGTATACAGGCAATGATACCCATTATTATGCCACCTAAATATGGGTTCTTTGTCTTTTTGTAAATCATATGGCTGATAAATGATGCAAGAGGTAAAATCAGTACAATCGGGAAGAGCCATATGCCCATAATACCGCTAAGAGGATCAAGAAGCATTTTACCTGTGATAAAGAATGTGATGTACTGTGCCATAATCATAATCTGCGGTCCCAGGAAGACGAATAACATCTGTAAAACAGAACTCTTCCACCTGCTTTTTCCTATATCAATATAGCCTATACAGTTACCTGAAACACTGATGATTATGTAATAGAAAAGCCACATCGGTACAAAACGAAGAATCATTCCCAAATGCTGTGCACCAAAAGCACGGATAGTCGCAAAACACCACAAACGGTAATCCGTAAGCAAGAAATAATCCGAAAGGTAAACGATCATAAAGGATGCACCGATAACGATAAGTGAAAGCACAATAGTTTTAATAAGCTTTTGTTTGCTGAGTGTGATGCCTCGTTCTGCTTTATCGATGGGATTTCTCTTCTGCCCGGAACGAAGGGTAATCAAAGTGATAAGTCCGCAAAGCACCGACCAGATTCCGATAACGCGGGATGCCCCCTGATTCCAGAATGAGCTTTGCCAAAGAAAACCAACAGCAAATGCAACAAGATAAGCGGGTATGCTCATAACAGCACCAATAATCTGACTGTGAAGCATCTTTTTGCGTACCTTATCTTCAGGTTCAGGCCAGGGGACCACATCAGCTTTTACTTTCAGCTCTCTGAAAAACGGCAAATCAAGCATAGCTATAGTTAAGAACAAAACAAACATAAAGAATCCTGCAATACCTATTGCATTGAATGCCGCCTTGTACTGCCATATCTGATTCGTATGGGCCAATTCATTAGGAGCTCCTAAAGCTCTGTCAAAAAAATCAACGCTGAAGGATACAACCCTCGAAGAAAAATGTGCCCAAGGATGTGTAATGGCGGGGTTATAAATAGCACGTACAGCATTTTCGCCGTCAATTTCTTTTTCATAAAAAACATCAGCGGTCCTTGCTTCAAGACCTTTAGGGTCAGCTCCGAAATTAAGGAAAGACTGAGCTGTTGACTGATTTATAAATTCTCTCGGAGCCTTGCCGTCAACACGGTGAAAAAATTCATCATACTGACAGGCAACGATTGCGGCATCACGGCTTCCAAACATATTGTAAAAGGCATCGTTTTTATCCTTATACACGGCATCATTTGAAACGAGCAGTGCGGCAGAAATAAGTCCCTCATCATCCTGCAAAATAGCTTCACGGCAGGCAAGAGCACCATTTGAGTGGCCTGTTACACCTATTTTATCAGCATCAACATAGGACAGACGGGATAAGTATTTAACTGCATCGTAAAGACCATTAGCATTATTTTCATCGTCCCACCAGGTGCCTGAATCAATAACCTCGGAATCACCGTGTCCGTACATACTGATAGCAAGAACGACATAACCTCTGCGGGCATATTCCACATAATTAAGGTCCTGCATTTCGCGGTTATTGTACCAGCCGTGGCTGACAACAATGCCTGGTGCCTTTTCTTTGTCCGTTGCAGTTTCCGGCACGAGAAGGAGAGCATCAAGCTTGTGGCCGCTGTCAGCTTCAATAGTCAGATCGTGGTACTTCACAGCACCGAAGTTGGTCTGAAAAACAGATGCACCGACAGAGCTGATAAAGCACAGAAGCAGTGCGATGCATACCCCCAATTTTGCATTTCTCTTCATATAAACACCTCCATATTTTCTATTGAGAATTTTAGCATATATCGCTTTATATTTCAACTTTTTTCTGTAATACAAAAAAAGCAGAAAGCACCCATTCGCCGACACCATATAAGGAAGTATTTGTTTCTCGAACAAAATTCCCTGTATTTTTTGCCAAAAGCCTCGCAAGGCGACAGCCTTGCTTCATTTTGTGGCTTCAATACAAGAAATTTTCAGTTCTTACGAAACTGCGAAGCACTTTAAAATGCGAAATAGCTTTGCAAGAAAAGGCAAAATCCACCAATAATGCTGACGCATATTGGTGGATTTTAACGCGTTATTGTGAAGTTATTTCACTTTTTAAAGAAATACTGCCTTATATGGTGTCGGCGTTTCTGTGAGTGCTTTTATCAAAATATTATCAGGGGAAATATTTATTGCAATAGTCCTTAAGTTTTAAATTATACTGCATACTGCTTAAGGGAGCAAAAATCAGAATATGGTCAGAAAGCGGGAACAGGATAAAGTCATAAGCTGCACCTGTCTGTTCAAAGGCATTTTTAACAGAATCGGCATTTCCTACGGGAACAGTCTGATCCTTGCCGCCATAAGCCATAAGAGAAGGAATTGAGTTTTCGTTAACATAATATACAGGTGAAACGAGCTCAATAAGCTCCTTTTCCTTACCTTCATTCATATATTGCTCGGTGAGAGCTGCACCTGCGAGCATTTTTGCAATTCTGGGGCCTGCTTCACCCCAAGCCTCTGTGGTAAAGTCGGAGGGTCCTACCTTGTTTGCTGCAAAGGCAAGCTCGATGGCACTTTCCTCAGGACGGGAATAAGAATAAAGCATCGAAAGATGTGCACCTGCTGAGTAGCCTGAGGTCGCGAGCTTTGTTATGTTAAGGCCCTTCTCATCTGAAAAGCTTTTGATTTCCTCAATAGCTAGAGAAATTTCATCAAGAACAGTCATCACACTGTATGTATCTCTGTTTTCATCGTTAATAAGAGTATAGCTCATCGTTGCGGTAATGTAGCCCTCCTTTGCAAGTGCCACACATTCACCGAGCATTTCCTCCTTACTTCCTGATGACCATGAACCTCCGTGAATGAAAAGAATACATCCGTTTTCTTCATTTTCATAAGCTTTGTCAGGAACATAAATATCCATTACATTTCTTTCACCTGTACCGTAAGCAATATTGAAAAATGCTTTGTAATCTGCCTTCTCACCCATAAATGTTGAGCTGACAAAAGTGAGAATTGCCATAATAATTCCTATAATTTTTTCAAACATACTAAAACCCCTTTTCTTTTTGCTGAAATTACAGACGATGCCTGTATATGCACCTTTATTATATCCCGAAAAGAATTTTTTTCCAATTAAAAAATATTATAAAAGTAACGGAACAACTACCTGCATTCCATTCTTAACAAATCATAACCGTCGTTTTTCATCGGTGTTATGATCTGTTCGGCTTTCATCTTCCGAAGCCACCCATTCCGCCGAAGCCTGACGAATCCTCGGATTCCTGATATTCATCATAATAGGAATAATAATATTCATCGCCCTCATCGAGGCCTGACAGTATCTGTGCAATTTTGCCGTCAGAGGCACCGACAGTTACGGTCACAGGCTTTTTAAGTGTATCGTCACTTTTATCATACCTGGTATAAATTACAGTTTCGTTTCCGATATCACACAAAGCTTCTACCGGTACTGTGAGAACATCCTTTTGCGAGGCAAGAATTATCTTTGCAGTAGCATTCATGCCCACAAGCATATTTTCTGCTTTATCCATAGTTATTTCCACAGAAAACTTACTGTTACCTCCTGAGTTCTTACCGTTTGTACCTATATCACTTATAACTCCGTCAAAGGATTCTCCTATGAAAGCATCAAGAGTTACTTCTGCCTTCATACCTGCTTCAATTTTATGCAAGTCAATCTCATCCACAGAAACAGTAACTGTCATAGTATCACCCGGTATTACAGATAATACCGTTGTACCCTCAAGATCAAAGAGCTCAAACTTGTTTTCATTCTGTATAAGACCGGATTGCAGGCCTGAAAGGTCACCTCCGAAGGAGCCGCCGAAAAAACTGCCGGGTATCTGATTCTGTCCTGACGGTAAAGTAAAATCACCGCCTGATGGCATTGTTATATTTCCGCCCGACGGCACTGTAAAGTCACCGCCTGATGGCATCGTTATGTCTCCTGAAGGCATTGTGAAATCACCGCCTGAAGGCATTGTTATGTCTCCTGAGGGCATTGTGAAATCACCGCCCGAAGGCATTGTTATGTCTCCTGAGGGCATTGTGAAATCACCGCCCGAAGGCATCGTCATGTCTCCTGAAGGCATTGTGAAATCACCGCCCGAAGGCATTGTTATGTCTCCTGAGGGCATTGTGAAATCACCGCCCGAAGGCTTTGAAGGTGATGTCGTGGGTTGTGTAGTGCTCGGAGACGTGGTCGAGGGTTCCGTAGTAGTCGGTTCAGTAGTAGGCTCCGTAGTTGTTTCGGGAGGCAGGGTGCTACCCTTGATTACACGGACTGCCCAGACTATGTCATCTGTACCAGTACCCGCAAAGAGAAGGATATCTCCCGCATTTATCTCCTCACTGCCTATCTGCTTCCAGCCGTTTCCGTCGAGCTCATAAACAGGGACAGTCGGATTGAAATTACCGTTCTGTGTCATTTTTTCCTCGTCAAAATCAACCTGTAAAAGATTTTTGTAATCGGTAACAGACTGATTTTCGGTATTGAGGTTTACATTCCATATGCCCTCATTTATTGATATGATTTTACCGATATAATTATTATATACCGCTTCATCATTACCGTCGGGAGAGTTGACTAAAAGCTCAATTGACACACCCTCTGCATTTGAAAGAAGGAGAGTGCTGTCCTTTTCTATGC
Organism: Oscillospiraceae bacterium; assembly: GCA_015066045.1. Classification (GTDB taxonomy): domain Bacteria; phylum Bacillota; class Clostridia; order Oscillospirales; family Acutalibacteraceae; genus UBA6857. Next base: position 7,181 of record SVPD01000046.1, read on the forward strand.
CTGAAACTGTACCGTCACAAGGAGCTTTCAAAGTACCGCTCTGATACATTTCAAAGAGTGAGAGCATAAGCTCCTCATAATTCCTGTGCTGTGAAGCAAGATTGTCATACTTTGCCGTACTGCTTACATTTTCCAGTGTAAAAAGTGCTTCACCTGAGGAAATCTCTTCCTTTTCACTTACCTTGACCGAGGAAACCGTACCCGAATAAGCCGTAGCGTTCCAGCGACTGTTAATCTGAGTTTTACCGCTTCCTATTTTAGTTCCGTCCTCTTTGGTTACGGTAACCTTAGTGCCTTCGGTATAATTTTCATCCTCAAAGACAATCTTTGCGACACCGTCAAGATAAGTCTTTACCTGTCCGCTGACCTCAGTTTTATCCTTAAAGATAATCTTTACCTTTTCACCTGCGGATATATCCTTATCTGTTTCTAATTCCACGGACATAAGACCGTCCAATGAAATCACAGCAAGAGCTCCTTTTTCCAGCATAACACTCTGAACATCGTCACCTTTTTTTGCATAAACAGCCTTTACCGTACCGGTTCTCTGTGCCGTTATCCTGTCCATAGAGCTTTCTCCCTTAGCGTTTTCCATTTCTTTTCTCAGATAATCCATAGTTTCCTGAACGTCACTTATAGCCTTCATAAGAGTAACTCTGTCAACCATAGCAAGGTCATCGTTTTTATTCACCTTGTCACCGTTAGAAACAAGATATTCCTTTAATTTTACAGAAGAAGGTATGTTAATCTTTTCTCCTTCCTGCTGAGAGAGAGTACCACCCGAAATTAAAACAGTGCTTATATCGCCTTTTTCCACTTTCCCCGAGAGAATGCTCGCCTTTGCACCTTCACCTTTGCCTCTTCTTGCTGCAATCATAGGCATTACAGAAAGAAGAAGGACAAGCACCACAGAAACACATACTGCTATAACCCTTTTTCTGGGAAACTTATTTATAAAACTAATAATATTTTTCATAATGCATTAACCTCCGTAATGAAGTGCATCAATAGGCTTCATTTTAGCCGCCTTGTTTGCCGGATAAAGTCCGAAAAGAACTCCAATGACAAAACAGAATACAACGGCGATAAGTACTACGCCTAAATCAAGAGAGAATTTCATCCCCATACTCGACACTATGGTGGTTACTATCTGCAATATAGCCCATGACATAAAAATACCGATAGCACAGCCGAGCATACAGATAACCACCGCTTCCATAAGAAACTGCATAAGAATAGTTTTTCTGTTGGCACCGATTGCCTTTCTGATGCCGATTTCACGGGTTCTTTCCGTAACGGTAACGAGCATAATATTCATAATACCGATACCACCGACAATAAGAGAAATTGCCGCAATGCCACCCAGAAGGATTGTAAGAATAGAAGTAATTTCCTCCATTGTATCCTCCAGAATATCCTGTGAAGAAACCTTAAAGGCTTCATCATCCTCCTCAAAACGTTCCATCAGAACATTGGTTATTGCTTCTTCCGCTTCGGCTATAGTGCTTTCCTCCTCTGCCCCCACATAAAATGAAGTAATTTCTGTACTCACCTTATCTGAAAGTCTCAGTAGAGAGGTATATGGCACATAAGCCACCATAGTTCCCGAAGAGAATATAGCAGTGAGTGAGTTTTCGTTGTTTGTTACCACACCGACTACAGTATATCTTGTTCCGTCAAGAGTAATAGTATCACCCACACAATCAGCATAACCGATAAGCTCTTCTGCACAGGTTTCATTGATAACACACACGTAGGAATTGTTGTCCACATCTGTATTTTTTAAGAATCTGCCCATAGCCAGCTGTAAATCCTGTATATCATAATAGGGAGGCGTAGTACCGTAAACAATTAAACTGCCGTTACCGTTTTTTCCTTTACCTGTAGCCGTATCCTGAGCATAGGGTGCTATTACAGAAAGCTTTTTTACTGAACCTGTCCATTCCTTTAAAGTGTTCAATGTGACAGGCTTACCCTTATCGTCGGAAATATTTACGGTAACCATATTACTGCCAAGGCTTAAAATTCTGTCTGTAACTGAGCTGGTAGCACCATCTACGAGACTGACGAGAACCACGAGAGCCATAACGCCGATAATAATGCCGAGCATAGTAAGTACTGAACGAAGCTTATTGGAGCTTATGCTTCTTATAGCCATTTTAAATGACATCATCATAATTCCACCTCCGTAACCTTACCGTCTAAAATATGGATACTTCTGGGAGCCTGCTTTGCCACATCATTATCGTGCGTAATGAGAACTATAGTATTGCCCTGGCTATGAAGCTCGTGGAACATTTCCATTATTTCTTTGCTTGTGTTTGAGTCAAGATTACCCGTGGGCTCGTCGGCAAGGATAAGCGACGGACGGGTAACCAAGGCTCTTGCAATGGCAACTCTCTGCTGCTGACCGCCTGAAAGCTCTGTAGGAAGGTGCTTTGCTCTTTTTAAAAGCCCGACCTTTTCCAGTGCTGCTCTTACTCTTTCCTGTCTTTCCGCCTTAGGTACACCCTGATAAATGAGAGGCAGCTCGACATTTTCCTCTGCACTGAGCTTGGCTATGAGATTAAAATTCTGAAAAACAAATCCGATTTTCTCGTTTCTTACCTTAGCAAGATCGTTTTCACTGTAGGATTCAATAGGTAGTCCGTCAAGTTGATAAGTGCCCGCATCAGCAATATCCAGACAGCCGATAATATTCATAAGGGTAGATTTTCCGCTGCCTGAAGGACCGATGATACTTACAAATTCATGAGGTCTTATGTGGAGTGAGGCGTGATCGAGAGCTCTTACTCTTTCGTCACCAACCTGATAAAATTTACATACTTCCCGGAGTATAATCATTATATTTCACCCCTCTTAACCGCCGAAGCTCGATATATCAACGCCTTCCGGTATCTGAGGCATACTCTCGCCTCTTCCACCGCCGAAGTCTGACTCATTTCCGCCTCTGTCGCTGTCAAAATTACCTCCGAACATTCCTCCGAACATTCCTCCGGAATTGCTTTCGATATAGTAAACGGTGTCTCCTTCATTGAGGCCTGATTTAATTTCAGCAAATTTATTGTTGGAAATACCTGCCTCGACCTCTGTTCTGCCACCGTATTCCTTTGTCTTTTCATCATACTGGGTGTATACATAAGAGCTGCTGCTTGTTTGTTTAAGTGCGTCTGCGGGTATGATCAGAGCATTTTCAACACCCTCGATTTTGATATCCGCATCAGCAGACATACCGCTGAGCATGCCCTCAGCCTTGTCGAATGTAATTGTAGCTGAATACTGTGTCATACCGCCATATGTTTCCGCAGTTTTATTGATTTCCGTAACCTTACCCGTAAAAGCATCTTCACTCACAGAGCTTACAGTTATGTCAGCCTCCTGACCGACCTCAAGAGAAAGAATGTCCGTTTCATCAACGCCGATAGTAACACTCATACTCTTTCCGGGGTAAATGTTTAAAAGGGAAACTTCCTTGCCGGATAAGGCTGACGATTCAGTATAAGTAACCGCACTGATAAGACCGTCGAAGGGAGCAGTCACAGCTCCTTTCTGCCGGATTTTGAGAAGGGATACAATATCCTCCTCCTTTTCCTTTCTTTCACGGAGAAGGCTCTCATAATCTGCACTGTACTCTGTGTCCGTCAGCGAGAAAACAACAGTAGAGGCACTTACCTTTGTATTGAGAGAAGCTTTTACGGCACTTACATTTCCTGCTATACCCGTAACTGATAAGGGATTATGAATGTAAAGCTTTCCACTGTCAATTTCCTTCCCGTCAGAGCCGAGAACAGTTACCTTTTCATTATACTTTGGCCCGTTATCGGTAACGAGAACTGTAACGTTCTTTCCTGAAACAGTTTCAACGGTACCGTCAATCTTACTTCCGTCACTTCTTTTCACTTTAACACTGTCACCCACGGAAAGCTTATCCGCTTTGATGTCAACTGCCATATAACCGTCAAGAGAAATAAGGGCAAGAGCTCCCTTTTCTGCCATCACATCAGCTACTCTGTCGCCCTTTTCGGCAAAAATCTTCTTGATTCTTCCCGAAACTCCTGCTTTTACGGATGATGAAACAGTGTCTCCCTCCGCCTTGGATATAGCCTTGTCGATTTCGTCGATTTCTGCCTGAACAGATGAAAGAGTACTGCTCACAGAGGTCATATTAACCTTTACCAGAAGGTCACCCTCTTTCACTTCCTTACCTGCCTTTATGACAACCTCTTCCACCTCTACTCCCTTAGGTACAGAAATTTCCTCCACATCGACAGCAGAAAGCGTGCCCGAACCTGAAACGACAGTACTGATGGTGCCTCTGGTTACCTGGGCAGACTGCACCTGAAACATCGTAAAATCGAAACGGTTCTGCACTCTTTTTCTGAGAACAGAAACACCAATAACCATAACTATTGCCGCTACTACAGTGATGATTACAGCCGTACGTATTATTTTCTTTTTACGTCTTTTTCTTTCTTCCTCCATAGCCTCAAAAAGCTCATCGCCCTTCGAAACAGAATATTCTTTATCCATATCAAAAACTCCTTTGTAATATATTTTGAAAAGATTATAACAAACAAACCTCAATAAAATCTTAAAAATAACTTAAAGAATATTAAGATACTTCTCACAACCTTCTTTTAAAGTTAAAGTTTTAGTCGCTTTCATCTTCAGCTTTTGCATTAAAACCCCCTCACATTCACATAAAAAAACATAGACACATCATTGAGGAAAACTCAAAAATGATGTGTCCAAGTTTTTATTAATTAAATTTCACGTGACGAGATTTTTTTAAGAACTTCAGAAGTCTTAAAAACTCTCACAAAGCCTTATAAACAAAGGATTTATTTACAAGCCTCTTCAATAGCAACTGCACAAGCAACGGTCATACCAACCATGGGGTTGTTACCTGCGCCGATAAGGCCCATCATTTCAACGCTTGATCTCGTTATTGTTTTAATAACATAATAGGGTCCTGTCAGAAAGGCTTATAAACACTAGCTTTGTCACACATTAGCTTTGTGAAAACATCTGAACTGAACACATCGTTTTGAGTTTTCTTGATTACATTATAACGTGGTTTGATGGGTTTGTAAGCGCATTTTTTATCAATTGCAATCTCCTGTAACTTCTTCTATCAATTCCGACAGTTTTTTAGAAGATTTAACACCTAAAGCTAGTCTATATTCTATTTGCAACCATTTAATTGAAGTGTCAAATTCATCTATATCTTCAATATCCTCTATAACAACAGGATTGCAAATAACCGTGTCTCGATCTATGCTACCAGGGAAGAAAGTATCTTCGCGGCTTTCAGATATAACATTTTTGCATCCTAGAACAGAAATACAAACGAAGATTCTTTTTGTTTCTAATATTTCTTTCATAACACTAATATATTTATCAATAACAGGCTCTAATTTTTCCCATATATATTCCGTGGGAAACCGTAAATCATCAGTTCTTGTACCTCTTTCAAGATATTTATACAAAGGAAAAAAGCATTCTGCTATACCATTATTACCTAGTGAGCATTCCATTCCATCTCCACAACTTGGATACCTCAATCCGTCAACATTTGGTTGCATATTAAAGTTACAACCCGTACCCTCAAATATTGAATAAAGTTTTATATCTGATTGCTGTTTTTGCAATAAAAACAAATTCTTACGATAAGTAGAATCAATAAATGTATCAGGAAAAATATGCAAAAGCAAAAATTTAGAATATCTATAATCACTAGTATCTTCTTGGCTTCTGTAGTAATCTATTCTTTTTTTACGATAAATATCAACCTCATTTTCAATAGAGCGTGACTGATTAAACATGTTTTTCAACTCCACATAACCTATAGAACATTTGCCATTACCAATTCTTTTATAAATTTTATAGTTAACCTCGTTTTCAATATGTATATAAGGTGTAAAACTATCTCTACGAACATAAATAATAACAACATAGTTTCCATTAGACAACTCAACAAACTTAAACTGTATGGGTGGTAATTTAGGCAAAATCGGTGTTAAATTGTTTTTTCTATCCAATTCAAATTTATCTGTATCGTTCCCTTCAATTTCTACCCCCTCAATGCTTTTTGCCATACCTTTACTATCACTAATACCATAAATTAAAAAACCTCCACTTGCATTAGCAAATGCACAAATATCACTACGAAATTCTACAATATGTTTTATCCTATCCGGATGCTTTTTAGGCATATCTAAGAATGAAAAATTAGCTTTATAATCTATATATTCGTTTTCTCTATAATCAGGATTATCAATTAATTCTTCTAAATCTTTTTCTGTGCAATCTAAAAAAGATTTTCCGTTCAAAGTAGGTAACATAACTAACACCTCTTCCACTATGATATATATAATATTATCATCGTAAAAACAACGAGTCAAGAATTAAGGCCTTATTATTCTCAATTATAATACAAACATCAATAACTTGATACGAAAATCAATGAAACAAAAAGAAAAAAATTTACCGCTGCAAGCGTACAACTGAACACTAGTATAACACTAAACCATATGAGTATTTTCTGCTAAATTATATGAATGACAATATTTTGTGCTCTGTTGTCGCTCTAAAATAATTAACAGAAAGAAGATTCATTATGATAAAAACAGAAAAATCCATTGAAACATTAACTAAAGAAATAGCT
>SVPD01000047.1 GCA_015066045.1 Oscillospiraceae bacterium
GTGCGAATTTTTGCAGGATTTTTGGATATTGAGGGTGCCGACAGGCTGACGCCTTTCAAAACCGAAATGCCGAAAAGCTGCGAAAATTCACGCTTTTGGGCGGGTTCGGATTATACTCGTCACCCTACTGTGTCATTAATAAAAGCCACGTCCCGAAACTAATTTCCATATATCACCGAAGCTGATAACTGCCATAAAGACTAAAAGAATAATAAGACCGGCTGCATGAATCCACGATTCATATTTCTGCGGTACAGGCTTTCTGAAGATAATCTCGAAAACCATAAAGAACAGATGTCCGCCGTCGAGAGCGGGAATGGGAAGAAGATTGAAAAGACCGATATTGATGGTAATCATAGCCATCATCATAAAAAGTCCGCTCCAGTCCACATTTACCATACTGCTCTGAGCTATGTCAGCTATTACGGTCACGGTGCCTATGGGACCTGCCAGATCATTAAGTCCGTACTGGCCTCTGAGAAGGTCGAAAAGGCTGAGATAAACCATTCTGCCCATAGAGAGACTGTAGCTCAGTGCAGAGCCGAGAACATTCAGCACGTCCTTTTCCTCACCTAAAATGGAGAAATCGAAAACCGTCGCAGTATTGAGAAGCACCTGAGAAAGAGAAAGCTCCTCCTCGCCTCTTTTCAGAGTGAAGTCATAGGTGAAATCCTTGTCTGCGTCAATCTGTGCGATAAGCTCCTCTGCATTTTTTACCGCTTCACCGTTTACGGAAAGGATTATATCCCCGTCCTTAAAGCCCTGATCCTTCAGAGCAGCCGAAATGTCATAAACGGAGCAGTCCTCACGGTAATAAAAATTACCGCCGGTTCTTTTCATAAAGGTTACATCCTCGAGGACAACCTTCTCACCGTTACGTCTGACGGTGAAATCATATTTACCGCTGCTGTTTCTCTGCATAAAGTAGCTTATGTCATAATCGGAAAACACCCTTTTTCCGTCTATTTCTAAAATTTCGTCGCCCACGGCAAGACCGCTCTGAGAGCTTACCGCACCCTCATAAAACTGCAGTATCTGATTGGTTCCGACATACTCTTCACCGCAAACGAGAAAGATGCAAACGATGAAGCCCAGGATAAGATTAAACACGGCTCCTGCTGCTATGATTATCATTCTCTTATAAACCTTCTGATTACAGAAGGCACGGCTGTCCTCGCTTTCCTCCTCTTCTCCCTCCATGCTTACAAAGCCGCCGAAGGGTAAAAGACGGAGAGCATATTTGGTTTCCTTGCCCTGCTTTTTAAAGAGAGTGGGGCCCATACCGATAGCAAACTCGTTTACCTTTACACCGAAGAGCTTGGCGAAAATAAAGTGGCCGAACTCGTGAATAAAGATGATAAGGCCGAAGAAAAGCACGGCAATTACAAAGGGTAAGGCTTTAGATAAAACTGAAGAAAAATCCATCTTGAAACAAAGAGAAAAATCTCTTTCCTTTCTGAAAAATTATCCGATTATTAATGAATCGACACATTCTCTGGCATATCTGTCTGCCGTGAGAACGTCATCGAGAGTATATACTGCTTTATTTTCTGTTTTTTCCGTCGCCTTTTCTACTAATTCGGCGATCTGTAAAAAGCCGATCTTCCCCTCTCTGAAAAGAGCGTTCGCTCTTTCGTTGGCACCGTTTGCCGCACAGGGATAAAGTCCTCCCTTTCTTATGGCGTCACGGCAAATACCAAGACAGGCAAAGGTTTCATAGTCGGGCTTAAAGAAGGTAAGATTACGGTAATCCCAGAGATTAAGCTTTTTTACGGGTGACGGATATCTTTCGGGATAGGTCAGTGCATACTGGATGGGTATTCTCATATCGGGAACACCTAACTGTGCTATCACCGAGTTATCATTATATTCGATAAGAGAATGAATTATGCTTTCCCTGTGAACCACTATGTCTATCATATCGGGAGACACACCGAAAAGCCATACCGCCTCAATAAGCTCGAGACCTTTATTCATCATAGTGGCACTGTCCACGGTTATTTTGGCACCCATACTCCAGTTGGGATGCTTAAGAGCCTCTGCGACAGTAATGCTCTGAAGCTCCTCTCTCTTTTTACCGAAGAAGGGACCGCCCGATGCCGTTAATATGATTGACTTAAGCTCGTCTTTTTTATTCATTCCCTCGAGACACTGAAAAATAGCACTGTGCTCACTGTCCACGGGTAAAATCCTTACGCCCTTTTCCTCGGCTCTTTTCATAACCAGAGCACCGCCCGCTACCAGCGTTTCCTTGTTTGCCAGAGCGATATCCTTGCCCTGCTCGATAGCGGTGAGGGTAGGCCTTAGTCCCGCTATGCCGACCACGGAATTAAGAACAGTATCCGCCTGCTCGGCAGCGGCACAGAAGCAGACACCCTCTGCACCCGAGTATACCTTGGTGTCCGTATCGGCTACTGCGATTTTAAGTGCCTTGGCCGCCTTTTCATCGTTCAAAGCGGCATATTTCGGCTTCCATTTTCTTATCTGCTCCTCTAATACTGCCGCATTTCTGTCAGCAGTCAGAGCTATTATCTCATAGCCTCTCATTTCTGCCACATCGAGACTCTGAGTGCCGATGGAGCCTGTGGAGCCTAAAACGGAAAGTTTTTTAGTCATATTAATCACTCCTTATGGTACAGGTAGCAGGACCTGACAAGCATTAAAGTGAGATAAGTGCCACTATTCCGTAAAGCACGGGAAGAACGAAGGTGCAGCTATCGAAGCGGTCCATTATACCGCCGTGACCGGGAAGAAGCTGACTGTAGTCCTTGATGCCGAAGTTTCTCTTAAGCACGGAAGCCGAAAGGTCACCCACCATACTTACCAGAGAAAGAACCACGGAAATAGGGATAATATAAAGATACTTCATAGCACTTTCACCGAAAAGGGTGTAATCATACAGATTTTTGCATCCCACGGTGAAAAGGAAGAGGATAAGCACATTGAACGCAGCAGTTATTACCACACCGCCTACTGCACCCTCGACGGACTTTTTCGGGCTGATAACGGGAGCCATCTTATGCTTGCCGAGCTTTCTGCCCACGAGATAAGCGAAGGAGTCGGTAAGCCATGAGGCAGCGAAGCCGAGACCGACGAAATAAATGCCCTCCTGATGAGTATAGTCGGGATTTATGTCTGCTATATTATTAAGTCTGATAAAGCAGGAAAAAGCATAAGGCAACGCCATAGAAGCGAAGAATGCGGTTACGGTATGTGTGAACTGAATGTTCTTATTATCAAACACACCCAGTGAAAGAAGAATAAGAGCATAAAAGCTGTAAAGCACACCCACTGCAGGCACAGAAATGCCGAAGCCTACGGCTAAAACAGTAAGAAGGCTCACTGCACAGGAAATCACATAGAGTATTTTACTTTTATTTCCCACTGCTCTGACTACCTCGAAGGTGCCGGTAGCGGCTATAAGGCCTAAAACTACCGTCATAACGGGTACAAGGTCAAAAATAACCGTTAACAGAAACAGTATAAGACCGATGATAATAACAATGGTGGAAGCGGTACGCTCACCCTTAAAAAGCTTTTTCTTTTCTTTTATATCCTTTGACATAATTAATCTTCCTTTTTTTGTGAAGACAGTCCGAAAAATTTACGGACATAAGCCCTCACCGATATTTTTTATACTCCGCCGAAGCGACGGTTTCTTTTGGCATATTCCGCAATGGCTCTGTCCAGATCTGCGGGAGTGTAGTCGGGCCAGAGAACATCGTCGATATAAATTTCACTGTATGCAGCCTGCCACATAAGGTAGTTTGAAAGGCGGTATTCGCCGCTGGGCCTTATGATAAGGTCGGGATCCGGCTGCCCTGCCGTGTAGAGGTGAGAGGAAATAAGCTCCTCTGTGATATCGTCCGCACTGATTTTTCCGTTCTGTATTTCACGGACTATGTCCCTGACACCGTGGACTATCTCATCTCTCGAGCCGTAATTTACGGCTATGTTTATGTTTATTCTGGTCTTGTCTGCGCTTCGCCTTTCCACGTCGTCCATACGGCTGACTATATCCTTCGGCATACCCTCTCTGGCACCGAGAAAGCGGATGCGGTAGCCCGCCTGCTCATTTTCGAGCACTCTCTCCTGCATACGGTCGAGATAGCCTCTGAAAAGGTTCATTATAGCCGTAACCTCCAATTTGGACCTTTTCCAGTTTTCCGTGGAGAAGGCATAGAAGGTGACATATTTCACACCGATTTCAGCACAGTATTCGCAGATTTCCTCGAAGACCTTCGCGCCTACCTTGTGTCCCTCGGTGCGCTTGAGGCCTCTGTTTTTCGCCCATCTGCCGTTACCGTCCATAATGATGGCGATATGCTCGGGAAGAACCTCAAATTTCTTTTCCATAGGATTTCACTCCTGTTAATAAATACATTCAGTGGCTGTCCGTAAGAAACAGCCACCACAAAAACATAATATTTCAGATTTCCATAATTTCCTTCTGCTTTGCGGCAGAGATCTCATCGATTTCCTTGATGAAATTATCGGTGATTTTCTGGATTTCCTTTTCGCCGTCCTTAAGGTCGTCCTCTGTGATTTCGGATGCCTTTTTCATGCTTTTGAGCTTTTCGAGGCAGTCACGGCGGATAGAGCGGGCTGCAACCTTGGAATTTTCGGCCATTTTCTGGATATCCTTTACGATTTCCTTACGTCTGTCCTCGGTAAGAGGAGGGAAGGTAAGGCGGATAACGGAGCCGTCGTTCTGAGGATTGATGCCGATATCTGAGGTCTGGATAGCCTTTTCGATACCCTTGAGAACACTTTTATCCCAGGGCTGAATAGTGAGAACTCTGGCCTCTGTGGCCGAAACGGAGGCAAGCTGATTTATGGGTGTGGGTGTGCCGTAGTAATCTACGGTAACCTTGTCGAGAATCTGGGGATTTGCTCTGCCGGCTCTGATAGCACCGTATTCTGATACGAGAGCGTTTACGGTTTTGCCCATTTTGGTTTTAGCGGTTTCATATACAGTTTTCATAACTATTTCCTCTCTTATGTAAATAATTTTAGTTTTATATTTTTAAGGAATATTATTCCTTAACTACAGTACCTATGCTTTCACCCTCCACTGCTCTTACGATGTTATCGTAGTCGTTGAGGTTGAAAACCAGAATGTCGATGCTGTTATCTCTGCAAAGGGAAGCGGCCGTGGCATCCATAACCTTGAGTCCTTTGGAGAGAACCTCTGAATGAGTGAGTGTGTCAAACTTCACGGCATCGTCAAATTTGTTCGGATCTTTGTCATACACACCGTCTACGTTGGTGGCCTTAAAGATAATCTCTGCGCCTATTTCTGCCGCACGGAGAGCTGCGGTGGTGTCTGTGGAAAAGAAGGGGCAGCCTATACCTGCTCCGAAGATAACGACCTCACCCTTTTCCAGATGCTCCACTGCACCTCTTTTGGTGTAGGGATCAGCCACGAGGGGCATAGAAATAGCCGTCTGGACATAAGCCTTCACACCCATCTGCTCGAGAGTGTCACAGAGAGCAAGAGCATTGATACAGGTGGCGAGCATACCCATATGGTCAGCTCTGGTTCTGTCCATTTCGCCGCTGCTTCTGCCTCTCCAGAAATTACCGCCGCCGACCACGAGACCAATCTGTGTGCCGAGCTCTGTACATTTCTTTATTCTCTGACAGACATCGTTTACAATATCAAAATTAATACCCTTACCCTCTTCACCGGCTAAAACCTCACCGCTGAGCTTAAGGAGTATTCTTTTATACTTGCTTGCCATAATGAATGTACCTCCGTTATTTTCTCTTGCTTTATATTTTACTAAATATATAGTAAAGTGTAAAGGGTTTTCAGGTTTTTTCTCAGATAATTTTTATTTTTTCGTACTCCTCTGAGGCACTTTCGGCATAAAAGCCCTCTGTTTCGAGGTTTTCCACCCCTTCGCAGTAAAGCCCGTGAGCATAATCGGGGCAGACATTACCGAAGGCGGCTCTCGATTTACGGATGGAAACATCCTTTGCATTCTTTATAAAAATGCAGGAGTTTTTACTGTCGGTGATGCCGTAGTCGATGGCGGGACGCAGGTCATAGATGCCGCAGCTCCATTTTGAGCTTTTATCAAGAGTAACCCTCACGTTTTCAAAGGTAATGTCCTCGACGGGATTATCCTCGGTGCCGTGAATCAGAATACCGTTTTCACCCTTACAGGTGATATTGCTGAAGCGGATGTTTTTTATGTGTCCGCAGACAGTGTTTTCATCTCTTCTGAAGCAGGTAACGGCGATGGGCTCCGCACTGCCCCACCAATCGGGGCAGAAGCGTCGGGTTTCGATTATGATGTTTGAAAAGCTTACATTCTCTACGTTGCCGCCGTCTCTTATCTGAACGGAGATACCTCGGTTAGAGCGGGAAATGATGCAGTTATCCACGATAACGTTTCTGAAATCACCTACACCCTCGGTGCCTATCTTGAGTGCCGCAGAGGTAGAGGTGAGAGTGCATCCGGTGATGACTATATTCTCGCAGGGACCGTATTCACTGTTACCCTTGGAGGCCTTAAGGCAGATGCAGTCGTCGGCACAGACCACGTGACAGCCCACTATTCTCACATTTGAGCAGTGGTCGGGATCTATTCCGTCACTGTTTGCCACATCGATAGGATTAAGGATGCGAATATTGGAAATCAGCACATCGTCACAGCCTGCAGGATGAAGCGTCCAGAAGGGAGCATCCTTCACAGTGACATCCTTTACGGTGATGTGGTGACTGTTTTCGATGTAAATAACCGTAGGTCTCGGATAAAAATTACCCGTTACATAGTACTGACTTTTTCTCTCTACGAAGGCATAGCAGTTGCCGTCGATTACGCCCTCACCGCTGACGGTGGCATTATCTGCACCGTAGCCGTAAATAAAGGCGAAGGAGGGCTTACCCGTCACGGGATTTCCCACCAGAGCAGTTTTGGGATCGTTTATGGTCTCGCACGGTCTGATGTAGGAGCTGATGTCCGCACTTGCCTTAAGATGAGCACCCTTTTGCAGATAAAGCTCCACATTTTTTTTAATCTGAATGGAGTGACTGTAATATTCACCGGCACCGAGCACTACTGTTCCGCCGCCTCCGGCAGTACAGGCGTCGATAGCTCTCTGAATAGCATCGCCGTCGTCATGTATTCCGTCACAGACGGCACCGAAATCCTTTACGTTATAAATCTTCATAGCTGCACCTTATACTTTCTGTAATTTAGCGAAATTCGCCATAAGCTTTTTCGTGCTTCCGCCCTCAAATGCGATTTCGAGCATAAAGTCGTTTGCCATGGGCTTGGCAGAAACGACTACACCCTTTCCGAAAACCTTATGCATTACCGTATCACCCACTGAATAGGTTTCCGTAGAAACGGGAGCAGCCTTTTTCGTAACCTGTGCTTTGTTTCTGGAAAGATAGCCGTTTCCTGAAAAGCTGACTCTTTCCTCTCTGCCGCCTCTCTCGTAATCCCCTCTCGCCATAGCCTCAAAGGACATCTGCGAGGTAGGTCTTCTGCCTGTCCTTTCGGTCAGAGCATCGGGTATTTCTATAACAAAGCGTGAGGGAAGGTTTCTCTGGGTGGTACCGAAAAGCATACGGGAATTGGCGTGGGAGATAAAGAGCTTCCTTTTCGCTCTGGTAATGCCTACATAGGCAAGTCTTCTCTCCTCCTCCACATCGTCGGGGCTGAACATACTCTGCACACCGGGGAAGATGCTCTCCTCCATACCGGGAAGGAATACCACGGGGAACTCAAGCCCCTTAGAGGAGTGAATGGTCATAAGCACCACCGCATCCTGCTGAGCGTTATAGTTATCGATGTCAGTCATAAGGGCGACCTCCTCCAGGAAGCCTGAAAGAGTTACCTCTTCGTTTTCCGACTGGAAGTTTTTAAGGTTGGTTACAAGCTCGTAGATGTTTTCTATTCTTTCAGAGCCCTTTTCCTTATCGAGTCGCAGATGTGCCATATAGTCCGTCTTACGGATAATATCCTCGAAAAGCTCATCGAGGGGGATTTTGTCCACATTTGCTCTTACGCTTTCGATGGTGGAGGTGAACTCCATAAGCTTTTTTGCGCTTCGCTTAAGGCTTTCGTATTCATCGGCATGGGAAAAGACCTCAAAAAGGCTTATGCCGAGACCTGATGCGATTTCGCTGGCTTTGTTTACCGTGGTGTCACCTATACCTCTTTTGGGGACATTTACGATACGGCGAAGCTTTACGTTATCATTGGGATTGTTAAGAATGGTAAGATAAGCGATAGCATCCCTGATTTCCGCTCTTTCATAAAAGCGGTGACCGCCGATGATACGGTAGGGAATACCTGCTCTTACCAGCACATTTTCAATGGTGTTTGACTGAGCATTCATTCTGTAAAGAACGGCGTGATCACTGAAGGTAAATTTTCCCGAGCTTACATTTTCTTCGATGGTCTCGGTAATAAATTTAGCCTCGTCTGTTTCGTCGTAGGCAGTATTGATAACTACCTTGTCACCGCCGCCGTTGGCCGTCCACAGGCTTTTACCCTTTCTCTTTTTATTGTTTGAAATAACCTCATTGGCTACGTCGAGAATAGTCTGTGTGGAACGGTAATTCTGCTCGAGGCGGATGATGCTCGACTCGGCATAGCGGTGCTCGAAGCTCATAATGTTTTCTATGGTAGCACCACGGAAGCGGTAAATGCTCTGGTCGTCGTCACCCACTACACAAATATTTCTGTGTCCGCCCGCTAAAAGCTCTGTCAGCTTATACTGAGCGTGGTTGGTATCCTGATACTCATCGACCATAATATAACGGAACTTTCTCTGATAATACTCTCTGACATCACTGTACTCCTCTAAAAGCCTGACAGTGTTTACGATGATGTCATCGAAGTCCATGGCATCGGCATTTTTCAGCTCCTTCTGATACATTTTGTAAACCTTGCCTATCTGTGCCTTACGGGCATCCTTACCTGCAGAGGCGATGTAATCCTCGGGAGAAATCAGACTGTCCTTAGCGTGACTGATTTCGTTCAGAATGGTTTTATGGGAAAGATTGGCATCGCTTATACCCAGCTGCCTCTGACATTCTTTGATGAGTCTTTTGGTGTCATCGGTATCATAAATGGTAAAGCTTTTAGAGTAGCCCAAAACCTGTCCGTCACGGCGCAGTATTCTCACGCAGCTGGAATGGAAGGTGGAGGCCCAGATTTCCTTTGCCTCCTCACCGAGCATTTTTTCCAGTCTTTCCTTAAGCTCATTTGCCGCCTTATTGGTGAAGGTGATGGCAAGAATCTGCCACGGTCTGGCAGGCTCCACGGAAAGCAGGTCCTCGATGTCGAAAAGTGCCCCCTCATCCCCGTCAAGATAGGCCTTCATAAGCCTCATATCCCTTTCACTGGGCTCAAAGGCAACCTCTTTACTTTTATAGGCATTTCCGTACTTTACGATGTTAGCGATACGGTTTACGATAACGGTGGTTTTTCCGCTGCCCGCACCCGCCAAAATCAGCACGGGGCCGTTTACCTGAAAGATAGCCTCCTGCTGCTTATCGTTCATATATTTGAAGTCTTTTTCTATTATCCTTTTTCTTAATTCTAAAAATTCTTTCGACGCCATATTTTACCTCATTATTAATCTGATATACCCTCTAATTTTACATTAAAACCGAGAAAAAAACAACCGATTTCAGCAAAATATTTGACTAAAAATAAAAAGAGGAGTACAATGATAAAAAACTGAAAAAAGGAATGATTATCTTGTCAATAGAAAAAGGAAGAGAGCATCTGAAAAAATACGGTGCGGACCACAGAGTTATGGAGTTCGAGGTTTCCAGTGCCACGGTGGAGCTTGCCGCCAAGGCTCTGAACACCGAGGGAAAAAGAATAGCCAAAACCCTCTCATTTCTTCTCAGCGACGGTGCCATACTCATAGTAGCCGCCGGCGATGCTAAAATAGACAACAAAAAATTCAAGCAAGCCTTCTCTCAGAAGGCAAAGATGCTCACCTATGAGCAGGTGGAGGAAATGATAGGCCACAGTGTGGGCGGTGTCTGCCCCTTCGGCATTAACGACGGAGTCAGAGTTTATCTGGATGAAAGCCTGAAGCGCTTCGAAACTGTTTTCCCCGCCGTGGGAAGCAGCAACAGTGCTATCGAGCTCAATATGGAGGAGCTGGAAAAATTCAGCGAATGTGACGGCTGGATAGATGTCTGCAAGCTGCCCGAATAAGACAGGAGCTTGTTATGGGACTTGCGGTAAGCACAGGCCAAAAGCAAAACGAAAAAACAGATGTGTTTAAGTTACTGCTGACTTTAAAACGCATCTGTTTTTATTATATGGAATAATACGGTGTTGCATATAGCTTTTTGGTTTACACTTAATGCGGCAATCCCTTGTTAATTTTAATTAAAGACCTTCGAAATAGCTTTTTGCCAGAGCATAAGCCTGCTTACCGTCCTGAGATATATATGAGGAGTGGTTGGCACCCTTGATAACGGCAATGTCACTGTAGGGTTGTGTGCTTTCATAAAGAAAAACAGTATCTGAAAGCCACATAATGTCATTCTCCCCTGCCACGATATATGTGGGACAGGTTATCCGGGACAGAAGCTCTGCATTCATCTGAGGAAGTGTGAGCATCATATCGTTAAGCTTATCGGGCTTAAAGAGATTCATCACCTTTACGCCTACGGTGAAATAGGGCTTGAATTTTTCCGGCACGGAATTGGCACCGCAGGAAATTATGGCTCCGGGAAGATCGGGATAGGTATAGGCGAGGGTAAGTGCATTTATGCCACCGTCACTGTGTCCCATTATGTAAGGCTTTTCTATGCCGAGTGCTTCGCAGAATTCCTTTATGTCCTTCGCCATAAGGTCGTAGGATATAGCTCCCGGATCACTGCTCTGTCCGTGGCATCGGCTTTCGGGAACGTAAACCTTATAATCGTTTGCCAGATAAGACGCTGCCTCAGCGAGTGAGTTTTTATCTCCTGCGTTACCGTGAATGAGTATAAGAGGATATCCCCTGTCACCGTAAACGGCATAGTGCATTTTAACCTCACTGAGCTGAATGTCGTGCTCAGTAAACTCCGTTATCGGAGAGGGCACGTCTGAGGTGTCAAGAGTGATAAGATTGTGCTGCTTTGATGCTTCACGGACCGCTATCCTCCACCCTGCCATACCTATGGCGGCGGCAAGAGCTACACAGGATGCACCGATGAGAATTTTACGGCTTTTTTTCATAGTATATTCTCCTTTATTTGAGCAAATAGCCAAGCCCCATAAGCAAATAAAGAGGTCCGAGACAGTAAACCATAAAAAGCTCCTTATGGGGGACCTTGTTTTTAAAGCAGTCTGTCAGAAGAAGACACTCAAAAGCATAAGCTCCCGCACCGCTGAAATATCCGACGGCTCTGAGAATATGGTGAGCATCCTCGAAGAAAAAGGACAGAAGAAAGAACACTGTCGCCACACCCACCAAAAGATTACGGACGATAAGCATAACATAGTCCGTCTTAGGGTGAGTTTTATGAATAAGCTCATCCTTGTCGGGAAGAGTGGCATCGACCATATGCTCTATCTGTTCTAAAATTTCAGACATAATATTTCTCCGTTATTTTTTCTTTTCCGGTATTAAAAATATAAACACAAGTGAAGCTGCAAGCAGCAGCATAGGATAAAAAAGGTTCTGTATTATATCAAAGGCTGATATTTCATAGCCGAGAGTGCTGACGGCAGAAAGTGCCACAAGTATCTGCGCACCGTAGGGAAGAAAGCCCTGTGCTATGCAGGAGAAGGTGTCGAGTATGGAGGCAGTCTTTCTTCGGGAGATACCGTATTCCTCTGCCATTTCACTTGCGATGGGGTTAGCCATAACGATAGCTACGGTGTTATTGGCAGTGGCGACATCCATAAGACCGACCAAAAGGCCTATGCCGAGCTGACCGCCCTTTTTACCTCTGAAAACACGTCGGATGCCCGTAAGAAGAGCCTCGAAGCCTCCGTTATATCTGATAAGAGCGCACAGGCAGGCAACGAGAACCGCCACCATGGAGGTTTCAAACATACCCGATGCACCGGCACCCATATTTGACATAAGCTCCACGAAGGTCAGGCCACCCGTAGCGAGCATAATAATGCTGCCCGAAATAATACCGATAAGAAGAGTGATAAACACATTCACACCCGCTATACCGCTGATAAGAACGAGAACGTAGGGAATAATCTGAATCAGATTATATTCGTTATTTATACTGTCGGGAATATCCGCCCTCATAGACAAAACGAGAATGAGTGCAAGAGTAACCATAGCCGCAGGTATAACCACGGCCACATTTGTGCGGAACTTATCCTTCATTTGGCAGCCCTGACCGTTACAGGCAGCGATGGTGGTGTCGGAAATGAAGGAAAGGTTATCACCGAACATAGCACCGCCCACTACCGTGCCTACACACAGAGGCAGGGAAAAGCCCGAGCCGTCAGCCACTGCGACGGCGATAGGGGTGATAAGAGTAATGGTTCCCACAGAGGTACCCATAGCCGTAGACACGAAGCAGCTGACTGCGAAGATTACCGCCACGGCAAGTCTGGGCGGAGTAACCGAAAGCATAAAATAAGCTACGCTTTCAGCCGAGCTTCTGCCCACCACACCGACGAAAATGCCTGCGAGCATAAAGATGATGAGCATAGTGATGATGTTTTTATCACCTGCACCCTTACCCATTATTTCGAACTTTTTATCGAGAGATACATCCTTCGTCTGCAGTACAGCCACGAAGAGCGCTACGAGAAAGGCGACCACCACGGGTACACTGTAAAAGCCCATAGGTATTTTCATCACATATTCAAACACTATACCCAGTGAAAGATAAAACACCACAAATACTCCGATAGGAATAAGTGCGAGCGGATTTGATTTTTTCATCTGAACTCTCCTTTTTTATCAGGACGGTCACAAGCCGGACGCTTATGACCGTCATTGATTATCTGCTCTTTTAGGGTGACGAGTATAATCCGAACCCGCCCAAAAGCGTGAATTTTCGCAGCTTTTCGGCATTTCGGTTTTGAAAGGCGTCAGCCTGTCGGCACCCTCAATATCCAAAAATCCTGCAAAAATTCGCA
>SVPD01000048.1 GCA_015066045.1 Oscillospiraceae bacterium
TATTGGCTTCGATGTGGTATGCCTTGTCTGCTGAGCCGTGGTTATAGGTTTTAGCGCTTCTGTTGGTAGTCTTTTCTACAAGCTTACCCATAGTAGCGATTTTACCTGCGTCGGGTGCTTCCATACCTGCGAGAAGCTCAACGCCGCCTGCGATCATATCCCAGATAGCCTGGAAGGAGCTGATGTCAAGTCCCATATCCTCAAGGTTAATCATTTCACCGATATTGATAAGGATGGGTTCTTCTGACTTCATAGCTTCTTTAAGAACACTGGCTGCTAATTCATTACTACCAAGTGAACCTGTGTAATAAGCATCGGCATAGTAGCTGATTTCAGTTTTAAGCATATGAAGGAGAGGCTCAACGAGACCGCCCTCAAGAGCATAAGCAAGATTGGGAAGTGCATTAAGAAGGAAGGTTACGGGAGCTTCCTCGAGCTTATCGATAAGCTGATCAACCATAGCGAAGAGGCCGTTTTCGAGAAGCTTTCTTGTATTAGTGAGTTCTTCACTGTGGGGAATGTTTTCGAGACCGAGAGCTTCGAAGATAGGAGCAAGGGCATTATCCCAGCCGTCATTACCCTTAAAGGTAAGTACAAGTGTAATGGGGTCGATATTAAGGTTAAGATCAAGAGTAAGGAAACCGAGAGCCTTTACCTGTGCAGTACCCTTACCGGTACCAATCTTTGCACCGCGAGCATCTGTGCCTGATGTATTGGGGTTAACATAAGTTATGTTTGAAATAATTGCAATAAGAAGAGGTTCGAGACCTGAAAGAGCAGCACAGGCTGCATCGATGAATGCGGCTTTCTTATCTGTAGCTTCATCTACACCCCAATCAAGGTCATAAACCTGCTTGGGTGTACCGTCGTCATTAAATACCTGTTCGCCTGTTACATCATCATAAACATTAGTGAAGAGGTTTGCATCTTCCCAGGGATTCTGGAAGGTATCGTCAGCATCACCTTCACCGTTAAGATTATAAACAGCCTTAGTAGTAGCAGATTCGAGCTTTGCAATTACCTGAGTGTAACCTTTGTATTCGTCATTATTTTTAAGATTTTCAGCAAGCTTAACAGGAGAGAGATATACACCTACTGCAGCGATAGCTTTTTCTACATCGTCGAGATAGAGAGGACAATCCTTAACATCTGCCGTGGGAGCAAGTGAAACACCTGTCTCTACGCCTAAGGCTGTGAATGTGGAAGGAAGACCTGCCCATACCTTTGCAAATTCCTTACATACGAGGGGATATACATACTGTACAATAGTATTGATAAGGCTGTCTGTGAATACGCTTTCATTAAGAAGGCCTTCAATAAGAGCACCGAGAGCGAAGGGCTCGCCTGTGGGATTACCTTCTTCGTCCTTATTAATAAAGCTGCCGAGAAGCTCCTTTACTGCATCGTTCTGAAGAAGATTATCGAGAAGGGTGATGATAGCTTCGATATCTTCATCACTTGTCTTATAAACGCCGCCCTCGTTTTCACGGGCGATGTCTTTTTCTGTGTCAGGTCTCTCCAGATCAGGCATAAATGTCTGCTGATAGGTCGAGAAGCCGTGGCTGTCGAGGAATTCCTGATAGGTGGGGAAGTCTCTCTGCATTTCGTCGTACTTAGCTACTGCCTCTGGAGAGATAGCGAAGTTTGCTGTATCCTTAAGGAAGTTGTAAGCATTTTCATTGATGAGACCTATTGAGGCCTTCATCTTATTGTACTGAGAAACATTAGCCATGGTGATGGTTTCACCATCTGCGATAAATGCCCTAAAGAGAGGATATGCATAATCAATCTGTGCTTCGAGAAGAGCATTGAGTGCTACATAAGCATCATCCATACGCTCTGTCATAACATCGTTAAGGTCGTCGAAAAGCTTTTCAGCGAGCTCTTCACCGAGAACTGATTTCATTTCGCTGATGAGAGCCTTAAGGCCTGTGTACCAGCCGTCATAGCTCTGAAGAGCGGAAAGGAGAGTATCGATATCACCGTTTGCATCGGTTACGGAAAAGATTTCGGAAGCGAACTTTGCATACTGTGCACTGAACTGATCATTATAGCCGGCAGCTACGCTGAGAGTATTAAGAATATTCTTAAGATCAACAAGTCCGCCACGGATACCGGAATTAATTCTATCAACATCTGCAGTATTGTACTTTGCAAGACGAGTCTGATAACCGGTAACGGCAGTAAGAGCATCACCGATCATCTTTGATGTTACTGTACCTTCATCGATACCGTCTTCACTGTAGAAAGCATAAGGTTCGATACCTTCTGTAATTTCAGCAACAAGCTCACGGAGCTCGATAAGCTCGATTTCACGGAGAACTTCGTTACGGAAGGCTTCTACTTTTGCACGTATAAAGCCTGCTTCTGTGATATAGGCTTTAGCAGAGGCCGAAACACCGTCATAGGCATCCATAGCCACCTTCATAGTCTGTGCAAGAGTGTTAAGAGCAGTCTTGTCTGTGATAATATCCTCGTAGCCCTTTTCCATTTTTTCGTAAGCCTCAAGAAGCTTTTCGGAAATGCCCTGAATCTCTAAGGCTACAGAGATGTCGTTTACGAGAGCAGCCACATCATAATCGCTGAAGAAGTGAGTGAATACACCGCCGCCGAATTTATCTACCACATTCTGCTTAGCTGCAGTTACTGCAGAGCTTACTGTGTTAAGAGTAGCACTGTCGCAGTTTAAAACGAGGTCATCCATAGTCATGAAAAAGTAAGCTGCATTGGCTTCAAGAGTAGCCTGTGTATCCTTGATTGTCTGTGTGCTCTGTGAAGCACCGTCAGCTTTTGAATATGAGCTGTAGTTGTAGTAGAACCAGTAGTCGTGCTCATACTTAGCGGGAGTACTGGTACAACCGGAGGTACCTGCAGTATAATCATACTTGTAGTCATAATTGCTGTTTGCATGCTTTACTGTAAAGGTCTTTGATGTAACAACGCTATCGGGAAGAGTATCGAGTGTATAGCCTGTAATAGCGCTTTCCATCATAACCGTAAGCTTCACATCGGGAGCTGCAGAAAGAGGAGTAGAGGGAACTTTTGTGTTGTTGGTTTCACTTGCTGAACCGTCAACCGCTTTTACATCAGCACTTACTGTGGAGCCTGCCAAAAGACCGGTAATAAACTCATCTACATTATATGTAGTGTAGTCACTGCCCATTTCATTCTGAAGAAGAGTTTTTACTCTGGCGTTCAGATGGTTGATGGTTCTGTAGGTTGTGTCAGATGATTCACCCGTCCGAGCGATATCAGAAGAGCCCGAAGAGGGTGTCTGAACGGTGGGGTTCTTATTTGCCATGGCATCTACTACGGCAAAATAAGCCTCCACGGCGGCGAGAACCTTGCCGTCAGGATCGCTGACAGTGTAGTTGTTTTCCGAACGTGAGAATGTAGCATTTTTAATGCTATCATACTTAAGTGCGTTAGCCAGTGCGGTTACGCTTACGTCCTGACCGCCGGCGAAGGCTACAGTGCCGAAGCATACGCTCATGCTGGTCATAATCATAATGACGGCAAGTAACACACTTAAGAGCTTTTTAGAAGTCTGTCTGACTTCTTTTTTCGTTACTAACATGTTTTTTCCTCCTAAAATAGATTTTTTGGTTTTTACTCATTATAAATGAGTATTCGGTTGTTACTCATTTAGAATGAGTAATCGGCTGAACTGACACACCTCCCTTGTTCGTATTTTTATATTTAAAGTTTAAATAAAAACTATAAATAACTCAGTTATTTTTTCTTCTGATATTTCTTTTTGTTGCTGTTATGATGAACGATGTTTTTCTTCGTTCTGTTTAAAAGCTTCGTTTTAATGCCAAGGTAAAAATCCTCGTATTTCTTTTCTATTATGAGAAGCTTATTAGATCTGAGCAGTAAGAGCCATATAATGGAAATTACTATGGTTACCAGACACCAGAACTGCCAGAAGGTCAGGCCGAACATAATGTATCTGATTTCATCGTTCGGATAATACCTCATAAATTCCCAGCAGAATCTGGTCACGGAATAAACGGCTGCCGTCACGGGATAGAGTGAGCCTGATTTAAAGCTTTTATTTCTGAAACCAAACCAAAAGCAGAAGGCAATCACAAAGCACATAGTTATGCTTTCAAAAAGCTGAGAGGGAAAAAGGGTAGCTTCATACTGCGGATTATATATGCCGAAGCTGCATTCTCTGCCGACGCAGCAGCCCGCCATAAAACAGCCGAATTTCGCACAGGTGAGAATGATGAATATTCCCGGTGCGAGCAGGTCCATAATCTTTCGCCAGGGCCTGTTTGCGAGCAAGGAAACCACCGTCATAATAATCGGTGTGAACACTACAGCTCCGAAAATGGCAACACTGGAATTTGTTCCGCCATACTTAGCTATGATTGAGCTATACATATTTCCCATAACAGATGCACCGTACACACCTGCCGCATAGGTTATCAAAGTAAATATAACTGCCGTTTTTTTCGTAAGCTCATATTTTTTATAGGTTTTAAGATTAACGAGCATCATGATCGCAAAGCCTACCAAGTACATACCGTAGTATGCGTATTTGCTTCCTTCAAACATCTTCTTTCTCCTCTTTTAATGATTGATTGTTGTATGTGTAAACATACAACAAAGAGGGTACCCTCTTTGAAATTTTCGTGCTGATTTTTTCTCCTCTGCGCCCCACGGGCACGACAAAAAAGAGCGTACATCTCCGCTATTATGAACAGTATACTATATAAATTCATATAAAGCAACAG
Source organism: Oscillospiraceae bacterium (assembly GCA_015066045.1). Taxonomy (GTDB): domain Bacteria; phylum Bacillota; class Clostridia; order Oscillospirales; family Acutalibacteraceae; genus UBA6857. The sequence goes on from SVPD01000048.1 coordinate 4,743, forward strand.
AAAAAGTAATTTTAGGTTTACTTTTAATTATTTTTAAATTTATTTAACCGAACTGAAACTTTTGAAAAACAAAGGGTAAAATAAACAGGATAAGGGCGACACTTCATAAGGAATTTAAGCCTTATGAAGTGCCGCCCAAGGAGGTAATTTTTATGTGTACTGCGATAACTTATCAGAGCGGTGATTTCTATTTCGGAAGAAATCTTGACCTTGACCGTGATTACGGCGAAAGGGTGACGGTTATGCCCCGTAAATTCACTTTTCCGATGAAGTGTATGCCCGACCTTTGCGAGCACTATGCCATGATAGGGATGGCGGTGGTGGCTGAGGGCTGTCCCCTTTTTTTCGAGGCCACCAACGAAAAGGGACTCAGTATGGCAGGTCTCAACTTTCCCGATAATGCCTTTTACTGTAAGGTGGAAAAGGGAAGGCTTAATCTCGCCCCGTACGAGCTGATACCGTGGCTTTTAGGTAAATGCGCCACCCTGTCCGAGGTAAAAGAAGCCGTAAAGGAGCTTAATATAGTCAATATACCCTTCAGCGAAAGCGTACCCCTATCCCCTCTCCACTGGATAATAGCCGACAAAAGCGGCTCGCTGACGGTCGAAAGTATGTCAGACGGACTGAAGATACACGAAAACCCGTGGGGCGTGCTCAGCAATAATCCGCCCTTTGACTACCATCAGATAAATGCGGAGAAATTTAATCTTTTTAAGGCTCCTCTGCCCGGAGACTTTTCCTCTGAGACAAGATTTCTTCGGGCGGCATACCTAAAAGAAAAATCTTCGCCGAAAGAGAGCGAGGATGAAAGCGTCGGTCAGTTTTTCCGCATACTGAGTCTGGTGAGTGTGCCCGAGGGCTGCGTAGTGAAAAACGGTAAGCCGCACTTCACACGCTATTCCTCCTGCTGCAATACGGATAAGGGTATCTTTTATTATAACAGGTGCGGCAGCTTCAAAATCAAAAAAGCGGATATGCACGACTATGATTTAGAAGGCAAAGAGCTGCTGATACCTGAAAGCACTTGAAAATAGCTTTCGTTTCTGCTATAATCAAAAGGATAAAAATTTCTGAAGGGAGAAAAGAAATGTCAGCTAAGCTTTTTATAGACAAATACGTAAAGCAGTTCAAGGCTATGAACCCTAAATATGACGTGATTTACACTGTTTCGAAGGACGAGCCCATCACCTTCGAGGACAGCGAAAACGTGAAGCTTTCCATGGCTATCATCGCCGACACCCATTTACCGAACAGAGAGAGCGCAGAAAAAAATCTCGCCAATGCCTTCGAGGACATCGCAAACTCCAAGGAAAAATTTGATGCCTTTCTTATGGCGGGTGACATCGCAGACTACGGAACGACCAATGAATATGAGAGATTTTTCCGTGTGCTCGACAGTCAGAATGCCGTAGATAAGCTTTTAGTCACTATGGGGAACCACGACGCCCGCTTTTTCTTTAAGCAGAACACGAAAATTCTCATAAAAAAGATCAAGGATTATCTTGGCGACGAAAGCGGAAAGGTTTACTACTCCTGCGACATAAAGGGCTACACCTTCATCGTACTTTGCACGGAAAAGAGAATACTCGAAAAAGCACACATCTCACCCGAGCAGATAGCCTTTCTCGACAAAGAGCTCGCCCGTGGCACAAAGGACGGCAAGCCTGTTTTCGTAATGTGCCATCAGCCCTTCGCCGAAACCCACGGTCTTCCCGAGGTATGGAAAACGGGTGATATGGGTGAGCAGAACGACGAGGTCAGAGCAGTTATGGAAAAATATAAGAATGTATTTTTCATCAACGGTCACCTTCACGGCGGCATTTTCGAAAAGATAGCAGAGGTTATCAACGAGGAAAACAACGTTCATTCTGTCAGCATCCCCGGCTACAGAAAGGAAAACAATTTCGGTATTACCGACTGCGGCGTAGGCTATTTCTGTGAGGTTTATGAGGATAGAGTGATTTTCAGAGCCAGAAAATTTATCAGCGGTGAATATAAGACAGGAGATTATACGAGATTAGAGTATAAACTGATTTAAGCCCGAAGTTTTAAAGTGAATATAATAAAAAACCATTGTAAAAGCCGAGAAATTTCAGCTGTTACAATGGTTTTCTGCTTTTAATACCAACAGAAGATGCTTTATCTGAGCTTTTCTATCATCCTGTCGGGGAAATTACCGATAAGAGAATCCACACCCATAGCGGCAAGTCTTTCGATATCCTCATATTCGTTAACCGTCCAGGTATTGATTTCTCTGCCTGCGGCATGCATTTCGTCAACTACCTCCTGACTTAAGGTTATATGCCAGGGATGGCAGCACTGAACATTTCTTTCGGCGGTGTATTTACCGAAATCCACCAGCCAGTCACCGGTAAGAAAGCCTCTTTTTATTTCAGGAGCGATTTCCTCGCAGCGCTTTACGGTGAAATGATTAAAGGAGGAAAAGATTATTCTGTCCTCAAGCCCGAACTCTCTGATAAGCTCTACTGTTCTTTTTTCGATGGTAGGATATTCGTAAACACCTGTTTTAAGCTCGATGTTTGTGATAATTTCCGTATCCTTTACCAGCTCAAAATATTCTCTGAGAGTAGGGATACCGCAGAAGCCGTAAACACCTCTGAAGGTAGCGGAAGCGTCGAATGCTCTCAGCTGCTCAAGCGTCATATCCTTTACGAGACCTTCACCGTCACAGGTACGCTTTATGTCCTCGTCGTGAATGATAACGAGCTCATTATCCTTAGTGAGATGTACGTCAAGCTCAATACCGTCCACACCGATTTCCACTGCCTTTTCAAAGGCGAGCATAGTGTTTTCGGGGTATTTACCGCTGAAGCCTCTGTGTGCAAAAATTTTACTCATAATCCTTTCTTCCTTTCATACCGATTATTACATATCAAACAGACTCATCTGTCTCGTTTCGGGCAGATTACCGAAGGCACCTACCTGACGGAGAGTTTCTATTATGGATGAGCCGGCCGAAGCCTTCTGGGCGAAATCGTCGATAGAAACGAACTCCGTTACGCCCTCTCTTGCCTTAGCTAAAGCTATGGCGGCGTTTTCGCCTACACCCGCCAGTGCACCGAAGGGCATACGGATTTTACCGTCCTCGATTTTATAGACATTGGCATCGGACTTATAAATGTCGATGGGCAAAAACTCTATTCCACGTGCCATCATCTCATTGACCACCTGAAGAGAAGGATACATATTTATTTCCTTCGGCTGAGCATCCTTACCCTTCTGTTTGATTTCGGCCATTCGTCTTCTGACGGCATCTCTGCCCTTAAGAACGGTGACAGCCTCTATATCTCCGCCTCGTACAGTCATAAATGCTGCATAATATTCGAGAGGATAATATATTTTATACCAGCCGAGACGCAGTGCCGCACTTACATAAGCGGCTGCGTGAGCCTTCGGGAACATATACTGGATTTTCATACAGGAGTCGATGTACCACTGCTCTACTCCGTTATCCTTCATAGCCTGCTTATGCTCGTCGGTGAGCAGCTTCGTAGCCTTACCCTTACGTACGATTTCCATAATCTTAAAGGCCATACTGGGCTCGACACCCTTATGCATAAGATAAACCATAATATTATCTCGGGTACCGATAACATTTGCGATAGTGCAGGTTCCTTCCTTGATAAGGTCCTGCGCATTACCGAGCCACACGCCCGTGCCGTGGGAAAGTCCCGAAATCTGCAGAAGCTCAGAGAAATTCTGCGGTCTCGCATCCAGAAGCATCTGAATAACGAAGGGTGTACCCATTTCGGGGATAGAGAGTGTTCCCGTGGGACAGTCGATATCCTCAGCCGTAACGCCTAATGGCTCAGGTGAAAGAATAAGCTCATACACCTTCGGATCACAGATATCCGTTTCCATTACGGGAATACCCGTAAGGTCCTCGAGATGCTTATAAAGAGAGGGAACATCATGGCCGAGGTTATCAAGCTTAAGAATAGTATCGTGAAGTGCGTGGAAGTCAAAATGGGTGGTTCTGGTGTCACTCTTTGAGTCATCGGCAGGATGCTGAATGGGAGTAAAATCCGCCGCATCAAAGCAATCGGGCACAACAACCATACCGCCGGGATGCTGACCTGTGGTTCTCTTTACACCGGTGCAGCCACGTGTAAGACGGTCCTCCTCGGCACGGGAGACTACTATATCTCTTTCCTGTAAATATTTCTTAACATAGCCGTATGCGGTCTTGTCAGCCACCGAAGCGATGGTTCCCGCTTTGAAAACGTGGCCGTCACCGAAAAGCGTTTCAGTGTAACGGTGGGCCCTCGACTGATATTCACCGGAGAAGTTAAGGTCGATATCGGGGCTCTTGTCACCCTTGAAGCCGAGGAAGGTTTCAAAGGGGATGTCGTGACCGTCACGGATAAGGTCAGTGCCGCATTCGGGGCAGTTCTTTTTGGGCAGGTCATAGCCTGAGCCTACCTCACCCTTCAGGAAAAACTCCGACCATTTACAGTTCGGACAGCGATAATGGGGTGCCAGAGGATTAACCTCGGATATACCCGACGCATTGGCTACATAGGAGGAGCCTACAGAGCCTCGTGAGCCTACGTGATAGCCGTGCTCCTCAGAGTTTTTAACGAGCTTCTGGGCTATCATATAAAGAACACCGAAGCCGTGCTTGATGATAGATGTGAGCTCCTTTTCCAATCTTTTTGCTACATATTCGGGAACGGGATCACCGAAAAGGCTTTTCGCCTTATCCCAGCAGAGACGGGTAAGCTCATCGTCAGCACCCTCCAGTGAGGGAGGATAGTTGCCGCTGGGAATGGGAATGATTTTTTCTATCATATCCGCTATCATATTCGGATTAGTGATAACTATTTCTTTGGCGGTATCTTCACCGAGATAGTCAAACTCAGCGAGCATTTCCTCTGTATTTCTGAAATAAAGAGGTGCCTGCTGATCGGCATCGGTAAAGCCCTGCCCTGCCATAAGGATAGCTCTGTAGCGTGCATCCTCGGGATCGATGAAATGTACGTCACAGGTGGCCACTACGGGCTTACCCACGGCATCAGCCACGTGAATTACCTTACGGTTAAAGCTTCTGATGTCCTCGACAGAGTTTACGTGGGGGAAGCGCTCACTTCTTATCATATATTCGTTATTACCGCAGGGCTGAATTTCCAGATAATCGTAGAAGGAAGCGATTTTCAGTATTTCTTCGTCGCTTTTACCCTCGACGATGGCACGGTAAAGCTCACCTGCCTCACAGGCTGAGCCTATGATGAGACCTTCTCTGTGCTTTATGAGCTCACTTTTAGGAATAATAGGTCTGCGATAAAAATATTCGAGGTTCGATTTGGTAATAAGCTTATAAAGATTTTTAAGGCCTGTCAGATTTCTTGCCAGAATAATCTGGTGGAAATATTTGTTTTTACCCTTTTTCCAGTCCTCGAAGCTTATGTCCGTATCGTCCATAAAGTAGCCTTCCATACCGTAGATGATTTTAATTTTACCGCCTGCGGCAGAAACGGCTTCGGGATAGGCCTGCACTACACCGTGGTCAGTGATGGCTATGGCCTTATGTCCCCATGCGATGGCTCTTTTTACCAAAACGGATGCATCGGTCATACCGTCCATCATAGACATTTTGGTATGAAGGTGAAGCTCTACTCTCTTTTCTTCGGCATCGTCTGTTTTCTGTATTTTTTCCACAAGGCAGATGGCACGGGGGGAGATTACATTTTCACCCGAAAACTTATCGAAGGCAAGGTCGCCTCTTATCATAACGGTAACGCCGTCCTTTACCTTGGCCATAATGGCATCGCAGTTTTCCTTACGTTCGAAAACCTTACAGGTGTAGGCGTAGGTATTATCGGTAATGTTAAAGGTTATTATGTAGCTTCTGCCGTCTCTGGTCTCTCTGCTGTCAAAGCCGAAAACGTCGCCCCATACCACACAGGAGCCGTCCTCGACAGAAATTTCATTGAGAGGTCTGGGATTTTTCGTGATTTTATTTCCGTAAATGGGCTTGGCCGTTTCGAGATAAAGAGGAATACCCTCGACTATCTTATGCTCCTTCGGCTTGGGTGCCATATATTCGGCGGGATCTATACCCTTGGCACGGAGATTTTCCTCCTCAGCCTTTTTATGGAAGGAGGCTATTTCCTCGTCGCTTATAACGAGCTCTCTTTGCCCCGTGAACTGAACCTCTACCTTTCTGCCGAAGCGTTCACCGATGAGCCGTGAGATGTACTCCCCTGCTCCCACGCTTTCGAGAATGGAGGCACCGCCGTGAGAAAGCTCCACGGAAAGAATATTACCGTCGAAATGCCCCTTACTGTCCTCGAAAAAGCCGTTGGTAGCAGCCAGAGCGGCATTGGTTTCTCTGATGAGGGTGGCAAAATAGCCCTCAGAGAAGCATTCGGCCGGCATACGGGGTTTGATTATAACGGCAGAAACACCCAGTCGGCTTTTCAGTTCCGACTGAGCTTCCTCTAAAATCTTATCTGTGACCAAAGAAGGAAAAAAGGCTTTGATTTCCACCTGCTTTTCCTCCATCGAAATAGCCACATTTTCTATTTTACTTCCTGCGAGCCTTTCACTCAGAGTCTGTGAGTTAAAGGGCCCGAACAGTTCTTCAAATACGCTGTTCATTTATATCTTCCTAATTTATAAAAGTTCTATTTCCTTCATCAATTCGTCCAGTATATTTTCTTCGCTGACTTTTCTTAAAATTTCGCCTTTTCTGAAAATAATGGCGCAGCCGTCACCGCCTGCGATGCCGATGTCAGCCTCTCTTGCCTCACCGGGACCGTTTACCACGCAGCCCATAACCGCCACAGTGATGTTCTTTTTAACGGTGCGCAGTCTCTCCTCTACCCTATTGGCCAGAGAAATAAGGTCTATCTTCGTTCTTCCGCAGGTGGGACAGGAAACGAGAGTGGGTGTGCTTTTGTCCAGACCGATGGCCTTCAGAATGTCGAAGCCGGCATAGACCTCGTTTACGGGATCGTCCGTGAGAGAAACACGGATGGTGTCACCGATGCCTCTCGTCAGCAGAGAGCCGATGCCCACACTTGATTTGATAAGCCCCATTCTCGCCGTGCCCGACTCGGTAACACCGAGATGAAGAGGATAGGAACAAAGCTCTGCCACTCTTTCATAGGCACTTATCATATTTGAAACGTTTGACGACTTAATGGAAATAACGATGTCATCAAAGTCATATTTTTCCAGTAATTTCACGTGATACATAGCACTCTGTGCCATAGCCTCGGGAGTGGGACCGCCGAAGCGGGCGAGAATTTCCTTTTCCACGGAGCCCGAATTTACACCTATCCGGATGGGTACACCGTGGAGACGGCATTTCTCTGCCACTGCCTTCACATTTTCGTCAGCACCGATATTGCCGGGATTGATTCGTATTTTATCTACACCTGCATCAAGACTGGCAAGAGCAAGCCGATAGTCAAAATGAATATCCGCAACCACAGGCACACTGACGTTTTCCTTCAGCGCTGCCACTGTTTTTACGCTTTCCGTGTCGGGCACGGCTACTCTTATGATTTCGCAGCCTGCCTGCTCGAGGCGTTTCGCCTGAAGTACGTTACCCTGCACATCGTGAGCGGGAATATTCAGCATAGACTGAACGGTAATTTTACTGTCACCGCCGATAAAGATGTTACCTACCTTTACCTTTTTACATTCTCTTTTTTTTATCATAATTTCACCTGCTTAGGGTGGCGAGCATAATCCGAACCCCGTTTTTTACGGGCGGATTTCCGCCAACACTTCGTTAAAATACTCGTAAATCCGATAGGATTTACTGCGTTTTGTGCCTTGTCTTGCCAAAAATCCGCTCCGCAAAAAA
>SVPD01000049.1 GCA_015066045.1 Oscillospiraceae bacterium
TGACAGGCTAGCGTTCTAACCAACTGAACTACCGGGCCATTGGTGGGAACAACAGGGCTCGAACCTGTGACCCTCTGCTTGTAAGGCAGATGCTCTCCCAGCTGAGCTATGCTCCCATCATTCGCTGCAAGTCATTTCTCACAACGCCTGTATACTATAACAGAAAAGAACCCGTTTGTCAATGGTATTTACGAAAAAAATTTCAATTTTTTTATTTTTTTTAGTGCTTAACGCCGCTTTCGTTTTCATCACTATCGAGGTCATCATCAAGCTCATCCCCCGGAAGGAAGCTGCCTCCGATAAAGGAAGCGATAAGTCCCAAGCGGCTGATGATTTTTTTTAGCCACATAAATATTATATACATCAGATCCATAAAATATATCCTTCCTTTCACAGATTTTCACGCTGCTATAATACTATAACAAGTTGGGAAGTATGTCAATAATATTTAAAGAAAATATTAAACATTTTTTGATTTTTTGTATAAAATAAGGCTTCTGCACCATTTATGATGTAAAAGCCTTAATTCTTTTTAATAAACATCCGCCAGCTCGTAAATAAGTCTTTCGGTCTTTTCCCAGCCGATGCAGGGATCGGTAATACTCTTGCCGTAAGTACCCTCTCCGATTTTCTGGGTACCGTCCTCGATGTAGCTTTCGATCATAAGTCCCTTTACGAGCTTATCAATTTCGGCATTATGACGGCAGGAATGAAGTATTTCCTTTGCGATGCGGGGCTGCTCGAGATATTTTTTACCTGAATTGGCATGATTTGTGTCAACGATAACTGCAGGATTTTTAAGTTCGGGGCGCTGAGCATAAAGCTCGGAGAGCAAAAGAAGGTCTTCATAATGATAATTCGGGAAGGACTGTCCCCTGTCGTTCACATAGCCTCGGAGAATGGCGTGTGAAAGGTCGTTACCCTCACTTCTTACCTCCCAGCCGCGGTAGATGAAATCATGCTTGTGCTGAGCGGCAGTGATGGAATTCATCATAACCGAAAGGTCACCGCCCGTGGGATTTTTCATACCTACAGGTACGTCAATTCCGCTGGCGGTAAGTCTGTGCTGCTGATTTTCAGTGCTTCTGGCTCCGACGGCTACATAGCCTAAAAGATCAGAAAGATAGCGGTAATTTTCGGGATAAAGCATCTCGTCAGCACAGACGAAGCCTGTTTCATTGATAGCTCTCATATGTAGCTTTCTGATAGCTACGATACCTTTGATAAGGTCTGCGGCAGCGTTGGGATCGGGCTGATGAAGCATACCCTTATAGCCGTCACCCGTGGTACGGGGCTTATTGGTGTAAATACGGGGAATGATAAGTATTTTATCCTTTACCTTTTCCTGCACGGGAACCAGACGGGAAATATAATCCATCACACTGTCTTCATTATCTGCAGAGCAGGGGCCGATTACTAAAATCAGCTTTCTTTCCTTACCCTCGAAAATAGCACGGATTTCCTCGTCCTTCTGCTTTTTTATCTGTGCAGCCTCAGGGGTTATGGGATATTCTTCCTTAATAAGCTTAGGAATGGGCAGTTTACATACAAAGTTCATATTCATTTCTTTTACCTCCGTTTATTTGTCAAAAAGCCTTCTGCGTTCAGTGGATGTTATCATCATATCCATAAGGCCCTGACGGTCTTCATTTTTCAGATAAGTGTGCATTTTTTCCAGCTGACTCTGGAAAAGCTCCATTTCCTCTAAAAGAGCCTCTTTATTATCAAGAAAAAGCTCACTCCACATTTTTTCGTTGATTTTAGCGATGCGGGTTAAATCTCTGAAGGAATCGGCAGTATAGCGTTCAAGACTGGCATGCTCGTAGCAATTCATAAGTGCTACGGCGATGCAGTGAGTAAGCTGAGATACGAAGCCTATCATTTTATCGTGAGTTTCGGGAGAGATTTCCGAAATTTTTCCGAAGCCTAAAATCTCGCCTATTCTTTTACAGGCCTCTATGCCCTCATCGGTGTTTCTGTCCGTGGGCACCACCAGATAGTTCATACCGTAAAAGATACGCTCGTCACTGTTTGTAATGCCCGAGCTCTCCTTGCCTGCCATAGGATGAGCCGAAATAAATTCGACCATAGGTGGAAGAAGCTTCTGTATTTTTTCTACGATGCAGCCCTTTACGCCCGTAACATCGGTGACAATGGTGCCCGGCTTTATAAGCCTACCGTTTTCCTCTATCCACTGAACGAAGGTTCCCGGATAAAGAGTGAAGATTATCACATCGGCACTTTTTATCATTGTCTCGTCTATCGTCGTGGCTGCCTTCTGCACCAGCTTATGCTCGAGAGCATATTCCGCATCCTTTTCCTCTTTGGTTATAGCCTCTACGTAGTAGCCCTTGCCCGTAAGTCCTCCGGCATAAGAGCCGCCCAGAAGACCGAGACCGATTATGAGAAAGCGTGTATTCTTATTGATTGTCATATATTTCAGCCTCCAGACCAATCTCCGAAAGCCTCAGGAAAAAATCGGGATAGCTTTTCCTTACCGCTTCGGCTCCTTCGATTTCACCGCCGAAAAGAGACGACAGTACGGCGAGAGACATAACCACTCTGTGGTCGTTATGTCCGCAAAGCGTTACCTCACTTTTATGAAGGGGAGATTTTTTTATTATTATTTCGTTTTCCTTTACTTCTATATCGGCACCGAATTTGGAAAGCTCCTCTTTCATTACGGTGCCTCTGTCACTTTCCTTTATTCTGAGCCTTGCCGTGCCTGTCAGCACCGCTCCGTTCAGAGCGCAGGCAAGAGTCATAAGTATGGGAGCCAGATCGGGACAGTCACTCACATCCAAAACGGGTGTACCCTCATTAAGCAGAGCGAAATATTTTCTGTATACTCTGTCTCCCTGCAGAGAAGGCTCACGCAGACCTTTTACCCTTACTGCAGAGCCGAGGCAGTTAAAGGCATCGGGAAAGGCAGCGTTCGAGTAGTCGCCCTCTGCGGTCAGATTACTGCTCAGATATTTCTGTGAGCCCTTTATGTAAAGAGCGCTTTCGTTTTCCCACTCAGCCTTAACGCCGAAATCACTCATAGCGGAAAGCGTCATATCTATATAGCTTCGGCTTTCCGCCTTACCCGTAAGACGGATGCGACTGTCACCCTCACAAAGGGGCAAAGCGAAAAGCAGACCGCTGATAAACTGACTGCTCACATCGCCTCTGAGAGTATATTCGCCAGAGGTGAGTCTGCCTCGGACAGATATTTTCCCGTCGTCTCTTTTAAAGACAAGGCCTCTTTCCTCGCACAGACCTTCATAGACCTCCATCGGTCTTTCCATAAGTCTGCCGTAGCCCGTAAAGGTATGCCCGCGCTCTGACAAAAGTGCCAGAGGAATAAAGAAACGAAGGGTGCTTCCGCTTTCACGTGCAGGAAAGGTCTTGCTTTCATTTACACTGAAGGGTGATATGCCTCTGATTTTCACGGCACCGTCGCTCTTTTCCACCTCTGCTCCCATTTCGGAAAGGCAGTCCAGTGTGGCAAGAATATCCTCAGAAAAGGCTATATTATCTATAAGACTTTCGCCCTCTGCCAGCCCCGCACAGATGAGCAGACGATGTGCCATGCTCTTTGACGGCGGTGCGGTTATTTCACCGCTGAGAAGGCTTTTTTCTATTTTAACTTTCATTTTATCACTTACTTTTCAAGGTATTGCGTAAGGAAATCCACGGCCTTGAGATAGCCGTCAGTTCCGAGCCCCGTTACAGTCCTGACACAGGCGAAACGGATATAGCTTATCTGCCTGAAATCCTCTCTTTCCTCCACCTTGGAGATATGCACCTCTACGGTAGGAATGCCGACGGCCTTCACCGCATCCAGAAGTGCTATGCTGGTATGGGTATAAGCTCCGGGATTTATTATTATTCCGTCAAAAGCCCCGTAGGCCTCCTGTATTTTATCTACCAGACAACCCTCGTGGTTTGACTGATAAAAGTCGCAGGAAATATTTCTTTCCCCGCAGTAATTTTTAATTTTATTCACTAAGTCCTCATAGGTCTCTCTGCCGTAATGGTCAGGCTCTCTGATACCGAGCATATTAAGATTAGGACCGTTTATAACCAGAATTTTCATTTCAGCTTCTCCGTTATTCTGCTGACGGCGTTTTCTATCTTGCCGTCAATCTCTGTTTTTTCGTCACAGGAGGAAAGGTAAATGCGGTATCTTTCCTCATAGCGCTTTTTCAGTGCATCAAGGTCTCTCGAAAGAGGTCTGTCCTCAGTAGGGATTATGTCCTTTAGCGGTCTGTCGAGAAAGAAAAGCACACCGTTATGCTTCAGATACTCCACATTCTCTTTTCTCAGTACGGCTCCGCCGCCCGTAGCTATAACCAAGCCGTTACGCAGAGCGACATTTTTTACCGCCACTGACTCTATATCTCTGAAAAAAGCCTCTCCCTTTTCTTCGAATATATTACTGATAGGGCCGTACTCCTGTGTAATGAGGTCATCCGTGTCGGTAAAGGTCTTTCCGAGTCTTTCGGCCAAAGCCTTGCCTACAGTAGTTTTTCCGCTTCCCGGCATACCGATAAGCACGACATTTCTTTTTTCATTCAATATTCTGAGGTAAATCTCATCGGCGGTCTTTTTTACGTCAAAGCTCTCACCGCTGAAAATCTGTGAAGCTAAAACCGCCTGTGCCACGAGCATATAAAGACCGCACTCACACCTTATCCCCTGTCTTTCGCAGTCAAGACAAAGCTTGGTTCTCAGAGGGTTATACACCACGTCCGTCACACCGCTGAGCGCACCGAAAAGCAACACGTCCACGGCACTTCCGTCCGTATCAGGATACATTCCGCAGGGAGTGGTATTTATGATGTAATCACAGTCCCCGTGAATAGAAAGGAGATTTTCATAGTTTACCTTTCCCTTTCGGCTGACGGTGACGATCTCTGCCGCACCTAAAGCTTCAGCCACTGCCCGTGCAGTTTTCGCCGTACCGCCCGAGCCGAGGACAGCTATTTTTTTACCTTCATAGCAAAAGCCCTGCTTTTCTATAAGCATTTTCATTCCGCCGAAATCCGTATTATAGCCGTAAAGCTTACCGTCACGGTTTACGACTGTGTTTACTGCACCGATTTTCTGTGCAGCCTCATCGATAAAATCAAGATAAGGCATAACACTCTGCTTATACGGAATAGTAACATTTATTCCCGAAAAAGCCCTTTCCCGCATAAAGAGATCCAGCCCATCACGGGGTATTTCTTTTATTTCATAGGTGTAATCGGCTATGCTTTCGTGAATGGGCTTAGAAAAGCTATGGCCTAATTTTTCACCGATAAGTCCGTATTTCATTTATATCACTTCTTTTCGAGGCAAATAAATCACCTTAAGTAATCTGTTCCGAAGCGTGTAAGCAGCAGATCGCAGAGAGTTAGTGCCGTAACACTGTCAATAACCACTCTCGCTCTGTGAATAATAGCCGGATCGTGTCTGCCCTCGATAAGCAGAGTCTCATCTGTCATCCGCTTCATATTAACCGTTTCCTGCTTTTTATAAACAGAGGGTGTAGGCTTCACTGCGCAGCGGAAGGTTACGGGCATACCGTTTGTGATGCCTCCGTTTATACCGCCGTTATTGTTAGTTTTAGTCTTTACGGTGTCGCCGTCACAGTAAAAGGCATCATTGGCCTGACTGCCCCTCATGCTGCCGAAGGAAAAGCCGGCACCGAACTCCACGCCCTTGACTGCCGGAACGGAAAAGAGTGCGTGTGAAAGCATACTCTCCACCGTATCGAACCAAGGCTCACCCACACCTGCAGGCAAACCGATAACCGCCGTGTCCAGAACGCCGCCGATACTGTCTCCGTCCCTTTTGCAGCTTTCGATAAGAGAAGCCATTTCCTCTCTTTTCTTTTCACACAGAACAGGCATTTCAAGCTCTTCAAGTAAAGCGAAGTCCTCTTCGTAATTTCCGAAATCTCTGTCTGCTATGTCACCGCAGAGAGAAATATGAGTAGCTATTTTAATCCCCTTTTTTTCCAGTGCCTTCATTGCTATAGCACCTGCGGCTACCAAAGGAGCGGTAATTCTGCCCGAAAAGTGACCGCCGCCTCTGTAATCCTGAAAGCCGCCATACTTTATTTCGGCGGTGTAATCAGCGTGAGACGGTCTGGCAAGGTCTTTGGTTTTCGAATAGTCCTTGCTTTTGGTGTCGGCATTTTCTATCACAAGACAGATGGGTGTGCCTGTAGCCTTGCCTGCGAAAACACCGCTCAGAATTTTTACCTGATCCTTTTCTCTTCTACCTGTGGAAAGAGCGTTTATGCCCTTTCTTTTTTCCATCTGAGAGGAGATAAAGGCCTCGTCTATCTCTGTTCCCGGTGAAATGCCGTCGATTACGCATCCGATAGCCTCACCGTGGCTTTCGCCGAAAAGAGTAACAGAAAGGGAATTACCAAAAGTATTTTTCATTTTCATTTCCCCTTTTATATCAGTTTCATAAGCTCATCTATGGTGGTATCCTTAAACACGAAGCTGCCTATCTCATCAGAGAAAACTGCCGTAACGCCCTGCTCTACGCTCTTTTTGTCGTGACAAACGGCCTGTCTGACCTTTTCTCTGTCGAAGGGATATGACACGGGAAGACCTGTTTTTTCCAAAGCGGAAACCACTCTGCCTCTTATAGCCTCACCGCACATAGGTATCATACCCAAAGCCACACATTCTCCGTGATAAAGCTCACCGAAGGGTACAGAAGCCTCGATGCCGTGGCCTACGGTGTGACCGAAATTAAGCACCTTACGAAGTCCGGTCTCTTTTTCGTCCTCCTCGACCACTCTTTTTTTCACTCTCAGTGAACGCTCGATAACCTCATCTATTTTTTCTTCGGCTTCTCCTCTTTCGAAAATCTCAAAAAGCTCCTTATCCATTATGATACCGGCTTTTAGAGCCTCGGCTAAACCGTTTCTGAGATGTCTTTCGGGTAAAGTGGTAAGCACATCGGGATCTATGATAACCCTTTTAGGCTGATGAAAGGCACCGATGATATTTTTTATTCTGCCAAGGTCGATGGCAGTTTTACCGCCGATAGAGGAGTCCACCTGTGAAAGAAGAGTGGTGGGTATATTATAAAAATCTATTCCTCTCATATATGTAGCGGCAGCGAAGCCCGCCATATCGCCCGTAACGCCTCCGCCTACGGCTACCACCGCATCCTTCCGTGTAAAGGACAGCTTCATAAGAGTCTCGCAGATTTCACGGTAGGTGTCGAAATTTTTACTCTGCTCTCCCTCGGGAAAAACAAAGATGCTTTTTCTTTTAAAGGAACAGGCTACCGCATCCAGATGCTCACGGGGCACTCCCGAATCAGTTACGATAAGCACTTTTCTGCTTTCATCGATACCCAGAAGTCTGCCTGCTTTTTTTGCCGCTCCCCTTTCGAGGATTATTTCATAGGATTTCTCACCTAAATCAATAGGTATTATCATTAGCTATCACTCAAATCTTTGAATTATCTTTATAGGTACCTATCATTTTCAGTCGGTCGCAGCAGTCAGAAAGCTCATCAAGCATATATCTGCCCCGTCTCGACTGCAGATCACCCTCTATTTCCACATAGAAATAATAGGTCCAGATAAGGTCCTTCATGGCACGGCTTTTTATGGAGCGCATGGAATAGCCGTGGTGACCGATTACATTAATGGCGTGGGCCAGAGCACCCGCCTCATCGGGTACAGTGAAAACGATGATGGAATGGTCTCTTTTTTCGGTGCAGAGTGTACGTGAAAGCACCACGAAGCGTGTGGTATTATCGTTTGCTTCGTTTATGTTTTCTCTGATTACCTTAAGACCGTAAAGGTCGGCAGTCTCTCTGCTGGCTATGGCTGCCAGAGATTTGTCGCCCATATCCGCCACCAGCTTAGCCGCTCTGGCGGTGTTTTCGCACCCTTCGGCCTTATAGCCCTGATTTCTGATATAGGAAGCACACTGGTCGAGTGCCTGCTGATGACTGATAACCTTTACTATATCCTTTTCCGAGGCATCGGCCAGACCGATAAGGTTATGCCGGATATCGAGACTGTAAAGACCGTTCACATAAAGAGTACCCGAGAAAATAAGGTCAATAACCTGACCTACCTCCCCTGCTCTGCTATTTTCGATGGGAAGAACTGCACAGTCACATTCACCCTTTTCTACCGCCTCATAAGCAGACTTGAAGTCGGGATAGGATATTCTCTTTCCGTCGGGAAAGATTCTGCCTGCGGCTATGTGAGCGAAGGCACCCTCCACACCGCTATATGCCACATTAGCACCCTCTAATATGCGGTGCTGATACCTTTTGGAAATGTCCATAGTGCTTTTTATAAAGGAAACATAGAAATCCCCTATGCTTTCATCCTCGATATATTCGAGATTCTTTTTTATAAGGAAATCTTCTCTCGCACCGTCGAAAACAGGAAGACCTCTCTCTTTTTTATATTCGGCAACCTCTCTGACCGCAGCCATTCTCTTTTCGAAAAGTGCCGCTATTTCTCTGTCAGCTTCGCCGATTATTTCTCTGGCTTTATTAAGCTTATCCATAAAAATCTCCTTTAAACAAGACCGTATTCTTCAGCAAGCCTTCTGAACGAGGGAAGCGAAGCCTTTATCATTTCGGTGGAAACGCAGTAAGAAAGCCTCACGTAGCCCGGGAAGCCGAAGGAGTCACTGGGCACCAGCAGAAGGTCATATTTTTTCGCCTTCTCACAGAATGCTTCTGCGCTTTCCTCGGGAGATTTCATAAAGAGATAAAAGGCTCCGTCGGGCTTGGCGGTTTTAAAGCCGTACTCGGAAAAAGCATCGAGAAGAATGTCTCTGTTCATTTTGTAGACAGACACATCACTCGTTTTGCCCACACATTTACGGATAAGGAACTGCATAAGCGAGGGTGCACACACATAACCGAGGGCTCTGCCCGCACCGCATACTGACTTATAAATCAGTTCGAAGTCGCAGACCTCATCGGGAACGAGGATATAGCCGATTCTGTCGCCGGGAAGGGAAAGGGATTTGGAATAAGAATAGCAGACGAGGGTATTATCATAATATTTGGTAAGATAAGGCACCTTAACGTCGCCGTAAACGAGCTCTCTGTAGGGCTCATCGGAGATAAGGAAAATCTCTCTGCCGTACTCCTTCTGCTTTTCGTTCATAATACGGCAAAGCTCTACCACGGTCTCCTCGCTGATAACCACGCCTGAGGGATTATTGGGAGAGTTCACCACTACAGCCTTGGTGTTCGGAGTAATGGCCCTTTCGAAGGCATCAAGGTCAATCTGCAGGTCCTCTGCCTTACACTTAACCTCTACGGGCTTCGCACCTGAGGCCTCGATAAATACCTTGTATTCGGGGAAATAGGGAGCGAAGATAATGATTTCATCGTCCTTTTCAGTGATAGCCTTGAAGCAGATGGAAAGGGAGGCGGCGGCACCTGCGGTCATATAAAAGTTTTTAAAGGAAAAGGAAGTACCGAAGCGCTCGTTAAGGTCGTCGGCTATAGCCTGACGGGTATCGTTATCGCCCACTGCAGAGGTGTAGCCGTGAAGCACTGTGGAGGGAAGAGTCTCTGTCAGCTCACGGATAGTCTCATTGACGATTTCGGGAGCAGGAACACTGGGGTTACCTAAGCTGTAATCGTAGACATTTTCAGCACCGATTTCAGCCTTTCTCTTTTTACCGTACTCAAATATTTCTCTGATAACGGAGCTTTTCGCACCGAGGTCGTACATTTTTTCATTTACCATAGTTATCACCGTCTTTAATAGATTAGAAATTCACCGCACTAAAGCGCATAATGATAAATTATACACCTTATAATCAAAACCGTCAACAAAAACAAAGGTATTTTACATAAAAAGATTACATTTTATTATAAAAATTCATTCCGACGGGAATGAATTCTGCCGTTTTGTTTTCGCTTTAATTCTTTAAAGCTTTAAAGGTTTAAATTGTGATTATTTTAGCACAATAAAAACAGGTTGTCAAGAGAAAATGTTAAAAAAAGACTATATTAAATAATACTGTTTTTGGAAACCCCTCCGTCTTTGCAGGGCAAAGACACCTCCCCTGCACTGCAAGGGAGGCTGAATCCGGCTCTCCTGAAAGGAGAAGATTCCCCCACGGTGCGAGAGAAATGTCACAAAGTGACAAAGGGGGACAGGCGCATTGCGCTATCACGAAGTGACTGAGAGGTTTTTGAAAAAATTTCCTAAAAAAATTTCAAAAACCTATTGACAAGGCAGAAATCTTATGCTATTATAAAGTCACAATAATGATAATGATTATCGTTATTAAATTCAAACGATTGGAGCGGACCTTATGTCAACACTAAAATCCAGTAAGCAACGGGATGCGGTGCTGGCAA
The DNA here is from genome assembly GCA_015066045.1 of Oscillospiraceae bacterium. GTDB lineage: Bacteria > Bacillota > Clostridia > Oscillospirales > Acutalibacteraceae > UBA6857. Next base: position 10,354 of record SVPD01000049.1, read on the forward strand.
ACTTACAGTCTCGGTACGATCATCCCACTGCAGAGGACGTCTTCCTCTCAGTGAAAGAGGTAATCCCCTCTATCAGTCTTGCCACAGTGTACAGGAACCTGAAGCTGCTCGAAGCCGAAGGACTTATCCTGAAAATCCCCACCGGTGACAGTGACAGATTTGACGGACACACTCACGGCCACTACCATCTGACCTGCCTCGGCTGCAGACAGGTTGTGGATCTGGATATCGACACGGGAGTTAACCTTAACTCTCTCCCCCGTGACTTTGACGGTACTGTAACATCTCACTCATTGATGTTCTACGGCATCTGCCCCGATTGCAAAATCTCAAACAAAAAATAATTATCTTGGAGGAAAGAAAAATGAAAAAGTATTATTGCCCCGTATGCGGTTACGAAAGTGACGAAAAAATCGATGTATGCCCCATCTGTAAGGCTAAAATGAAGGAAAGAGAAGCAGGTGCAGGCATGACCTGGGCGGCAGAGCACATCCTCGGCGTAGGCAAGGAAGCTAATGTACCCGAAGAAATCGTTATGGGACTGCGTGACAATTTCAACGGCGAATGCTCCGAGGTAGGTATGTATCTCGCTATGGCAAGAGTAGCTCACAGAGAGGGCTATCCCGAAATCGGTCTTTACTGGGAAAAGGCTGCCTACGAAGAAGCAGAGCACGCTGCTAAGTTCGCAGAGCTTCTCGGTGAAGTAGTAACCGACAGCACAAAGAAAAACCTCGAAATGAGAGTTGCCGCCGAAAACGGTGCTACTCAGGGCAAGTTCGATCTTGCTAAAATGGCCAAGGAGCTCGGTCTCGACGCTATCCACGACACCGTTCACGAAATGGCAAGAGACGAAGCAAGACACGGCAAGGCTTTCGAAGGTCTGCTTAAGAGATATTTCGGTTAATCACTCCCCCTATTGAGGAGAAAACAAACGGTTTAAATCATGATGGGGATACGGATGCCGTATCCCCTGCTTTTTTTACATAAAGGAGGAAGAATTATGTTTGATTACATGATATGCAGCTGTAAAAAGGTATCCTTTTTCGATGTGGAGGATGCACTGAATAAATTCACTAAATTTGAGGATGTAGAAAAAGCCTTTAAAGAAGTGCAGGAAATAACCCACTGCTCCACCGGCTGCGGTGGCTGCCACGACAAAATAATCGATGCAATTTCTGAAATAATGACTAAAAACCGACCTTATAAGGCATAATTATATTAACGGAGGTAATACTTATGAAAAAATATATCTGCCCCTGCGGCTATGTTTACGATCCCGAGCTCGGCGACACCGATAACGGCGTGGTCGCCAACACTAAATGGGAGGATGTACCCGAGGATTGGGTATGCCCCTGGTGCGGACTCGGTAAGGACGTATTTGTAGAGGAATAAGAAAACGAGCGACATCTGAGCCACTATCTCATAGGGCGGTATGTCGCTCTTTTTTTATAAAAATAAAGTCAGTTTTTTATAAAGGCACTTGAATAGTTGTGGCTTTTAAGATATAATGAATGCTGAAATATAACCCATCGCAAGGAGATGTACAAAAATATGATTAAATTTTTCAACAAAAAAATAGCCAAGGTATACATAATCCTTCTATGCCTCACACTGATTTCGGGAATCGTCTCCTCCTGCTTCTGCATCAGCTACTCAGCACAGTTTGACGAAGCGACAGAGAAAAAGACCGATACCTCGGGCGTCCTGTCCACCATAGTTTCTGCCATAGGCGGCGACGAAGAAGCCACAGATTCACTCACGAATATGCTCGCTTCGGCTATCACTTCTACCATAGACGGCTCGGCAGAAGAGGAAGAAAAGCTCAGTGATGAAGCACAGGCTCTGAAAAACAAAAAAACACTGACTTTGGTTCTGCTGATTGTTTCCTTCGTTCTGGCTATAGGATTTTTCGCCGCAACCATTATCTGTTATGAATACGAAAAATATCTCGAATCGCCCAAATATAAAGCCAAGCTTAAGAGAATG
>SVPD01000006.1 GCA_015066045.1 Oscillospiraceae bacterium
CTCAGGTGTGGAGCCGGCTAACGGTGTATACACGGCCATTTTTGCGGGCTTTACCGTATCCTTTCTCGGCGGCAGCCGTATCCAGATAGCAGGACCTACGGCAGCTTTTGCTACTGTGGTAGCGGGCATAGTGGCCACACAGGGGATGGACGGTCTGGTTATCGCTACGATAATGGCGGGTATTTTCCTCATCCTTATGGGTGTTTTCAAATTAGGCTCACTCATTAAATTCATTCCGTACACCATCACCACAGGCTTTACCTCGGGTATTGCCGTGACGATTTTAGTGGGACAGATAAAGGATTTTCTCGGTCTTACCTATGATAGCGGTGTCAGACCTATCGAAACCATAGAGAAAATCGAAGCAAACATCGATGCCATAGCTACCTTTTCTCCGCAGGCGCTTCTGGTGGGTGCGGTATGTCTTGCCATACTCATAATTTATCCTAAGTTTGAAAAAAGAGTACCTCCGTCACTTATCGCAGTGGTAGTGGGAGCTCTTATGGTAAAGCTTATTCCCGGTCTTGATGAGGGAGTATTTACCATCGGCGAGCTTTACACCATTCCCTCGGGACTGCCGAAGCTTACCATAGGCACCGTTGATCTGTCCTTTGAGAAAATTTCGGCTCTTCTGCCCGATGCATTTACGATAGCGGTTCTCGCTGCCATCGAGTCTCTGCTTTCCTGCGTGGTGGCAGACAGTATGGTCGGCTCGAAGCATAATTCAAATGCGGAGCTGGTGGCACAGGGTGCAGGTAACATTGCCTCTGTCCTTTTCGGCGGCATTCCCGCCACAGGTGCTATAGCCCGTACGGCTGCCAATGCCAAAAACGGAGGTAGAACGCCCGTGGCAGGTATGGTGCACGCAGTGGTGCTGCTGGTGGTGCTTCTCTTTCTTATGCCTTATGCAGGTCTCATTCCCATGCCTACCATCGCTGCCATTCTCTTTATGGTGGCCTATAATATGAGCGAGTGGAAAAAGTTCGTTCACACCGTAAAGACTGCTCCGAAAAGCGATACGGCGGTTATGGTGCTTACCTTCATTCTCACGGTGGTCTTTGATTTGGTTATTGCCATTGAGGTCGGTATGATTTTAGCTGTTCTCCTCTTTATAAAAAGGATGAGTGAAGAGACTGCCGTAACCTCATGGAGATACACGGAAGATTCTGAGAGTCTTGACCTGAAAAAAGTTCCCGAAAAGGTAAGAGTTTACGAAATCAGCGGACCGCTTTTCTTCGGTGCGGCGGACAAGATTTTAGATATAACGCTCAAGGATTATACGGAATGTCTCGTTTTAAGAATGAGGGCAGTAAACGCAGTGGATGCCACGGCTATGAACTCGCTGGAGGCTCTTTATAAAAAGTGCAGTGACAGGGGAGTACGTCTGATTATTTCCCACGCTAACGCCCAACCGCTCGAGGCGATGAAGAAGTCGGGCTTCTATGAAAAGGTGGGAGAAGAGAACTTCTGTGCCCACATCGACGAGGCTCTGGGAAAAGCAGGAAGCTACACTGAATAAAAATGCAGAAAAAGGCAGACAGAAAAAATTGTCTGCCTTTGCTTTTTCCTATTGACAAACGGAAAACTTTGTGGTAATATATCGTAGCAACAGCAAAGAAAAGATAATTCTTGGGGGTATAGCTCAGCTGGGAGAGCGCTTGAATGGCATTCAAGAGGTCAGCGGTTCGATCCCGCTTATCTCCACCAAACTAAGAGGCCCCATAAAGGGGCTTTTTGTATTTTTGAAAGCAAGGTGAAAAGTAGCCGTGAAATATTTAAAACAGATATTTAATTCAGCTTTTTTAGGTGTTTTTTGTTTTATATCGGTGATTGCTGCTGCTAATGTTATAAAAGATTGTTTTGCGGCAGGAGCCTTTGCAGTTCTTATGATTGCCTTTTTTATAGCTTATTTTTTAAACAGTCAGAAAAAATCACGTGTGGATGTCAATAAGCTTTTTTGGCCTGCTGCGCAGATTGCCTCTGCTCTTATTATGACCTATCTGATGTTCGGTCTGGAGGTTTCACTTTCGTGGGATTGGGGACGTCTGCTTACAGATGCATACGACAGCGCTTCGGGTAAGCCTCTTATCTGGCTTGGATATTATGTACGTTATCCGAATAACAGATTCTGGTTTGCCGTTCTTACCGTGCTCTTTAAATGTGTGCGTGCTTTCGACAGTGAAGCTTCGTTCGAGATTTGCAAAAGAGTTTCTATGATATTCAGTATGCTTATCATTCAGATAACTGTTTTTATAATATATAAAACGGCACAGAAAATATGGGATAAAAGGAAGGCTTTTACCGTCGGCATAGTGGCGTTGTTATTTTTGCCCTTCTATCTCTATGCGCAGTTTGCTTACACGGACACTCCCGCTATTCTTCTTCTGACCTGTATGGTATATGCGTATGTGTGTTATAAGAAAAACGGAAACAGCCGGAGAATTACCCCTTATATAATAGCGGGCTTCATCGGCATTCTTTCAGCCTTGGTTTATCAGATAAAGATTATGGGCATGATAGTATTGATTGCCATTATTATCGATGCTTTTCTTTCTGTAAATACCTTAAAAAAAGCACAGAAAGCAGTTATCAGCCTGGTCGTTCTGTCATTGATCTTTGTTTGCGGTGTCAGCGTAACTAACAGTATAAACGACAAATATCTTCCGATTTCTGAGGAGCTTTCCTATAAATATGAATTTCCGTTTACTCATTGGATTATGATGGGACTCGGAGAAAGCGGAGGCTTTGATCAGGAAGATGTGGACTTTACGAGCAGTCTCAGTACTTACGACGAAAAAATGGATGCGAACATCGCTGAAATATCGAAAAGAATTGCCGACAGAGGCTTTGTAGGTACGATCAAGCATCTTTTTGTTACAAAGCTCCTGAGAACATGGGGAGTGAGCGATCTGGGAGGATCCGATTATGTAAACAGAGGCACTCTGAACACCGACAGTACGGTATATGATATTTTTGCTCTCGACGGTGATAAGGGAATAATACGTGATATTTATGCGGGTGCATATTATGTACTTATGCTTATAGGCATTTTGCTTGCTTCTGTATTTTCCTTCAGAAAAAAGAAAGGGGATCATCTACTGTTTGCCCGTATTGCGATTTTTGGTTTGTTTTTGTTTATGACAATATGGGAATGTAATAGCAGATATCTGTTGATCGCTTCTCCGTTGCTTATTATTTGCGGTTGCAGCGGTTGGTTTGACTATGCCCGATACTTAAGAGAAAAGACTAAAAAAGGAGATAGAGTATGAAACCGGTTTTGTATGTGGTTGTTCCGTGTTATAATGAAGAGAAGGTTCTTCCTATAACCTCTCAGTTGTTTTTAGACGAAATTAATCTGCTCATTGAAAAAGAAAAGATTTCTCCGAATAGTCGCATTATGTTTGTAAATGACGGAAGCAGGGATTCTACCTGGAGCCTTATAGAGAAGCTTGCCGAAACTGATGAACATTTCATTGGCATAAGTCAGAGCAGGAACAGAGGACATCAGAATGCCGTCTTGGCAGGTCTTATGGAAGCCAAGGATATGTCTGATATTACCATTTCTATTGACTGCGACGGTCAGGATGATATTACTGCTATGGAAAAGATGGTAGATTCCTACCTCGAGGGACATGATGTAGTATACGGTGTAAGAAGTAAAAGAGATACCGATACTTTCTTTAAACGCTTTACGGCAGAGTCGTTTTACAAAATTCTGGCACTAATGGGTGTAGAAGTGGTGTTTAATCATGCCGATTACAGGCTTTTGTCCTCCAGAGTGCTTCAGGAGTTTTCAGAGTATAAAGAGGTAAATCTTTTCTTAAGAGGGTTAATTCCTCTTGTAGGCTTTGAAAGTGATACTGTGGCTTATGAAAGAAACGAACGTATGGCCGGTGAATCCCATTATCCGCTTTCCAAGATGCTTTCATTGGCCTTTGACGGAATAACCAGTTTGAGTATTAAACCGATAAGAATGGTTCTTTTTATAGGCATAATTCTGGCTGCTGTGGGGTGTCTCGGCGGTTTAGTGTCGCTGATGTGCGGAGTCAGTATTCCGTTTATATGCTTTGTGGTATGCCTTTTTACCGGTATAAATCTTATCGGTCTCGGAGTAGTCGGGGAATATGTGGGAAAGATTTATATGGAGGTTAAAGCAAGGCCGAGATATATCATAAGCAGGAGAACTTATGATAAAACAAATGATGAAAACAAAGAAGGATGAAAATGAATTTAATCAATAAAGCTATTGGCATATTGAAAAATAAAGAAATAATGTCTTATTTATTTTTCGGTGTAGCTACTACTGTTATAAATTTTGTAGTTTTTACACTGTCTGATATAATATTGGGCGATAACCTTTATCTGGTCAGCAATCTTATAGCGTGGGTTTTAAGTGTTATCTTTGCTTATGTGACAAATAAAATCTGGGTATTCGAAAGTAAACAATGGAATATAAAAATTGTTTCTAAGGAAGTTATCGGTTTTGTTTCAGGCAGGATATTTTCACTTTTGGTTGAGCAGGTGGGAATGTATGTATTTGTTGATGTGGCAGGCTTAGGTGAAAAGACCTTTAATGTTTTTGGAATTATTGATGTAAACGGAAAGATGATAACTAAAGTGTTTTTCTTAGTTGTTGTAATAATTCTTAATTATGTTTTCAGTAAGCTTTGGGTGTTTAGAAAAAGCAAAAAGGAACACTCTGATAAGGAATAAGATTTCTCGTATTAATAATGATGTTTGAGAAAAACAAAAAAATAAAGAAATTAACTGATTCCGTTTTTGACGGAGTCAGTTTTTATATGCAAACTGCAGCTTAACTGAACCTTTAACCACAGCACACGGAGTAATTATTTTTTTGCCCGCTTTAAGAGCGGGTATTTTTGTTTGTTAGTATTTGTTTTCAGATTTATTGAATTGCTTAAATTGTTATGATATAATTATAAATATAGTTATATTGATTGCGAGGTTAATTATGGGTTGGGTGCTTTTTACTAAATGGTATATAGTAGGTTGTATTCCTATAATATTTCTTGCTTCAATTAATATTATAGATAGAATTAAGTTTAGAGATTGTTGCTCTGTTAGAATTTCTGGTATATTAAATTCTATTTGTATACTTTCCTTGTTCGTTTCTTTATTGGGATGGTTAGCAAATTATATCGATGGATTTGATGCTGATGATTCTTGGTTTGTTCCTATGATGTTTACATGCTATATTTTAATGATTGTATTTTGTCTTATAATGTATTATGAAAGGATTATATATAACAAGAGTAGTGGAGATATAGTTTGCAGTATTAATTTTAAAAAGACAAAGTTTAATGTATCTGAAATAACAAGATATAATTTTAGTGATGAATTCATTGATATATACATAAAAGAAAAACGAATTAGATATCGTAATAACTTTTTAAGAGGAACATCTGAGTTTGAACAATATATCAAAGAGTATAGAAATAAAAAATAGTTTTTATAAAAATCTCCCCGTAGCTATTACTGCGGGGAGCCTTTCTATTTACGCTACTTTATCAATACCCACCATAAATTGTTCAAAGTCAATGTTAAACTCTATCTTCAGTTTATACCCTCTGCTAACCTCAACCCGTTTAATCAAGCAGTTCACAATCATTTTCTTCTTTTCAAAGCTCGCTTCATCATAAAGCTCCGCCCAAGAAATGAGTTCATCAAAGCTGTCGGATAAGTTTTTGAGCACACTTTCACTGTCAGAAACATCCTTTTCAGCATCGGCAACTAAATCAAAAAGCCTGCTGCACTCTTTCTCAGATTCAGCAATCAATTCCGAAAGAGTATCAGCCGAAAAAGAGCTTTCACCCTTAATTGCCTTAATAACCTCGGATTTCAGTATGGTAAGATTTTCAAACTCTTTATTGTAATCTGCTTTCAGCATATTCAGCCTTGTTTTTCTCACTTCAAGCTCATCAGCATAGCGAAGCTTGATTACATCAGATTTTGAAACACCTTTCATCTTCCTGAAAATATCACGGACAATCTCATCTATCAAATCATCAAGAATGTGAAGTGTATAACCTGATTGACCATCACACTCCGTTTGCTTTCTGCTTTTTCCGTAACAAGCATACCTGATTCGTTTTGTTGTATCAACAGTTCCGTCTTTTCTTTTACGGTATCTTCCGCTTGTTGTAAGATTCAGCCTTGAGCCGCAATGCCCACAGTAAACCTTTCCGGAGATAAGGGATTTGCCTTTAGTGTTAAGGGGTACTGTAGGATTTTCTTTTTTTCTGTCTGAACGCTCTTTCATAATAATCATTGCTCTTTCATATTGTTCAGGCGGAATTATCTGTAGTTCGGGTATAACCTCCGAACGAGAATCACCACTGCGAAGAACACCTGTATAGGTCAGGTTGCAGAGAATACCTCTGATAGTAGCCTCGTGCCACATCTTGCCTGTCCTTGCACGGTATCCATTGTTGTTCAACCACGTTGTAATTCTGTGAGCACCGTAACCCTCTTGCGTGTACTTATCAAAGATAATCTTCACAACAATGGCTTCATCGGGATTTACCTGCAAATCGTAAAGCTCGTGTTTTCTTTTATTGAATCTACCGCTTTTCACAAGGTCGTATCCAAAGGCGGCAACGCCGCCCTTGAAATGACCTGACTCCACCAACTGGCCAAGACTTGTTTTTGTTCTGACTGATGTTTTTTCACTTTCACCGTCAGCCTGCCAAAAGCGGATATAGTTCAGGAGCTTATCAATGTGATTATCAAATCGCTGTTCGCCCTCTTGTGTACTCCATACCTCAATTCCATTTTTTACAAACCATTCAACAACAAAAGGAGTTTCGTCTGCAATTCTGCCAATACGGTCAAACATAAATACGAGTAAGATATCAAACTTTTTCTTTCTCGCAAGGTCCTTTATTATTTGAATTTTATCTCGGTTTTCAGCTCGCACCTTATGACCGGAAACACCATCCTCCTGTTCTTCGTGAACAATATCCCAACCCATTTCACTTGCAAATTTGTGACAAGCCTTTCTCTGCATTGGAATGTCCGCTTCATTGTTGCTGTCATAATCAACCTGCTTACCTGTTGATACTCTGTAAAGACAGCACACTCGTTTTGACATTAAACCGCCTCCTTGATATTTTTCTTTAGTTTAATATCAGGGGTGTCACTTTGTCGAATGTGTGAATCACTCAATAATATTTCACGAAGACGAGGGAGAATGTCAGTATTGGGCTTTTTGGCAAAAGTAGCGACTACCTCGTGCCCTTTAACCTTGAAGGAATATTCTCCTCTGATGTCATCATCAAGATAACGGATATATGCTTTAAGAATTCCAATATACTTCAATACGCATCACCTCGCATCCCTGTTTCGCTGTCGCTGAAGATATCTGTAATAATGCTCACAGGCTTTCATAACAAAGTTTTCAAGGTCACTTTCTTTTACTTTCGGAGCAACTGTCTTTAACTTCTCTACTGAGAATTTTATTGTTTGCTTCTGATTTGCTTTTTCCTCAGCTAATATTTCACCAATATGCTCAGGTGTTAAACCTTCTTCTCTGCTTATTGCACGAAGTCTTTGAGCCTGAGATAAGTTTGGAGTAGCATCACAGACACGGATTTCTTCAACTAAATCAGCCTGTTCTACCTCATTCAAGTAAGAAAGCTCTACTGCAGGGGTAAAGGCTATTCGTTCTTCATCAACAAGGTTAAGAAGTTCAGGAATGAGATTTGTTAATCTAATATATCTCTGAATCTGACTCCTACTATCGGGTGAATCTTCTGCGACCTGCTCAACAGACCACTTCTGCCCAAGTTGGGCAGAAGTTTGACCTTGGTGTTTAAGAGCTTCCAGTTTCATTTTGTATGCATGGGCTTTTTCAGAGGGTAAAATGTGCTCTCTCTGCAAGTTAGCATCAACCATTGCAATAACTGCTTCTTCATAACTGAGTTCATAAATAAATGCAGGTATCATTTCAAAGCCTAATTTCTTTGCCGCATAAAACCTTCTGTGTCCTGAAATAATCTCATACTCTGTACCGGATATTTTTCTGACAGTAAGCGGTGTAAGAATACCTCGTTCATTGATGCTGTCAACAAGGTTTTGCATTTCCTCATTGTCAATCACCTTGTAAGGGTGATTTTCAAAAGGTCGTAAATACTCAATGGGTATTTTATTAGCCCACACATATTCAGTGCGGGCTTTCTGTACTTTGTCGTATAAGGTTTCTTTTGTGGGATTGTTTTCTTCAATATCACGGGGATATACTTTTGATTTTTGCTTAATAGCCATAATTATCTAATCCTTTCATCATAAAAATTGCACCTCATCGGGTGCGTTCAAGTTTTCGTATTTTATTCATTTCTGCCTGATGCTCTTTCTGTAAGAGCTCATACAGGTGCGGAGATTTATCAAAAATTTCTTCCGCCTGTTTGAGTTTCTTTCTCAGCGGCATAATTTCTTCTGTAATCTCCTTACGCATAGCTTTGTATTTTTCTTTATCTTCGGGTGTGGTAGCTCTGCGTTTTTTGTTGTCTGCCTTGCTTCGCTTTTCTTCAAGCTCGGCAATTTTAATCTTTGTTTCTTCAATACTCTGTGACAGGTCATCAGTAGTCTGAATCTGATTGTCAGTTAAGAAATGATAATCAGCAACATACTGCTTAATGTCCTTTGCGGCGTGCCTCATTTCGGGTGATAAGAGCATTGCATCTGCAACCTCCTTTAATAACTGAAACACCAAGATTATTAAGAGGAACATTGTGTTTACATAAATAACCTCAGGTCGTTTACCGTGCTCAATGCCGAACTCCAATTTCTTTCTCACTGTTTCAAGAGGAAAGTACTTGCGCCTTGCATAGAAGAAGGTATTCCAGTCTGCAAGGTGATGTCCGCTGTAATAGGTTTCATTAAATCTATTTTCAATACCCTCTACTGTATAGCCAAGGCCTTCAACTCTTACGCCTCTTTCCCAATCGTTTGCCTTGATAGTGAATCGTCTGTAATCAACCTCATAGCCCATAGTAAAAAGAACTCTCCTAAATTCGTCCCAATTTGTTGCGATGGTAAGACAGATTTCAATATCTTCTCTGAGCATATCTCTGTGAGTCTTCTTACCTTGCTTATGAAGCCAATATGCTTTCTTTTCACCACCGTAAAAGGGTGCGTTTTCAAGAACGGATTTGCCTCGTTCTTTACAGATAGCATCAGAAATCTCTCGAAGTTTGTAATGGTCAGAAATATGGTTTTCAAACTTTCTGCCTGTTCTGAATGAAACAGAATTTACTACAAAATGATTGTGCAGATGATTTTGCTTGTCTAAATGTGTTGTAACTACAATCTCATATTCATATCCCCACATCTGCTTTGCAGTTTCAACACCGATACTGTGACACTCTTCGGGTGTTACTTCATTTTCTTTGAAGCTCTGAAAGCCGTGATAAGCCACATTTCCGCCAAGCTTTCCGTAATGAAGCTTGGTTGTCATCATATGCTCGTAAGCTCTTTGCACAGGACAGTTAATTGCGGACACATAAAGCTTCTCATCAGTTTTCTTATCGTTCTCGGCATATTGCAGGGTTTGATACAAATCCTCATCAAGGTATTTTTTATCAATGGTTTTATCGGGGTTTTCAGCGTACTGAATAACCTCTTTAAGCCTGCTCTTTACGGGCCAGAATCCTGTGGTAGCAATAAAGTATTCACCTCCTTTTTCGGCGAGAGTATTTCGCTGTGTATTTCATCAATAAGAGTAAGCAGCTTTGCTTCGGTTCCGGGTGTCATTTCATAATTGCATATTTCACATAACTTTGAGTAGAAAGTAAAAAAAGCATCAGGCAACACCGTTCTCGGTGCAAATCCCAATGCTCTCTTTGTTACATATTCACTTGTAGACAACCCACATTTTGAAGCATATCTCTCAATCTTCTTTTTGTTTTCAGGTGTTATCCTGATTTCAAGCCTTTGTGTTTTGTTCTTTGGTGTGTTGTTCATTTCACCATTCCTTTCATCAGATTTTAGGGATTAAGGGACCCTAAAGAATTTGGAACTTGCCGTACAAGTTCCCTGCTCGTTACGGTGTAGGACAGACGTCTGCAAGATAGATAAGTGCTTCGTCTGTTTTCCTTCACCGCAGATAAGGGCGCCCTTAATCAAGTACATTTTGTGGCACCGTAGGTGGCAGCATTTTTTGGTTTGCTTGTAAAAGTGATGCCAAAGTGGCACCGTTTTTGAGCCATTGTGGCTCAGTTGAAATTTGTGCTGAGCCAAATTAGGCTCACAGTGTGGTTTGTGCTAAGTCATTTGAAAACTCCTTTCTTATAAAATTTTATACTCAACTGCGAAAATGTGACGCAGTATTCATATACCTGAATTTAGGATTTTGGGTATAAAAAATACACCTATCAAATTTACATTCAATAGGTGCATTAAACTATTTTCCGAATTTTTACCCCTCTATATATTAAACGACATAAGCAGGGGTAAAATGTTCCTGATTTTTGAAAAATTATTGGTGGGGGCAGTTATTATAATAATGAAAATGTCTTTCTGTTATATATAATAGGGAATTTTTGCAAAATCACCCATTATAACGCAACAAGCTAAAATAAAAAAACGTAACAATGGTTTGGAGTATTATACATAAGATAAAGAGAGGAATTCATCTTGTTTACAAAAGTTGTTCGTAACAGAAACATTTAAAAAGTGGGGTAGTATTTATATTGTAATTTGCTGATTTTCTATTATATTTTTACTTTGCAAAGGGCCACATATTTAGATACAAAAAAACACCTGCTACCGTTAAAGTAACAAGTGTATGCAACCGGATTGAAATTAATATCATTTGTATGATATAATTTAAAAATAAATTCTCAAATATCAGCTATAAATTTTCATTAATTTATGCTCTTATAATATTATGATTGTCTAAAGAAAGGAGGCTTTTTCGTGGAAGAAGCCTATCAAATTCTTGTTGTTGATGATGATTTCTCCATTGTCAATATCATCGAAACTTCCTTGAAACAAGCAGGCTATCAGGTGCTGACCGCTCATGACGGTGAAACTGCCTACCACATTGTGAATACAAACCATCCCCACCTTATTATCATGGATGTGATGATGCCACAATGCAACGGCATTCTTGCAACAATGCGTATCCGCCAAAATAATAATGTTCCTATTTTGATGCTGTCTGCAAAGGCAGAGGGATCTGACCGTGTGATTGGACTGGAAGCCGGAGCTGATGATTACTTGGTAAAGCCTTTCTATCAGCAGGAGTTGCTCGCCAGGGTGAAGGCACTGCTTCGCAGATACGACGATTTGGGTTCTATCCGTGAAACAAAAACCGACGATGAAATTCGAGTGGGCAACATTAGTCTAAATACAGCCACAAAACAGCTTATTGTGCGTGGGGAGTCAGTCAGACTTACTGCAACAGAATTCAAAATACTGAAAGTTCTGATGTCCAATCCAAACAGAGTGTATTCGGCGGAAGAAATTTATGAGAGAGTTTGGAAGAGTAATAACTATGCAGTAGAAAATACGGTTATGGTACATATCAGTCGCATTCGGGAAAAGCTGGAACTTAACCCGAAGAAACCGGAATATTTGAAAGTTGTTTGGGGGATTGGATATGTCTTTGAAACGCCGTAATTATATTGCTTTGATTCTGCTAATCGTAGCGTCATTTTGTTGGACTTTCGGTCAGCAAATGTTGAACGGTGATGCCGATAATTCTACAATCGATTATACAACAACCGTTACTACTACCACAACAACAGCTGTTACTACTACTGTGGTTATGAACCCTGTTATAGGAACAACACATTCCGATATGGACCGGGCAGGAGAAAACGTTGAGAATAATACAATAGTCACAACAACAGCACCCGTTATCGATTCAACTCAAGCAGATACATATAATACATCCGAAAAAATGAGCTATCGCACCAAAAGGCTACTTGGCTCTATACTTTCTTTTGCCTCTGTTGTTTCTGCCGGTATAGCGATTTTTGTCTTATCTCAGAAAAATCCTATCTGCGGCCCCGACGGATTAAGTATGATGTTTGCTTTGTCAGCAGCAACATATCACTTATTGCTCGATAAGGAATTAATTTCTTTGAGTTCCGATACTACTGCATTAACCCTGATTTTTAAGATAGCGTGTGCCTTTGTCATTTTATTCAGCATTAGAGAATTATTCGGATGGTTAAGAGCAAGGTTTTCTGTTTCCTGGTGTTTGGTTCACAGAATTGTCAAACGGTCTACCGCGCCTCAAATATCTCTTTTGTTTTTTGTCGGATGGATTATCGCTTCGCTGATCGGTTTTACTTATTTTTTCAATGTTGATACTCGGAGTTTGCATGTTGTGATAAGTATCTCTTGCTTTTTGGTATCAGCGATATTTGGTGTATGTTGCCTTTGGAGGTACGGCGCCGATCTGAACCATTTCAAAAATCAGCTTGACAACTATCAGAAGGGCGAGCCAATTACTGTAGGCGACGGAGCTTTTTCTGTAACGGAGTCACAGCTTCTTGATGTGCAGGCTCAGCACGAGGAGGCTGTCCGTACTGCCGTTACCAGTGAACGCTTCAAGGTTGAACTAATCTCCAATGTTTCTCACGATTTGCGTACTCCCTTGACTTCCATACTTGGTTACAGTGAGCTTCTGCAAAAGGAAACATTAACATCTGAAGGACAGGAGCAACTTCAATATCTGCATCAGAAGGCTTGCTATATGAACGAACTCGTTGAATCCTTGTTTGAACTGACCAAGGTATCCAGCGGTGTTGTGGAAAGCAAGAAGGAACAGATTGATCTTGTTCGTTTGTTAGAGCAGACTGTTGGCTTATTCGATGATCAGCTTGTAAATGCCGGACTTACTGTACGGCGAAGCTATGAAACTGACTCTGTTTCGGTTATTACCGACGGAGCAAGAATGCACCAAGTATTTGCAAATCTTTTAGGCAATGCAATCAAGTATGCTCTATCAGGCACCCGAATTTACTTAGAGGTCAAAGAAAAGGAAAACAGTTATTTCATTCGTATGATGAATACCTCATCCTATGAGATGGATTTTAAGGCAGATGAAATCATACAACGCTTTGCAAGAGGCGATAAAGCCCGTTCTACAAAAGGTAGCGGCTTAGGTCTTGCCATCGCCCAGACTTATACAGAATCCGTTGGCGGCAGCTTCCGAGTAGCTGTGGACGGCGACCAGTTCAGTGCCATCGTTGAACTTCCTAAAACTGAAAGGAATTTGTAAGAATTATCCCAATCTTATGAAAGACACCCCTTGTACAATTGCTGCAAGGGGTGTTGTTATGTCAAAACAAAAAAATATTTATAATCCGTTTACTGTTCCCGACTTTGTTCGCCACATTATTCTTTCGTGGTTATTGGCTGTTTTAACAGAGTATTTAATTTTGCCGAGCGAATTGCGAGATTTGGCAGAGCTGGAAGGACTTGCACAAATGTCCTTTATACGTGTAATCGCACTAACCTTCGCTGTTGCCGTTCTTCTGTTCGCAGTTTCTTGTTTGTTAAATATAAGAAAAATGGAGCGATGGAGTATCGTTGCTGTATTTGCGGTTTTTACTGTTGTTGCGTTGACGGCAACAACTAATTTGGCTTTTCTTGTGGTTCTGAATTTAATTTTGGTCATCTTAGTCGTTTATGCTGCTTGCGGTTGGGATAAATCCCCAGAGCATGTAGCCAAGCCGAAGAAAGCACACAAGGCTTATTCAAAGCGAAATAAGCATTAACATAACGTAATTATAAAAAGCCCTGTAATCTGATTACAGGGCTTTTGTTAGTAGTTGCATAGATATCAAATAAACCTTGTAAAATGGGGTGCGTTTTTGCGTGTATCGGGAGAGCGCTTGAATGGCATTCAAGAGGTCAGCGGTTCGATCCCGCTTATCTCCACCAACAAAAATCCGAGGTTCTTAAACCTCGGATTTTTTCTTGATGCTTTAAATATAAGCTTTATGAGCCTTCTCTTATGCTTACTACTTTCCAATTACCGTCAGCATCTTTTTCGATTTCCCATAAAGAGAGAATGTCCCAACTACCTGCAACAACCTCACCATTTTCACCTATAGCTTGCTGAGAATATTTTACGAACATATAACCTTGATTTTCGTCTATATGTGCAGATAAGAGTTCTATAGAATGCGTTTCATAAAATGCTTTGCGCTCGTTTGTATCATTAAAATGATATGAATCAAAAGGATATCTTCCTAACTCTCCATAGAGTTTTAAGTTTTCTTCATAAGTATGGGTTACATCCGAAAAAACAATATTATCAGCATAATTGAGAATTTCTGTTGCAATTTCTCTGTCTCCGGGTGTTCCGATATATGCTAACATCCATCTTTCCTCGCTTGTAAACGAAGTGTCCCATTTGTTTTGGAAAACCCTATAAACCGGAAATATCTGCAATGTTGCAAGAAGTCCCACAACACCGATACATATAGCTAAGAATATAATGCAAAACCTTTTAAAAACTTTTTTTCTTAATTTTTTCAAAGTGTTTACAATTTCTTGTTCAGTGTTTTTATTTTCGTTTGTCATAACGATACCACCTTCTTTAATTCGTTCATACATTGCAGAACATTCAGCGCAAGTTTGAAGATGATCCTCAACAAAGGAAATGGTATCATCACTGACCATATCTTCTGTATAAAGGGGTAAAATGTCACGAATTATATTACATTCATTTCTCATTGCCTTTTTCCTCCAATCTTTGTTGAATCATTGCTTTTGACCGGTGATATGTAACGCAAGCCCAATTATCAGATTTACCGAATATTTGTCCTATCTGCTTAAAACTTAATTCTGCAAAAACTCGCCACATAAACACCTCTCTGTATGGCTCAGAGATAGTGTGCAGAATTTTCTTGATTTGCATTGACTCATCTTTCTGAATAATGGCATCGTCAATGAGAATCTTATCGTCTATTAAATTCAGCACTTCCTCATCATCAAGATTTGCGGTATTTCTTCTTTTCTTGATATATGCGAAATAGCTGTTTTTTGCTATTTGACAAAGCCAAACTCTTATATCGCAGTCACCGCGGAATTTATTGATAGAATAAAGAGCTTTATAAAATGTATCACTCGTTATTTCTTCTGCAATATGTTCATCTCCTGAAAGTCTGCGGACATATAAATAAACATCGTTAAAATATTTACGGTATGCTTCTTCAAATTCCATTGCGTTATCACCACCTTTTACTTATATGATTCTTTTCACATGTGAAATCTTACAAATTTTTACGAATTACTTTAATTTTATCACAAGAAATTGAAAATATCAAATTAGGTGCATAGAATTCATTGTCGCCTATACACTTAAACATACATCAAATCTTTGCATACAATATGTGTATACTATTACAATAAATTTAATTGATTTCTATTCTCACCAACCTTACAAAATCTTAAGATTCCCCACATTGAAAATTCTTGAAGAAATCTGTATAATATAATCAGTACAAAAATGGGCGGTGAAACAATGAAAGTAAAAATTCTCATAGTCGAAGACGACGTATATCTTCGTGAAGGCTTGTGCGAGCTTCTTTTGAAAGAAGACTACGAGCCTGTTTCTGCATACAACTGTAAGGAAGGCAGAAGGCTTTTCACCGAGGACAGCTTTGACCTCGTTATCCTTGATGTTATGCTTCCCGACGGCAACGGTCTTGACCTTTGCTCTTTCATTCGCTCTACCGGCACAGATGTGCCTATACTTTTCCTTACCGCCTGCGATGAAGAATTTCAGATTGTCCGTGGGCTTGATGCAGGTGCAGATGATTATGTAACCAAGCCATTCAGACTTCTTGAGCTTCTTTCCCGTATCCGTGCTCTTCTTCGCAGAAAGACTGCAACCACAACCTATCAGTTCGGTGACATCATAGTCGATATTTCAAATATGACCGTGAAGAAGGACGGCGAAACGCTCTTTCTCACACCCACTGAATTTCAGATTCTCTCTGCTCTTATTCAGAATAACGGTGTTATCGTTACCCGTGCCTCACTTCTGCAGAGGATTTGGGACAGTGACGGCAACTTTATTGACGATAACACTCTTTCGGTACACATCAGCCGTCTGCGTGACAAGATAGGTGCCAACCATATCGCAACCATTCGAGGCACCGGCTACAGATGGGAGGAATAACCTTATGAAAGATATTTTTCTCATTATCGCTCTTGTTGTAATGACAGTACTGTGTGCGATTTTACTTGCACTTCACATTATAAATAAAAAGAAAACCCGTGCTTTGACACTGAGCATTGACAAATTCATCAAAGACGGCACTATGACCGAGCTTTCTACCTTTGACGGTGATTTTGCTCACCTGCAGAGTAATGTCTGCGAGCTTGAGGCAAGGCTTATTCAGGAGCGTGAATACACCAAGCTCGAAGCCAAGAATAACACCGAGTTTATCTCCGATATTTCGCATCAGCTGAAAACTCCTCTTGCAGGGCTTCGCCTTTACTGTGAAATGGAGCATAATACTACTCCGAGCAGTCACACCGAAAAAGAGCTTGTCCTTATCAGCAAAATGGAAAAGCTTATCCATAATGTGCTCAAGCTCGAAAAAATACGTAGCGATACCTATGTAATGAATTTTGAAGAAACAGAGCTTTCCGACCTTTTACTTGACCTTAAGTCAGAGTTTTCTGCTCTCTTTTCGACGAAAACTATCACCGTTAAGGGCAGCGGTACTCTTCGTACAGACAAAGCCTGGCTTCGTGAGGCACTGGGTAATGTTATCAAGAATGCCTGCGAGCATACAAAAGCTGACGGCAAGGTTGATATTCTTATCGAACAAGCCGAGAAAAGCGTCAGCGTGATTATTGAAGATAACGGCGGCGGTGTACCCGAAAAAGAACTGCCTATGCTTTTCAGAAGATTTCACCGTACGGAAAATGCTTCATCCGACAGTGCAGGCATAGGTCTTTCTATCACCAAGGCAATAGTAGAAAAGCATCACGGCACAATCACAGCCGAGAACAGTGAAAAAGGTCTTCGTGTGGCTATGTGCTTTCCCATAATTGATGCAAATTTAAAACTATAGTACTTCTGTGCTTAATGCAACTGTTCCTGAAAAAAAGAAAGCACTTGACATTGACTGCCAAGTGCTGTATAATATAGTCAAGAGGTAACCGTTCAAAGCGGTTGGCCAATTGCAATTGTTTATTTATTTAAAAACAACCGTCACTTAGCCGAGTGGCGGTTGTTCCTTTTTACCCTAATCGTTACAGTATAACTTAATATATGTAATGTTATGATAATAGGCATACACAGCACCTCCTTTCGGAAGAGCGTGCCAACCGCCTTACTACGCCTCTTGACTACGAGGGTATTATATCACAACCGTAAATTTGTCAATATTTGTAAAATCCCGAATCTTACGAAATCTTAAGGTAAAAGTCACCTAATCGTAAGGTTGACCGTGTATGATAGACTTATCAAACTAAAAGGAGTGTTACTATGAACATTATAGAATGCAAAAACCTCACCAAAGAATACTTGAGCGGTGAAAATGTGGTTAAAGCCGTTGATGATGTAACTGTCAGCTTTGAGCAGGGCGAATTCTGTGCTATCACAGGTCCGTCAGGCTCAGGTAAGTCAACCTTCCTTCACGTACTCTCTTCACTTGAAAACCCCACAAGCGGTCACGTTTACTACGGCGGAAAGTCACTTTCGTCATATAATGACAATCAGCTGTCTATTCTTCGCCGCCGTCGTTTTGGCTTCGTTTTTCAGGCGTACAACCTTGTTCAGGAGCTGACGGGGTACGAGAATATTCTGCTTCCCGTTATGCTTGACGGTAAAAAGCCCGACGAGGAGTATCTTAACAAGGTTATTGATATGCTCGGCATTCGTGACCGATTGGAGCATCTTCCCTCTGCACTTTCGGGTGGTCAGCAGCAGAGAATCGCCATCGCAAGAGCCCTTGCCAACAGACCTGCTATTCTTTTTGCCGATGAGCCTACGGGTAATCTTGACGGCAAGAGTGGTCGTGAGGTGTTGTCGCTTCTTAAATATGTCAGTAAGCAGCTTGGCGTTACCCTTATTCTTGTAACCCACGACCTGCACGTTGCAGAGCAGGCTGAGAGAATTCTTACCATTGAGGACGGCAAGATAGTGGGGGACACACGGCCAGTCAAGGATATATAAAACGGTGAGCGGGTGACGGCAATGAAGAAAAAACTCACGGTTAATACCCTTGCCTTCGGAAATCTGCGACAGAGGAAAAAGCAGTATACCCTTATGATTATCGGTATAATTTTAGCGATGATATTTACCTCGGGTGTGCCATTTTTTATCTCCTGCTCTAAATCATCGCAGGAGGAGATAAGATTCAGACGGCAGGGAAAACAGAATTTTATTATAATCAATGCACAGAATTACGATTTCGCACCGATGCTTGAGCAAGGCTCTGTAGAAAGCATAGGCTACGGACATATTCTGTCCTACGGCTGGAGCGAGGAAAATGAAAGAGCAGACTTTTCCGACGGCACTATGATAGGCTGGCTGGACGAAACGGCAGAGTCCCTTTACTATCCGCAGATTATCGAGGGCAGAATGCCCGAAAAAGAGGGCGAAATCATAATAGAAAAAAATGCTCTTTCGAGAATGCGTCTGGAAACAAAGGTAGGAGAAAAAATCACCTTTAAGGAGCTTGCCTGTAACGGTGGAGAATTTCTGGCAGAGGAAACGGAAAAGACCTATACTTTAGTCGGTATTATGGACGATAAAAAGTCATATTTGGAGAGTATGCACTCCGAGTCTTTGGATTCTGTGGCACTTATTCCCGCCGCCTTTGTGGTTAAAGGTACACAGACGGACATCGGCGGTAAGGAAGCACTTATTGCCCTGCTTACCGAAAAATATATGCCAAGCAGCCTTTTATGGGAAAACATCCCCTATGAGGACAGAATACAGAGCGACTATGTACGGGGGCAATCTGTGGGCGACGCTTATTCGGAAGTGGCAAACAACTCCTTTACTTTTGCCTTCCTTTTTATTCTTTTGGCCTTTCTTTCCTGCTTCGGCATAGTAAACACCTTTAATTCTAATCTCAAGGAGCGCAAAACACAGATAGGAATGCTTAAGGCAGTCGGCGCAACAAGAAGGCAGATAATAAACATTTTCGGCAGAGAGGCTTTTATCATCTGCGCCCTTTCCGCACCCTTAAGCGTAGGACTTTCCTACGGTGCAGTCAAGCTTTTCGCAGGTCTTATGGGTGAAAACTTTATCTTTAAGCCGGATGTAACCGTGCTTTTGCTCGGTGCGCTTTTCGGCATAATCTGTGTTATGCTTTCAGCCGTTATTCCTCTTTTGAGTATTTCTAAATTACCGCCTATGCAGGCAATAAGAGACATAGAGCTGATGCGAAAGATGAAGAACAAGAAGATTAAAAGTCAGAGGCAGTTCAATGTTTCCCGTCTTCTGGCCAAAAGGAAGCTGACCTTCTCCCGTGTAAGACAGACCGGAGTGTGTCTGATTATTACCTTATCCATAGTTATATGCTGCATTTCAATGTCATTTCTCTATGCTACGGTATCGGAGTCCTATAAAATCTATAATTCCGACTATCAGATAAGTGATTACGGCCGTTCCGGTGCGTCAAACAGTTTCATTAACTTTAAATCGCTTCAGACAGACTTTACCGAAAATTCTAAATACGAGATTTACGATTTACCGCAGGTGGCAAAGGTTTACGGGCAGAAGACAGTGAATATTAATCTGCTTTTCGAGGAAGATGTTCCGGAGTATCTGCAGGTAAATGAATATGCGTCAATTCACGGTACCTCCTCACGCTATAAAACCGCATACGATGTGAGAATGGATTCTTATTATTCTGAGGCAGTTTCCGCTGCCGGAGGCTCTGCAGAGCGTCCCGCGGAAATATCTCCCACCGCAGAAAACATCAAAGAATATATGCACTATGCACCGAATCCTGATTATACCTATACCAAAGAGGCGGCAGGAATCGAGGGCGAGCTTTTCAATACTACCGTAATTGCCCGAAGTGAAGGAATACTGGACTTCAATGAGGATTTAATAACAGACGGTGAGATAAATTATGACAAGCTCAACAGCGGTGAAGAGGTTATTATCTTCGCCCCCGAAAGGATAGGCTTCAGCATAGTGGAATATGACGACGGCTTTTCGTGGGGACTTTACAATATGGACGAGAGCGAAAAGACAGGCAGTATGATGGACGAGGCGATGAAGGGTAACACCTTGGCACAGGCCGAAAATCCCTTTAAGGCAGGAGATACTCTCACTCTCTGTCTTCTGTGCGATGACGGAAACGGTAATCTGACCAGAGAGGACCGTCAGGTGAAAATCGGTGCAGTTATCGGCAATAAAAACAACTCCGCAGGCAATTTCGGAATTTACACTACTGTAAAAGGTCTGGATAAATTCAGCACCGTCTTTAATTACGACAAATTCGATGTGGAGCTTAAAGAGGACTGTACGGCTGAAATCGATGCAGAAATGCAGTCGGAGCTTTCAGCTATGTTCCCCGGAAAGGATATAGGCTCAGCCTTTGCCTTTAATGAGGGTGAAAAGCAGGAGCTTCGCACTACCGTGCTTTCCGTCGGCTCTCTTATCATCGTTATGCTGACAGTGTGTATTTCTCTTATCAATAATTCAGTCAGCGCACAGATCCGTGAGGGCAAGCGCTCAATAGGCACTCTCCGTGCCGTAGGTGCATCGGAAAAGGAGCTTACGCTTTCTTATCTTTTACAGATAGCCTCTATGCTTCTTTGGGGCTTCGGAGCAGGAACGGTGATTTATGCGGTGTCCTATTATGCCATCGGATTTATAGTCACCGGTGAATACTGGCCTGTAGTGCTGTGGCCTGCATTTTTGGTCTTCGGTATAATTGCTTTGGCTTGTTATATCAACCTTAAAGCCAAAATCAAAACAATCACAAAATACAGTATAGTCGAAAACATCAGAGAATTGGGGTGATGCAGATGAAGGATAAAAAGAAGCTTACAATTAACACCCTTGCTATGGGCAACCTAAAGCAAAGGCGAAAGCAATATACAATTCTCATTATCGGCATTGTGCTTGCCATGGTGTTCTCGTCGGGGATTATGTTCTTCGTTTCTTGCCTTCAAAGCTCAATCGAAGAAACCAAGCACAGACTTTACGGAACACAGCACGAAATATACCTTAATGCATCGAATATCGATTTTGAAAACGGCGAACTAACTGAATTTGTCCGTGAATACAGTTTTGCACACACAATAGGCTTTGCTTATCATTCGGAAGAAAAGAAGGATGTGGGAACTGCCGTTTCGTGGCTTGAGGACAAGGCAGAAGAAATGTATTATCCTTTCCTATATGAAGGCAGAATGCCTGAAAAGGAAGGCGAGGCTGTTATTGAAAGAGAAGCCATTATGACTTTAGGACTCGGCGACAAAAAATTAGGTGATAAAATCACCCTTACAATGAAGATACCCGATGGAAAAGGCTTCAGCAATAAAACCGAAGAAAGAACCTATACCATTGTCGGTATTATGTGCAACAAGAAAAGTGCTATATGTGAATGGAACAGCAACGAGAGAGCAGCCTACCTTCCTTCCGTTTTTGTTAACAAAGGTGAACAGGCGGCCGTTGGTGGAAAGGAATTACTTGTTGCCTTTGTCAATCTTAATTTATATGACAAAGGCATAAGCAAACCGGAAACCTTCAGTAACGAAGACTTCGAAAGATATTATAAAGTTACAGATAAGATTTTAAGAGAAACAACATACTATCACGATAGCACCAGCGACGGAACAAGCGGAACGGACATCTGGTCTGCTATGCTTTACAGTATTGCTTTTGCTGCTATGCTGACACTCGTTTCCTGCCTTACCATAGTTAATTCCTTCTCTAACAATCTTCGTGAAAGAAAAAAGCAGATTGGCATGCTTCGTGCCGTAGGTGCTACTAAAAAGCAGATTATATCCATTTATGCCCGAGAAGCATTTATAATAAGTCTTATTTCTGCTCCGATAAGTATTCTTATCTCATATTTCGGAGTAAAGCTCATTATAAAATTGATGGGTGATGACCTGGTATTTCTTCCTGAGGTATGGATACTTTTTGTCGGCGCCTTACTCGGTGTAATAGTTGTTATGCTGGCGGCACTTATACCGCTTATTCCCATTTCGAAAAGCTCGCCTATGCAGGCAATCCGTAATGTGGAATATATGCGAAGACTGAGAAAAAATAAAATTCGCTCACAGAAAAGCTTTAATGTGTCTTCACTTTTAGCAAAGAGAAACATTATGCTTTCCCGTTCGAGACAGCTTGTGGTAAGCATTCTTTTAGCTCTTACGGTTATCGGCTCCTGCTTCAGCTTTTCGGGACTCAGCCATGAAGCATCACAGGTGAATACAAGAAAATATCAGTATCATATCTCTGACAATGCCGGTTACGATAAAACACTGGCAGACTGCACTCTTGATTTCAGCGGCTTCAGTAATAATGATGTTGCAGACCTTGTCGCTTCGGGATATTTTGATGAGGTTATAGTAACAAAAAGGGCAAATATAAATATCCTGAAGGACAGCTTTAACGATTACGAGCTTTTAATGCTTTTAGGTGACAATAGCGGCTACAGCATGTATAAGGAGGTTGACGAAGGACTTACAAAAGAAAACTACAAAGAAAAATGTACGGCTGAATTTTATGAAGACTACACAGAAGCGATAGAGAATTATAATTACAGCTCTCTCGTTCTTCCGTCAACTCTGCTGAGCATTAATGAAGAATATTTTGAGCTTTTTGAAGATAAGGTTATCGAGGGCGAGATAAATATAGACAAGCTTAATTCAGGTGAGGAAATTATTCTCGTTGCGCCCGAAAAAATAGCTATCGGCCTTAATAAGTTTGATTTAGAGCAAGGATATACCTTTTTAGAGAGTGATTACTTTTCTGAAACCGACCCCTTGAGCGAATACATTGATGTTTTTGAAATTCAGGAGTGTACCTACAAGGTCGGTGATGAGCTTTATTTAAGCAATGTAAACGTTTCTCAGAAGGACGAAACTAACTTTGTAAGAACCGATAGAAAGGTTAAAATCGGTGCAATAGTTCACACCACCTATGATAGCGGCATTGAATTTGATATGCCATATGTTACAAATTTAGGTATTCTTACAACAAACAGTGCAAGCTTTCTTTTCGCTCCCGAGACAGATTACGATGACATTCAGCTTAGTGCAAAGAACATAAACGACGAGAAGAATATGATAATTGCACCCTATCTTGAAAAGCTGACTCTTTCGGTTGCGGAAGGTTATTTCAGAAACTATTATGAAATGGACAGAGACAGCGAACAGGATATGAAAATACTTTTCTTCGGTCTCTATTGTCTCGTTTCTATCTTCCTTATCATCTGCGGAAGCGTTGTCAATAATGCTCTTACTGCCCGAATCAGAGAGGGTAAAAAGGAGATAGGTACACTCCGTGCCGTAGGTGCCGACCTTAAGGTGTTGTCCTCGTCATATATTAGACAACTTCTTGTAATTTTCGGTTGGGGCTACGGAATGGGCTTCGGAATTTATATTATAGGTTATCTTCTTTATATAGCAATCCGAAAGTCAATGGAATGGAACAAGGATATTTTTGAACTGAAAATGCTGGAAACTTTGGTGCTGTGCAGTATTCTTTTTGTAATTTGTGCCGTAAATCTTGTCATTAAAATCCGCAAGGAAATGAAGCACAGCATTGTAGAAAATATCAGAGAGCTGTAAAGGAGTGATAATATGAAAAAAATAACAGCCTTTATCCTTTGCTTTATCTTTCTGTTCTCCTTTACGCTCACCGCTTCGGCAGAGCGCAAGGAAGAAACAGTCTTTGCCACGGAAAATGTAAATATAAGAACTGAGCCTACCACGGACAGTGAAAAAGTCGCACTGCTGAAAAAAGGTGAAAGTATCATCCGTATCGGTGAGGCTGACGGTTGGAGCAAGGTAATCTATGAGGGCAAAGAGAGATATATCACAAGTGAATATCTTGCCTCCGTACCCCCTGAAGAAAAAGCAGAAGATCCCACAGAACAAAACAAAGAAGAGCCTACCACCGAGGACAACTCAACACCGAGGTTTATGGTGACCTCTTATGAGCTCAGCGAAAAGAGTCTTTCTCCCGAAAAGTCGGCGGTGCTGAAGGTGACCTTTAAAAATTACAGTACCACCAAGGCTCTATATAACATTAAGTTTTCTCTCACGGACCCCAGCGGTGATATTCTGACGGTCGGTATGCCTTCCAAGTATGTGAAGAGTGTTTATGCCGGCAGCAGTTACACCTGGGAAATCGAGCTGAAAGCCATCAACACGGCTGCTATCGGTCAGCACGACCTTCAGGTGTCGGCAGAGTATGAGGACAAAAACTTCGGCTCATATTCGTCAAGCGACACGGTGAGAATCGATGTCAAGCAGAGCGTGAAGCTCTCTTACAGCGGTGCAATATTACCGAAAAAGGTCATTCAGGGCGACACACAGACAGTTACTCTTGAACTGATGAACACGGGCAAGAGCACCATTTACAACTGCACCCTTGATTTCGACATTGAGGGTATGCAGTCAGGCGGCAGTGTGTTTGTGGGTAACATTGAGCCTGCAACCAACGCTCAAGGCTCGGCTAATCTGCGGGTTGACAGCGACACTCTCGGCGAGGTTACGGGTAAAATCACCATAACCTACGAGGACGACTACGGCAAGGAGTATAAGAAAACCGTAGATGTCAGCACGGTTATCGAAGAAAAGGTTGAGCAGGTTGCCACCGCAACCGAAGACGAAAAGGAGAAGAAAAATCCTCTTTGGTGGTTATTTCTTCTCATAGGTCTTGCCGTCGGCGGAGCTCTCGGCTTCGGCATTCCCTGGCTTATCAATGATAAGAAGCAGAGGAAAGAGGACGATTTGAGGTTGTAACGGAATAAAAGGCAAGTGCAGTAGTTTCGGCTACTGCACTTGGTTTTTTGACCTAAAAGCTGATGTTTTAAGAAAATATTCATACAATATTAAGCTCGATTAAACTGCATTTCACATAATTTACACATAAGAAAAGTAAAATGTCTGTTAAAATGGGTGATTTTAGTCTTTGACAGAAAAATACGATGTGAGGTATTAGTTATGGATAATACGATACTTATAGTAGATGACGATAAAAAGCTTAACGGTCTGCTCGAGGATATTTTTATTACCGAGGGATATGATGTTATTTCCGTTTATGACGGAGAGAATGCGATAAATGCTCTGGAGGCTCATCCGCACATTCCTCTTATGATACTCGATGTTATGCTTCCTGAGTTTGACGGCTGGCAGGTGCTTTCTTATGTGAAGGAGCATTTTGAAACCAAGGTTATTATGCTCACGGCTCTTTCCGATGAATACAGTGAAGCCAAGGGACTCAGAAGCGGTGCCGACGATTATGTGATAAAGCCCTTTAAAAGGGCGGCTCTGGTGGAAAGAGCGAAAAGACTTATGACTAATTTCGGCAGACAGAATGAGGCAGAGCTTGTCTGTGAGGAGCTTCGGGTGCTTCAGAAGGAAATGAAGGTGTTTATTGACGGTGAGGAAATAAAAATCACCTCCAAGGAATACCAGCTTCTCATTCTGCTTATGAAAAACAGTCCCAATGTTATGGAAAGAGATATAATACTCGAAAAAATATGGGGCTTTGAATACTGCGGTAATGACAGAACTATCGACACCCACATTAAAATGCTTCGCCGCTCTTTAGGAGATTACGGTGAAAAAATCAGAACGGTCAGAGGCGTGGGCTACAGCTTTGAGGGGGAGGTTACGGAGATATGAAATTCAGCTTCAGATGGAAGGTCATAGCGGCGTTTCTTGCGATTGTTTTCGTGTCGATGATAGCTCTTACCGTTCTGAGCTCGATGCTTCTCAAACCGGTTTTTGTCTCTAACTCTAAAAAAATGATGCTTGATTATACCGAGAAAATATCCGTCAGTCTGACAGAGCCTTCGGTGCAGGTAGAGGATGTTCTCGAGGAGCTTAATCTTTCCTACGGAATAACTACTCATGTGGTGGACGAAAACGGCATAATAAGATATTCATATCAGAAAAATCAGATCGCTATTCAGAAGCCCAGATACAAACAGCATATAGAGCTGTATGATAAAAGGAGAAAAGAGGATAACTATTATTTTAAAGAGCTGGTCGATGAGACCGATAATGTAAAAAAGATAATATATGTTTCCAAGATAAATGATGAATATTATATTGTAATGAACAAGGCGGTCAAGGGTATCGAGCAGGATATAAAGATAGTAACCGTGTTTATTATGATAATGGGCTGCAGTATAGCGATAATAGGTACGGTGGTCTGGAGCGTTTTCTCTAAATCCTTTACGGATGCGATGAAGAAAATGAGCCGCATCACCCGTGAAATGTCAGAGCTTAACTTTGACGAAAAGATTAACCATAAAAGCAAGGACGAGATAGGTATTCTTGCCTGCTCCATAGACACTCTTTCAGATGAGCTTAAAAACAGTATCGAGGAGCTGAAAAAGGATATCGAGCACAGGAAAAGACTCGTCAGAGACATTTCTCACGAATTAAAGACACCTATTACTACGGTTAAGGGTTATCTCGAAAACATTCAGGTTATGACTGAGGATAACGAGCGACTGCAGAGATATTGCAGAATTGCAGCGGAGGAATGCGACGAAATCAATTCTCTCGTGGAAGAAATGCTGGAAATGTCCCGTATGGAAAGTGACGAATACATCTGTGATAAAGAGATAACTGACACGAAGGCGATAGAACAGACGATTAAAAGCAAAACGGAAGCTGAATATCCTGAGCAAAAAATTTCTCTGTGCTTCGAGTCGGCAGAGCTTATGTGTAACAGTGTGCTGATTACCAGAGCCATAATGAACTACATTAAAAATGCCATAAAATACGGAGAGAAAAACAAGGAGATAACTGTTTCGGGTGCGGCACGGGACGGAAAATATTTCTTTTACGTCGCTAATTTCGGAGCTGAAATCCCCGAGCAGGAAAAGGCCTCTCTCTGGGAGCTGTTTTATAAAAATGACAAGGCACGTAAAAGAGACAGTAGCCACGGCATCGGCCTTTCTATGGTCAAGCGTATCGCAGAAATTCACGGCGGAGAAGTGGATGTTACGTGCAGAAACGGAGTAAATACCTTTTATTTATCCGTTCCGACGGACAAATAAGCTTAAATTACATTCAGATTTCACAAAGAGGGAATATTATCCACTCAGCATAAAACAAAGGAAGTTAAATTTTTATGAGTTATCAGTCATTCAGCTTTTTGTTCTTTTCGGCGGCAGTAGTTTTTCTTTATTATGCTCTGCCGAAAAAATATCAGAAATATGTGCTGCTTACGGCTAACGCTTTCTTTTATGTATATGCAGGGGTAAAGTATGTGCCCTTCCTCGCCGCCACACTTCTGTTTACCTATTTTGCCGGAAGAAAAATAGGCGGAATATACGAAAAGGAAAAGCTTCTGCTGGCGGAATGCACCCTTCCCGCAGAGAAAAAGCAGGTAAGAGCCGACAGTAAGGCGAAGGCAAAAAAGATACTTATGCTTGACCTTGCTGCGGTAATAGGTATGCTTGCCGTATGTAAATACACGGTATTCTTTTTAAGCAGCATCGGTGCCGTGGTCGGCTTTCAGCTTCCCGAAGCCTTCAGTATGATAGTACCTCTCGGCATATCGTTTTACACCTTTATGGCAGTAAGCTATGTGCTGGACATTTACTGGAAGCGTTATCAGGCAGAAAAATCCTTTCTCTCCTTCTCTCTTTTCCTTACATATTTTCCTCACATAGTGCAGGGACCTATAGGAAGATATAACCGCTTTAAAAATCAGATAGCTCCCGAGGGAGTGTCCTTCGATCCCGTGGTGGTATCGCAGGGGGCGCAGCTTCTTTTATGGGGACTTTTCAAAAAGCTCGTAATAGCAGACAGGCTTAACATTTTC
The DNA here is from genome assembly GCA_015066045.1 of Oscillospiraceae bacterium. Lineage (GTDB taxonomy): Bacteria > Bacillota > Clostridia > Oscillospirales > Acutalibacteraceae > UBA6857. The sequence continues at coordinate 27,989 of SVPD01000006.1, forward strand.
GTCAGTGATATTTTCGACCATCACGGTGAGTATAAGGGTGCAATATTGGCTCTGGCTGCAGTGCTTTACTCTGTTCAGATTTATGCAGACTTTTCGGGCTGCATTGACATAGTGAGCGGCGTGTCGGAGGCACTCGGCATAAAGCTCGACAAAAACTTCAATCATCCCTATTTTTCAAAAACCATACCCGAATTCTGGAGAAGATGGCATATTTCTCTGGGCGAATGGTTCAAGGATTATGTTTACTATCCCGTTTCTGTCAGCAGGGCGGTTAAAAAAGTAAAGAAGAGCAGTAAAAATCAAAGATTTATCGAGCTGTTTTCTGCCTGCCTTCCCATTTTCGTCGTGTGGATGATAACAGGTATATGGCACGGTGCCTCGTGGAATTATGTGGCGTGGGGACTGTACTATGCAGCCATTATGATTGCCTCCGTTATCTTTGAGCCTGCGGGGGCAAGGCTGAAGGAAAGGCTCGGGATTAATGATGAGCTTTTCTCCTGGAAGCTTTTTCAGATGACGAGGACCTTTATAATCTGCTGCATCGGCAGAGTGTTTTTCAGAGCAAACGGCCTCAAGGCGGCTCTTATTATGCTGAAAAATATGTTCACGGGAATTCAGCCGGAAAACATCGCTTCGGACGAGCTCTTTACTCACGGTCTTGACCGGAATAATTTTTTCTTCGCACTTGTGTCCATAGCCGTATTGTGGGCGGCGGATATGCTTCAGGAGCGTATGCACATAAGGCAGGAGCTTCAGAAGCAGGGAATAGTTTTCAGATGGATTATTATTTTTGCAGGTATATTTGCTCTTATGCTTTTCGGTATTTACGGACCGGGATATGATGCGAGCAGCTTTATATACGAACAATTTTAAAAGAAGGGACAGTTTATTATGAACGAATTAAAAGCACTTCTGGAGGGTATGTACCCCGACATTGACTTCTCAAAGGAAAAGAACCTTTACGGTGACGGAATCATCGATTCGGTTCACGTGGTTACCATTATCGCTAAAATCGAGGAGCTTTTTGACATCAGCGTTACTATGGAATATATCCAGCCTCCCTATTTTCAGTCGATTGAAACTATGTGGGAAATGATAGAGGAGCTTATGTAAGATGAAAAGTAAAAGAAATCTGATATTTTTGCTTCTCGGTCCTGTCCTCTTTTTCCTTTGCTACCTCTTTTTACCTGAAAGCTTTTTCACTTCTGCAGCGGCGAGAGGTGCCATAGGTACGGTGGCATGGATGGCTTTATGGTGGGTGACGGGCCCCGTGGATTATGCGGTTACCGCTTTTCTGCCTATCGCAGTCAATGCCGTTTTCAGCTTCGTAAATATGTCAGAGGTTATAGCCAACTATGCCTCCGAGACTATTCTTCTGCTTTTGGGAGCCTCCATTATCAATGTGTCATGGGAGCTTACAGGTCTTGATAAAAGAATCGCCGCCAAATGTCTTTCTATGGTGGGCGGTAAGCTGAGCACGCAGATTATTTTCTGGTTTCTGCTTTCAGCCGGTCTTTCCTCGATACTTCCTAACGCAGTGGTATGTGCCACTATTACTCCCATAGCGGTTTCCATGCTTAAATTCATCGGTGAAAAGGATATTTCAGAAAGTAAAAACGGCTCTCTCATTCTTCTCACCATAGCCTATGCGGCAGGAGTGGGCGGTCTTGCCACACCTCTCGGCGGTGCGATGAATCTGGTGACCGTGGATTATATCGAGCAGCTTACGGGTGAGGAGTATATGTATACCTCATGGGTAATCCGCTTCCTGCCCTTTATGCTCGTCCTCGTGGTGAGCAACATAGCCTTCCTGCTTATAAGACACTGTAAAAAGGATTCTCGTCTGGCAGGCTCAAAGGAATATTTCAGCAGAATTTATAAAGAGATGAAGCCCATGTCAAAGGAAGAAAAGATAGCTCTTTTCCTTTTCACCTTTGCTACGGTTATGGCCTTCTCCAGAGAGCTTTATGCGGACATTCTTCCCGGCCTCAAGCCTGCCTATGTGTTCGTTATCTGTGCCATTCTGTCCTTCCTCGTAAAGACGCAGGACGGAGAAAGGCTGATGAAATGGAAAAAGGTTCAGGGCAAGATTATCTGGGACCTTATCTATATCTTTGCGGGCGGTATGGCTCTGGGTACACTCATCAATAAAAGCGGTGCGGCTCAGGATATAGGAAATGCGGTTTCAGCGGCTGATTTCGGTGAGGGCTTCCTTTTAGTGTTTATCATCGTGACCTTTACCATTCTTCTTTCCGATGTAACAAGCAACACTGCTACGGCGGCAGTCGCCATTCCCATCGTTATCAGCATCGTAAACGGTATGGGCAAAAATCCCATCCCTTATGTTTACATAGCATCCATAGGTGTAAATCTTTCCTATATGCTTCCTACCTCCATCCGTGCCATTCCCGTAGGCTACGGACTCAAGCCGAAATTTATGTTTAAAGAGGGCGTAATGATTACGGTTATCGTAATAGCCTTGATGAGCGTAATTGCTTACCTGCTTCTTAATCATTGGCCCGCATTCAGTACAGTATAATCTGAGGTGAAAAGATGTTTAAATCCATAGTTGAGGCCGTTTTCTCTCACGCTGAAAAACAGTCCGGAAAGCTTTGTCTGGCAGACGAGACATGCTCTGTCACCTACGGTGAATATAAAAAAGAGATATGCCGTATAGCCGCACTTCTTAAGGAGCTCGGAATAAAAAAGGACAGCAAGGTAGTAGCCGAGGCCTCACAGACAGTAAATTTTCTTGCCTTAGAGCTGGCAATTCAGCTTCTCGGCGGTGTTTTTGTTCCTCTTGAGCATAATTGCTCTTTTGAAAAGGCAGTAAAAATCGCTGATGTATGTGAGGCAGTACTGCTTGTTACCGAAAAGGAAGCTCCCGATGAATGTGGGATAACTCATTTTACTATGAGCGGCTTATGTAAGGCGGTGACAGAGTTTATGCCCTTGCGTAATTACCGCTTCCCCGAAAGAAATGATGTATCGGAGCTTCTCTTTTCCACGGGTACCACAGGCAAGGAAAAGGGTATAATAATCACTCACGGAAACAACATAGCCTTGGCAGAAAACGTTATTTACGGTGTAGAGCTTCGGGAGGATAATGTGGAGCTGATTCCTTCGCCTATGAATCATTCCCACGGACTTCGGAGATATTACGCCAATATGTATAAGGGTGCCTCGGTGGTGCTTATTTCGAGCGTGATGAATGTTCTCGGCTTTTTCCGATTGATGGACACCTACGGGGTGAATTCCATAGACCTCGTGCCGACTGCACTTTCTGTTCTTCTGCGGCTTTCAAAGGGTAAGCTCGGCGAGTATAAGGATGCTCTGCGCTACATTCAGCTTGGCTCGGCACCCTTGGCTGAGGGCGACAAAAACACAGTCTGCGCTCTTTTGCCCGACACACATCTTTATAATTTCTACGGCAGCACGGAGAGCGGCTGTATATGCATTTATGATTTCAACGACGGCCGTGATAAGCCTAACTGTATCGGTAAGCCCACTCACAATGCAAAAATTACCGTAGTCGATGAAAACAGACAGACCATAGTGTCGTCTGCGGATAATACGGGGCTTCTTGCTTCCTTCGGACCGATGAATACACCGGGCTATTGGAGGGATGAGGAGGAAACACGGAAGGCACTGCAGAACGGAACGGTTTACTCCAATGACGAGGCATATATCGATCAGGACGGAGACATTATCCTTCTGGGAAGAAAGGGAGATACCATAAATGTAGGCGGAAACAAGGTCTCACCCGACGAGATAGAGGATGCGGCCAAAAAGCATCCCGACATAGCTGACTGCGGCTGCATCGGTGTAAGGGATGAGCTGAGAGGAAGTCAGCCGAAGCTTTATGTAAAGCTTAAATACGGCAGAGAATTTGATGCCGTTTCCATAAGAGATTTCCTTTCTGCAAATCTTGAGTACTATAAGATACCCGGACAGATAGAGCAAATCGATGAAATCCCACGCAGCTTTAACGGCAAGCTTTTAAGAAGAGAGCTGAGGATAATCAATGAAAACAAAGAAAGCAATTAAGGTCCTCGTCTTCCTGCTGATTTTTCTGTTCGGCTTTTTTGGCTGTCAGACGGTTCTGGCGGACGGAGACTCAAAGGATTATAAAAGAATAAACGGCTTTTTCGACGAAAGAGAGAACTCTCTGGATGCGGTCTTTTTAGGCTCCAGTGCCACTTATGCCTTCTGGACACCGCCTGTGGCCTTCGCCGAATACGGCATAACCGTCTATTCCTTTTCCAATGCCGCTCAGCCTACCTTCGCCGCAAGGTATCTCATAGAGGATGCACGGAAAACCCAGCCGGATGCCTTATACATCATAAATATCAGTCATCTGCTCGAAAATTACGGAAACCATCTGCATAAGCTTCTGGTAAATTATCCGAACAGTATAAATAAGCTGGAAATGACAGACTATCTCTGTGATATGGGCGGTCTGAGCTTGTCGGAAAGAATGGAGCATTATTTCCCCATTATCCGCTTTCACGAAAGATGGAGCGAGCTTACAAAGGAGGACTTCAAGCCCTCGGAGGATAAGTATAAATGCGGAAGCACCTACACATCCTTCCTTTCCAAAACGACAGATGTAAGCGGTCTGAAATACGACTTTGAAACAAGAGCGGAGCTTTCCGAAAACGATCTCAGAGGTCTTACGGAGCTTATGGATTACTGCGAGCAGACTGAGGTTAAGGTGCTTTTCGTCATCGTACCGCAGGCAGTTTCCGATAAGGAACGCTTCGCTGAACAGAATACGACTGCGGATATTCTTACCGGAAGAGGCTTTGATGTGCTCGACCTTAGAAAGCATACGGAAGAAATCGGTCTCGATTTATCAGCCGATTATTATAATGCCAAGCATACAAATCTTCACGGCTCTCTGAAGATTACAGATTACATCTCACGCTATCTTGTCGAAAACTACGGCTTCGGAGACAAGAGAGGACAGGAGGAATACTCCGACTGGACAGAGGCTTCGGCGAAATATTATGAAAAGATATCGGAATATCTTACTCCGGCAGAGTCTGAAAGGCTGGGATTACAGTCCTGATATGAGATGTGAGTTACTGTTGAAGAAGCTTGCAAGCAAGAATTAAATAAAGGGCCTTCAGCCTTTTGACGAATCACCTGTTCATGTGGGCAGGTGATTCTTTGCCGTAGGGATAATAAGGATAAATCACCTGACTTGTTGAATTAGGTGTATTATAAATGTACCAATAAACATAAAAGTATGCCATAAAATTTGTTTTAAAATATTGTTTATGATAATAGCAGGTACATATTTTTTAGTTTCGGTGAGGTGCGTTTTTGCGTGTATCGTCAGAGCGCTTGAATGGCATGGGGGAGGGCAGGAGTTCGATCCCCCTATGCTCCACCATGAAAACTCCGAGGTCATAAAACCTCGGAGTTTTTGTTTCTGAATTTTAAGTTTTTCTAGTGAATGCCTTTTGAAACTGATAGTTTTTTTATTATAAATCTTACTCCTGAAATAATAGCTAAAACAATTGCACTTGCTAAACCAAACAGAGCAGCAAACCAAAAATTTAGAAATCCTTCGCTACTTTCGGTTGCTAATGGTGCTAATAGACAAACCGCAGTAAATAATGGGAATAGCCATCTGCATTTATCTTTAATGAAGCCTGCAAAAGTAAAGTTTAACAGGGATGCGTATATTAAAAATAATATGGGCTCGGCAGTTGGTTTTATTAACATGATAATGTCAGGAATAACAAAGAAAATTAAAACCTGAATACAACATGCTATTAACAAAAATATCACAGAAATATTTATTTTGTCGATTTCCTTTTCTTTGTCCTTGAGTATATTTACAATGGTTTCATCAGTTGATGATATTATTTTTTCAATCTTTTGATTCTCCTCGGTTAAAGACAGTGCTTTGGTATCATTTACAGAAAAGCTGAATTTTTCGCCTAAAAGTATCTCATTTATTGAAATACCGAATATGGCAGACAAGGAAAGAAGCATATCCGCATCAGGCAACCCTTTCCCTGTTTCCCATCTTGAAATCGCTTTGTCTGTACAGTTTAATTTATTTGCTAATTCAAGTTGTGTCATATTATTTTCTTTTCTTAATGCTTTGATAAACTTGCCGGTCTTCTCAGTATTCATAAATGTTCACCTCGCTGAATGTTGTTTTTCTTTTTTTCGCCTAAATTATAGCATGGCATGCTTAAAAAGTCACCCTATGATTCATAGAGTGACTGCTTTTTCAGTATTATTTACAAGAAAATACTTATTTTGACTTATCAATACCCACCATAAATTGCTCAAATACAATATTAAAGGTTTTTTTATTTATTAAATTATTTCTTATTGATAAATATCATTTATTATTATACAATAAGCATAAAGAAATCACAGGGGGTTGAAAATATGAAGAATAAAAAAATACGGCGTGCGTTAAAAATATGTATTGCTCTTATTCTTGTTCCTGCAATAATTTACGGTCTTCTCTATGCTTCGATGTATATATCCGGATTTTTGCAGATAAACAAAAACATTGAATATCAGGACAAACACCTTGAATATCTCAGAACGGAATACTATTCTGATTCCTATATTCCCTGCGATGAGCAGAGCTTTACAGCCTTTGACCTTGAAAAAGCCTTTGCCGAAGGAGTAAAAATAAATGAAATTGCCGTTATAGGTACTCATAATAGCTATCAGCTGCTTGCGACACCGCAGAAGCGTGCTCTTGAAAATGTACGTAGCTTTTTGTCCTCGGGCGAAAAGGGCGGTAACAGAAATTTCGAAATGGATACATTTACCGAGCAGCTTGAAAGGGGAGTAAGAAACCTCGAAATTGACATTGAAACCGTGGATGACGGTGGAAGTGTCAGCTTTATTGTAACCCATAAGCCGATTGATGACAATGCTTCAAGTGCTTATAATTTCGCCAAGGGACTCGAGGAAATTCTGCTATGGTCCGATAACAACCCCGGCCATCTGCCTGTTTATCTGCTTATAGAGCCGAAGGAAAAGGTTGACAACATAAACAATATGAAAAGCTTTTCTTTTGAATATGCACTTGAGCTTGACCGTACACTCAGAGAGGTTCTCGGTGACAGACTGCTTACGCCCGGGCTTGTAAAGGGCGAGTTCGAGACCTTTGAGGAAATGAGAATGGCTGACGCTTGGCCGACGCTCAGTGAGGCTTCGGGAAAAATTATCGTGCTTATGCATCCCTGCGATGTTACTGAGCAGTACATAGAGGCTGACACTTTGATTTCATCTCAGGCGATGTTCCCTGTGCTGAGATTTGAGGATATTGATAAGTCTTATGCGTCATTTATTCTTGATAACGAGCCCGAAAGCGCAGCAGAGCATAATAAAAAGACTGTCGGTGAAAAGAACCTTATGGTGAGAAGCCGTGCCGACAATTATCCTGATTTCAGCGATGAAAGATACGCTTCTGCCGACGGCTGCGGCTCACATATTATCACGACTGACTATCCGCCCCGCACGGTAAGACCGCAGGAGCATACTTATACATTCGGGGGATATACGGTGAAGATGGTGAAATGAGGGTATGCACAGTCTTAAGGAATATTTATCTTGACGAAAAAGCAAGTCGGTTGACTTGCCTTTTTGTTTTTGGTGGGGTAATGTGTGAAAATAACCCTGCTTTTACAGGGGGGAGTAAGACTTCCGAAAAAAATAAAACAGACGGCTCGAAGCAAGACCGCCTCGCCTGATAATATGTAAAACCTCCAGGTATAAAAGTAAAGGTTTGGCGACCGCATTACTGAAATACGAGGAGGTTTTAACCGATGGAAACAAGATAAGAAATAAAAGCTATAGCACGTTCAATGAAAAAATTTTTACTGTCCTTTGCGGTAGGGGGGAGTATAAACTACCGATTAGTCAAGGCTTGACTCCGTTATTTTATGCAGTGAAGAAAGATACTCAGAAAAATCCTTGAGTGAGTTAAAGGCTTCGCAGGAGACCTTTCCTGTGCTTCCGATGAAAACGGGTATGCAGCCCGCATTTATGCCTGCCTTGACATCCGCATTACTGTCACCAATCATATATGATACCGATAAATCGATATTAAAATCCTTCTGTGCCTGCAGTATGAGTCCGGGTGAAGGCTTTCTGCAGCTACAGCTTATCTTCAGCTCTTCTTTTTCTCCCTCAAAGCCCCTGTCAGGATGATGCGGACAGTAGTATATGCCGTCAAGATAGGCTTTCCCCTCTGCTAAAAGCAGCTCAAGTCTGCAGTGTATGTTTTTTAAATCCTCAGATGTACAGTCGCCTCTCGCTATTACCGGCTGATTGGTTATCATGATAACCAGATAACCGAGCCTGTGAAAAGTGTTTATTGCTTCGGTGACACCGCTTATCAGCTCTATATCCTCGGGAGAGGTGATGTAGCCTTTGTGGACATTTAATGTGCCGTCACGGTCAACGAATACGGCTTTCTGGGTATTGCGTTTGTTTTTTGCCGAAACTATACCTGAGGCTATGTCGGCAGATACCTTGGAGAATCTTTCCGGTGTTCCTGCATCGTGAACATATTCTGCCGAAGGATATGCGAAAATTCTGCCGGTTCCTATGGCCGGTGAAATAATGTCTGTGTCAAAGTCAGCCTTGCCCCGATAGCTATACATAGATAAAAGCTCAGGGGAGATAATCTGTATTCCTGCGTTGCAAAGGTTCTGATAAAAGGTTGCTTTATTGTTTTTAGGGTTAACCCTGACAACCTGACTGCTTTCGTTTGTGTCGAGAGTCACACTGTCTGACGGATGATTATTGGGGTGAACGAAAAGGGTGGCAAGAGCATTATTTTTTTGGTGAAAATCTGTCATAGAGGTCAAATCTATATCGAAAATCAGATCTCCGTTGCATAGCAGAAAATCTTCCGTAAGACCGAGTCTGAATAAGGCTCCCGCAGTTCCCAAAGGTGAAGTTTCGCGGTAATAAGTTATGCTTACTCCAAATTCTTTTCCGTCTTTAAAATAGGCTTCGATTTGTTCTGAAAGATGACATGTAACAAAAACAAAGTCTGTAATTCCTTCTTTTTTTAAAGCTTCGAGCTGATAAAGCAGGATGGGCTTGCCGTGAATTTCCATCAAGGGCTTGGGTGTGGTGCGCCCCGGCTCGCCCATACGGCTCCCTAAGCCGCCGGCAAGAATAATTGCTTTCAAAAAAAATCTCTCCTTTGCCATTACTGCTATTATTATAGCAGTTTTTGGCTTTTTTTTCAATCGTTTTTTACAAGAGAAAAAAGAAGATAGCTAAAGCAGAATAATGTAAGGGGACATAGAGACTTTTATAATTTAAGGTATTGCAAAAAAACATAAAAAATGTTAATATTAAACAGTATATAGTTTTATGCATTGATATCGTATGTAATGTTATTTAAGAAGGTGTGCTTTATGTCAAAGATATTAGTCACGGGAGGCTCGGGCTATCTTGGCTCTGTTTTAGTTCCTATGCTTCTGGAAAAAGGCCATGAGGTGGTCGTTCTGGACTCATTTTTATATAAGCAGACATCACTGCTGGGCTGCTGCACAGATAAAAAATTTACCGTGATAAACGGAGACTGTCGTGAAGAGTCAACTCTGAAATCTGTCTTGGAGGGTGCAGACTATATCTTTCCTCTTGCTGCTATGGTAGGCTTTCCTCTGTGTGATAAGGATAAAACGGCAGCTGTTACCGTTAATTATGAGGCAATAGAAACCCTGCTCAGGCTCCGGAATAAAGAGCAGAGGATTATTTTTCCGTGCACAAACAGTGGCTACGGTATGGGACAAGGGGATAATTACTGTACGGAGGAGTCTCCTATAGAACCTGTTTCTCTTTACGGAAAAACGAAGATGGCTGCAGAGAAGGCTATTATAGATTCGGGTAATTCCGTTACCTTCCGATTCGCTACACTTTTCGGTGCATCACCGAGAATGAGAACTGATTTGCTGGTAAACGATTTCGTTTACCGTGCAGTATATGACCGTTCTATAGTTATTTTCGAAGGCTCGTTTATGAGAAATTATCTGCATGTCAGAGATGCAGCACGTGCGTTTTTGTTTGCTATGGATAATTTCGACAGAATGAACGGCAACAGATACAACTGCGGACTCAGTGATGCTAACTGCTCCAAATTAGAGCTTTGTGAAATCATAAAAAAGCATATTCCCTCCTTCAATTATCTGGAGGCATCCGTGGGCACTGATCCCGATAAAAGAAATTATCTTGTCTCAAATGCAAAAATAGAAGCACTCGGATATAAAGCACTGTACAGTCTGGATGACGGAATAGAGGAGCTTATTAAGGTTTACGGTATTATTAAAAATTCGTCATACGGTAATGTATGATGTGCAGAATTTGTTGGTGATTTATAATGAAAAAGGTTTATTTTGTACAGGTCGGATTTGAATTCGACGGCTCCGTATATCTTCCGTATGCAGTGGGTACGATTATCGCTTATTGCCGTTCTTTAAGCGGTATAAACGAAGAATATGAGTTTTCCGATATTATATTCCGCAGAGAAAAATTACAGTCAGCTCTCGATAAAATAAAGGAGCCCTTTGCGGTGGGCTTTTCCTGCAGTGTATGGAATATGGAGTATAATAAGGCTTTGGCAAGGCTTATAAAGGAAAGGTATCCGCAGTGCTTTATTGTTTTCGGCGGACATAGTGCAGTAGAGGAAAATCTCGGTGAAGATTATATAGACTGTGTAATGTTCGGTGAGGGAGAGGAGACCTTTGCGCAGCTGCTTTACGGCCTTTCCGCAGGTGATATTTCCGAGGTAAACAATATTTCATATAAAGAAGGAGGCACCGTCGTAAGAACAGACAGTGTTTATTCTAAAAGCATAGAGAATTACCCCTCTGCCTATCTTACGGGCGTTTTTGACAAGATACTGGCTGAAAATAAAGACTCGGATTTTCTGGCGGTTCTTGAAACAAACAGAGGTTGTCCTTATTCCTGTGCTTACTGTGATTGGTGTGCGGATAAAAAGACCAGATTTTTCCCTATGGAAAAGGTGCTTTCAGAAATAGAATGGCTTTCCTGTAATAAAATAGCCTATTGCTTCGGCGCAGACTCTAACTTCGGTATGTTTGAGCGTGACTATGATATTGCGCTGGCTTTGGTTGAGGCGAAAAAGAAAACCGGTTATCCTGAGGTTTTCAGACCTTGCTATGAGAAAAACAGTGCAGACAGAGTTTTTAAAATATGCAGCACGCTTAACAGTGTAGGAATGGATAAGGGCGCAACCATGGCTTATCAGACACTTTGCGATGCAGCTCTCGAAAATATAGGAAGAAAAAATCTCACGATGGAGCATTTTTCTTCTCTGATGAAAAAGTATAATGAGGCGGGTATACCTACTTATTCGGAGCTTATTCTCGGACTTCCCGGCGAAACGAAGGAAAGCTTTTGCAGAGGCATATGTAAGCTTTTCGAAAACGGTCAGCATAACAGTGTGAGCGTGTATCACTGTGAAATGCTTCCGAATGCAGAGCTTTCCCATCCGGAAACCGTAGAAAAATTTGATATAGAAACTATTAAGGTGGCATTTAATCATATACACAGTGCGCCTGAAAAGGATGAAGAGGTACAGGAATATTCTTATCTTGTCCGCTCCACTTCGACTATGAGCAGAGAGGATTGGGTGTACGCAAATCTTTTTTCTGTCTGCGTTCAGTGCTTTCACAGTCTCGGCATTCTCCGTTTTATGGCTATTTATCTCCGAAGTGAGAAAAGCATCTCATATTTTGATTTTTATACCTCACTGCTGGAGTATATCTTAAGCAGAAACGGTAAATTAAACAGTCTGTGGAAACGGTTTAAGGAAAAATATGAGAAATCACTGGACGGAGACTGGAATTATTACAATGAGGAATTCGGTGATGTAACCTGGTTCTTTGAAGAGGGTGCATTTCTCGAGATAGTAAATGAATACGATTCTTATATTACGGAGCTTATTCCTTTTCTGTCGCAGTTTGATATAGGGGAGAAAGTCTTTGATGAGCTTATTTCTTATCAGAGGATGATGATAAGAAAGCCTTTCGATGCTGAAAAAGAGAAAGAGTTCAGCTATGACCTTTACACTTACTTTAACAGTATTTTAAAGGGCTCACAGGCGGAGCTGGCGGAAAAAAGAATTAGAATAAGAGTTTCTCCTAAGACTGTCTATAATGATTTGCCCACCTATGCCAAAGAAACAGTCTGGTTCGGCAGAAGACGTGGAGCAACTATATATAATACAGGAGAAATCGAAATTAATGAGGAGAAGAGCAGTAATGACTAAGTACAAAGCTATGCTTGAAAAGCATTATTATTCTGTGTTTTTCTTTTTGTTCCTGCTTATATATTCATGTGCAGTTCCCGGTGAGCTGAAACCATGGGAAATATACGGAGTTACACAAAGCTTTCATGCCGTCGATTACAGTATGGGCTTTTGTTCGAGATTCCTTCCCGGTGCGATATATAGTTTTTTCTTTGATAGCTATGATGAGCAATTAATGAACATATATCTGTCTGTTCTGATGATAGTGTTCTTTTTCATTCTGAGTATATTTTTAGAAAAATTTATGCTGAATGTTGCTTCGGAATACAGGCTTATTGCGTTAGTGATTTTACTGTTTTTTATTACCGGACCGGCTACCTTCTCTATTTACATAAAGGTTTTGGGAATGTTTGATGTTTACTGGGTGTTTTCAGCTTTGTTGTTTTTTATATTGCTTTCTAAAAAAGAGACATGGTTTCTTTTATTTATACCGTTTTTGATTTGTGTTTTAACATATTATGTAACCTGGCTTTGCTACATTCCTTTATATATTATAATAGTGTTGTATAAAATATCTGTGACAGAAAAAAAGAATGACAGGGCATATCTGTGGAGTTCACTTGTTTTTTCCGTGATAGCTTCTGTCGCATTAACAATATATTTTGTCTTGTTTGAAAAAGAAAATCTGACATATTCTGCGGATGAGTTTGTTAATGTGTTGAACTCAAGAGGCGACATATACACAGGATATTACGAAGAATGTCTGTATTATCACTATAATGATATGGTTCTTACCGGAAATATTTTTGAAGAGTTTATGTTCAGACTTTCTATAAATTTCGATTATTTCAATATGTTTTTACCGATACCGTTGTATTTATTGCTGGCTCCAGTTGTTGTTTTAGTTTACAGGTTCTTTTTTAAACAGATTTCGATATGTGGCAGCAAGATGAAAAAGTTTTCTTATGTGTGTATGCTGCTTTTGTTTGCCGGAACGCTTGTGAGTACATTTTTTATGAGCATGGATTTTGTGCGATGGGCAGGTCATGCATTCTTGCCTTTGTTTACAGGCTTTGTTTATGTGCTGCATAACGAGGGGAGTGCTGCATGGGAAACTGTTAAGGAGTTTTTTGAAAAATATCCTTTAAGAAACATAATTGTTTTTCTTATTTTTTATGCAGCTGTTGTATATGATCCCTATTTAGTTTGATTTACAAGAAGGTATTTATTATGAAATCCTGTATTAAAAACCGAATATTTTTTTTATATGTAATTTTGATTTCTTTTTTCAGTTCGTCCAGATTTGAAATATTTAAGGAAGTTATTTATATATGCGTTTTTGTTGCCTTGGTTTTGTGCTTGTATTTTATTAAAAACAGATATGTTGCTTATGGCTTAAGTGTAATTTTACTGGCAGGCTATTCCGTTTATAATATTAATCTTGCCCTTTTTATGATCCCTGTTTTTCTGTTAATTGTAGTGCACAGGTATTATATAGAAAAAATAAATGCGCTAAAGGAAAAAAAGAAGCATAAAAGTGAAATGAATCATATATGGCTGCATTTGCTGATTGCTTTGGGAGTAGCCGAGGCCATATACGCTGCGGTGAGCTTTTACGGGAGTGACTATCATACTTTTATCGGAACAACCGATACGGCTGTTATTGTTGCAGAGGCTCTGATTGCGGTTTTTGCTCTGGGTGCTTTTTCGGAAACGGTTAAGTCAAAGGCCAGACATATATGTAAGGTAAATAACAGTGATTACGTTACACTGATTTTCATTAATTTTATCGGCGTATTTTTGTTCGGTGTTGCTCTGTTTTTGAATTATGTAACTCCTTCGAAAACATTGGTAAATATTTCGATAGTTTGCTTTCCCTGGGCTGTATGGTTAGCTGTTATGGTTTACGAGAAAAATCCTGTTACTGAGGCGATATTTATCGTTGTCGAAGAAAAGCTTAAAAAAATATCAGAAAGATGTATAAAAGAAAAATGATTCTTATAGTTGGTTGCGGATATTTAGGCAGTTATCTGTTAAGAGAAATTTTAAAAAGTACAAAAGAAACCGTTGCGATAACATCACGAAAGCCTGCGAGTTGTGACGTGCCCTCGGTGAGGTCTTTTTACTGCGATGTAACGGATATCGAGTCGATAAAAAGTCTGTATGAACAGTGCAGGGACGAAAGGCTCACGGTTTTTTATCTTGCTGCCTGTCATAATGTGGATTATGTTTATGAAAATCCGGAGGAAGCACGAAGGGTTAATGTGCAGGGCTTAAAGAACTTTACAGAGGTTTTTAAAAATATCGACAAGCTGTTTTTTGCGTCTACAGACTGTGTATACGGAGAAGGGAAATACTCTGACATTAAATTTACAGAAAGCTCACCGCTGAATCCCATAAATGAATACGGCAGACAGAAAATCGAGGCGGAAAATATAATTTTAGATGCCGGATATAATGTTTTGCGCTTTCCTTTTATGCTTGGTCCGTCACTGAGCGACAAACCGCATTTTTATGACAGAATACATTCCGCTCTGGTCGGTGATGAACCTATGGAGCTTATTGACGGAATGAAAAGATCAACCGTCAGCTATTCTCAGGCTGCGGAATATATGCTTTCTTTATCCCGTAAAGAAAAGCTCCCTCAGATTGTAAACATATGCGCAGACGATGTTTTGAGCAAATATGAAATCGGTTGTATATTAGCGGAAAAGGCAGGCTACGGTACGGAGAAGCTAAAAAAGATAACCGAGAGTGAGGGACAACGATTCTTTAAGGAAAAGAGAGCCGGATATGTCGCTATGGATAATACCTTGTTAAAATCCTTGTTGGGTATTGAAAAAATTCAATGGGAGCAATAACGGGACTCTGATTATATAATGAAAGGTATGATGAAATGGAGCTTGTAGAAATATTGACGCCTGATTTTTCTTTTGAGGATGACAGAGGCACACTCACACAAATTACACATCAGCCTTTTGCGCAGACCAATGCAGTTTTTTCACGTAAGGGGCAGGTGCGGGGGAATTACCACTACCACAGATTTTCCAAAGAAATCTTTTTTATCATCTCCGGCAGTGTAAGAGTGCAGCTGAAGTATAATGAACGGTATGAAGAGCATAGCTTCCGCAGCGGAGATATGTTTCTTATCAACGAAAACGTAAGACATCGGTTTGAATATGAAGAAGACACATATCTGGTCGTTTTTTACTCTTCAAAAGTAGAGCTTGATGACGGAACAAAGGATATAGTATCAGAATAACATATCTTTATAACATTAAAAGGAGGCATTTATATGTTTACATTCACTAAAATGATATCAGCCGTTACCGCATTTATAATGATGCTGCTTCCCTCTGCTGCGCAGCCGGAGGAGAAGAAATGCAGCCCCGAATTCACGGGAACCTTTATTCAGTCGTGGATGACTGCTTCGTGGGACGATGAGAGATGGGCTGAGGAAGCGGAAAATATGAAAAAGGCGGGTATAGAGTATCTGGTTCTCCAGTCTCTGGCTGACAAGGCCTATAAAAAGGACGGCGGCCAATGGAAGGTTTATTACGATACTGATGTAGAGGCACTTGCAGAGGCGACCTATATGGGTGACTGTCTGGAGCCTGCACTGAAAGCCTGTCAGGAGGCAGGCATCAAGGTGTTTGTCGGCCTTTCTATGTTTGACGATTTCTGGAGCGAGGCGGGTATAGGCTCTCTTTATCAGGATGTCTGCCGTGTGGCAGGGGATATGATGGAGGATATATACACCAAATACGGTGAAAAGTACAAGGAAAGCCTTTACGGCTGGTATTATACACCCGAAATCAGCAACGGCTTTCTCTGTCAGTTTACTCTCAGCGGAATTATAAAGGGTATAAATCACATAATCGACAGAATTAACGAGGTCGATGCTTCAAAGCCTCTTCTTATGAGTCCCTTCTATTCGGAGTATATTGCTACCGGTCCCGTGGTTACACTCTGTAATTATGTGAGATTTTTTGACAAGGTAAACTTCAGAGACGGTGATATTTTTGCACCGCAGGATGCTATAGGTGCAAAATGGACCAGAGAAAAGAGCCTTGAGCTGACTTGGAAGATTTACAAGGCTGCTTTTGATACCTGTGATGCTGATATAAAGCTTTGGGCTAACTGTGAAAATTTCGACGGGGCAATCGCAAGTGAAATCCTCGGCGGCGCACTTTCTCCGAAAATCACGGAGTATAAGTCCAATATTACCGCTACACTTGACCGCTTTGTACGTCAGATGGATGTCGCTTCCGAATATGCAGAAAATATTATCACCTTTTCCTATAATCATTATTACAGTCCCTCTAACGTAAATCCTGCATTTATCAATACATATTACGATTATGTGGAAAACGGTTATGTGCTCGAAAACGAAGCACCTGAGGCTCCCGAAAATCTTAAGCTGACACAGACGGAAAACGGTACTGAGATTTCGTGGGATGAGGCAGAGGATAATTTCGGCATCGCTTATTACCGCCTCGAAAAGGACGGTGAGTTCCTCGGTCGAGTCGATAAGTATTACGGCACGGAAAAGAACTGTCTTGTCGATGAAAACCCGTCTGCAGGCAGTGTATACACCATCGAAGCCGTAGATGCTGCGGGAAACAGTACGGGAAAAATAACCATTAACTGATGCATTTATATGCCGGACAGGAGCTGAAAAGACCTGTCCGGTTTTCTCTCTGCAGGCAGAAAAGCTCTGCTTTCACCACTTCTCTTCTTCGGCATAGAATGAAGCGGGAGGTGATTTATTGTGTCAACATCTTGCAGAAGCTGCAGAACCGGCTGCACGGTAATCGCAGTAGCGGTGAGCCTCGTTTTAGGGGTAATCGCTGCTTTTCTGAGAATAACTGCTGCCGTTACCGTTACGCCTGCCTTTTTGTGGGTGCTTCTCGGTATTTCTGTAGTGTACCTTGCCGTCGTTCTGATTTCATCAGCTCTTTACCGTAAAGGCTGCTGCGAGGATTTGTGCAGTATAGTCAATGCTTTGCTTGCGGGAATTCTCGGTACAGTGCTGCTTTCTGTCGTTCTTCTTGCCATCGAGTTTGCGGCAACCAGTATACTCGGAGCGGTTCTGACAGGTACACTTCTGTTCTTCTTCTTTCTGACAGTGACTTCCACGGCCTGCCTCGTGCGCTGCTTCTTTGATTGTAACGATTAAAAAAGCGAGGCTTTAAGGCTGTTTTGCCGTGTAACAGAGATATAATTCTGATTAATGAAACAAAACAGATGTATTTGGCTGAAATCAACCTGATACATCTGTTTTTGTTTTGCTTTTTGGTCTGCGCTTACTACGGCAGCCCCTTTTCTTTTGCTTTTGCGGCAAATGAAGCAGTCACTGCTTATACAGAATTAATTCTGTGACAGGAAATTATACCTTTTTGCAGGCCTTTACAAATTCATTGAAAAGCTGCTGCTGCAGAGCATCCTTTTTACTCATATGCTCCGGATGCCACTGTACGCCGAGACAGAAGGGGTGTCCGGTCAGCTCGAGCGCCTCGATAAAGCCGTCCTCACTTTCGGCACCTACGGTAAGACCTTCACCGACTGTCTCCACTGCCTGATGGTGGAGACTGTTTACTCCGAACTCTTTTCTGCCGAAAATGGCGTGGAGCTTAGTGTCCTCGGTGACGGCTACAGAGTGAATTGCCTTGGCTCTTTTAAGAAAATCCGAATGATTGCACTTTTTTATCTCTGAGATGTCCTGATAAAGAGTGCCGCCGTTTATCACATTCAGAAGCTGAAAGCCTCTGCAGATGCAGAGGATAGGCTTACCTGTTTTAACGAAGGCAAGATAAAGCGAAAACTCGGCTCTGTCACGCAGCTCGTTCGGCTTTCCGCATTTTTCCTGTCGCTCTCTGCCGTAAAGAGCCGGCTCGATGTCTGCTCCGCCGGGCAGAAGGAGACCGTCACATTCCATAGCCTCCGCTATGGCTTTTTCGATGTCGTCATGCTCAAGCCATTTTACATCGGCACCGCCTCTCTCGAGACTTTTTACATATTTGCCTTTCATATATTTTCTGAAAAGGTCTGTTCCCATCTGCGGTATGGCAATTACGGTTTTCATAGCTCTCTCCTTAGGGGCTCGGAGTACACCCGTTACCCGATGACAATAATATATAAGAATATTAGCAGATATGTTTGACAATGTCAATGAGGAATGCTATTATTAAACAGAAGAAAATTTAAAGGAGAGATATGATGAAATACGATTTCACGAGCGTTCCTGACAGAAGAAACTGCGGCAGTAATAAGTGGAACGCAGCGAAAAACGCATCTACGGAAAATGTACCTCTTTCAGTGGCGGATATGGAGTTTTATCCTGCACCGCAGATAGTTTCCGCCATTAAAAAGACCGCCGAAAGCTCTGTTCTCGGCTATACGAGTGCTACGGAGGAATATTATGATGCAGTGATAGGCTGGATGAAAAGACGGCACGGCTTTGATGTTAAAAAGGAGTGGATTATAAACACTCCGGGCGTGGTGGATGCTCTGGCCATTCTCATTCAGGCGGCGACCAATCCGGGGGACGGGGTGATTATTCTCACACCTGTTTATTATCCCTTCGATATGGCAGTTCTGGCTAAAAGCAGAAAAATTATCTACAGTGAGCTGATTAATAAGGACGGCAGATACGAAATAGATTATGCCGATCTGGAGAAAAAATGTAAAAAGGCCAAGGCTATTCTTTTCTGTAATCCGCACAATCCCGTGGGCAGAGTGTGGACGGAGGAGGAGCTCAGCAGGGTAGCGGATATATGCTGCCGTAACGGGGTGTTTATCATCGACGATGAGATTCATCACGACATAATTATGCCCGGCTATAAGCATACCGTTATGGCCAAGATAGGCGGACAGGTGCTCAGTAATATCGCCGTATGCACCGCACCGAGCAAAAGCTTTAATCTGGCAGGTCTGCAGTGCTCAAATATTATTATCCCCGATTCCAAAATCTGTGCCAAGGCTACTGCCTGCAGCCTTTTCAATATGCAGATTGGACTGAATATTTTTGCCTATCCCTCCTGTATCGCAGCCTACAATGAATGTGAGGACTGGCTGGAGGAAATGCTGACGGTGGTTCACGGCAATGCTCTTTTAGTAGAGAGCTTTATGGCGGAAAATTTCCCTGAAATCAAAGTGTCGCCTCTCGAGGGCACCTATCTTCAGTGGCTTGATATGAGAGGTCTCGGTATGACACACACCGAGCTTCGTGAAATGCTCGAGGGGGCAGGCCTTTATCTGGATAACGGTGAGATGTTCGGTCCTTTGGGCAGAGGCTTCCAGAGAATTAATCTTGCCTGCGCCAAAGCTACCGTAGAAAAGGCTCTTGTCCGCTTTAAAAATGCGGTAGAGCAGGTCAGAAAAGGCTGGGAAGAAAAGGGCAGACCTTACCATAAAACGCTTCTTGTGGGCGAAAAGCTCGAAAACTTCGTTTATGACTCACCGAGAGGAACGGGACTCACACTCACGGGAGACAGAAAAACTCTCATCGTATTTTCCAGATTTTATGACTGCGAGCTTTGCAAGGCTCTTCTGGCTATGTTCACTGCGGCCTATCCTATGTTCAGAGCGGCAGGCTGCGACATTAAATTCGTTATGCAGACCGACAGGGAGGTTCTCTCTGCTCATCAGAAAAAGTTCCCCTTTGAGCTTATCGGCGATCCGAAATGTGAGCTCTATGACAAATATAACGTCTTTGAGGCTGACGGTATAGTAAATATGCTTGCAGGAGATAAGCTTATCGAGCTCGCAATAGGAAAGAATGTATATAAGCTTCTTAATCTTGATATGATTGAATCGATAAATTCCGCTCTCGAGCCCGCTGAAAAAACGGAAGGACCGAGAGAGAATCAGCTTTGCGCCTTCGTAGGTGTGGACAGAGATATGAGGGTTATCTATTCCCATTATTCCAAAACAATGACAGACCTTCCGGATGTGAAGGAAATAATCGGAATGTTAAGAAAATAAGGAGTAGAAAAATGAGTAACGTTAAAGAAAAAAAGAAGCTTAGTGTAGCCGAGCTTGCCTGCTACGGTATCGGCAACTGCATCGGCTCAGGTATTTTTGTTTCCATGGGTACGGCCATCGGCTTTACGGGACGCTCCATCACTCTGGCACTGGTAGCGGCGTGTATAGTGGTTCTTTTCGCCTATGCCTATAAAACGCTTATGTCGGGTATGTTTGTTCTGCCCGGAGGAAACTACAGTCAGTCGGCACTTCTGCAGCCGCCTCTTCTGGTCGGTGTTACTGCCATTTCGGGTATTTTTGCGGGACTTGCCTTTGCTATGTACGGTCTGTCCGTGGTGGAATATGCTTCCATTATTTTCCCGCAGATAGCACCCTACGGTAAATTCGTAGCCATAGGCATCATAACTCTTTTCTTTGTTACCACATTTATGGGCGGCAAATTTATGGGTAAATTCAACCTCATTATGGTCGGAGTGCTCATCCTTTCGCTTTTCGTATACATAATAGCAGGTCTTCCAAAGGTAGATTATTCTACTGTAAATCCTTTCTCTGAAAACTATTTCAGTGACGGTCCCTTCGGCTTTATTATGGCCGTGGCCATGATGAGCTTTGCCTGTCAGGGTGCCACCAGACCTATCGAAATGACTCCCGACGCCAAAGATCCCAAGCGTTCACTTCCCAAGGCAATTCTTATCGCTTCCTTTGTGGTTATGATAGTTTACGTGCTTATCGCCATCGTTACTGCCGGTGTTCTTCCCATAGAGGAGGTAGCCGATAAGAACCTCGGTGTGGTAGCAGAGAAGATTTTCCCGTACCCCGTTTATGTTGTCTTCACTCTCGGCGGTGCCTGCTTTGCCATAGCCACATCTCTTTACGGCGCCATCGCAGGAATACAGCATCCTATGCTGGCCACCATCGATGACGGCTGGCTTCCCGCCGTACTCGGCAAAAAGACGAAAAAGGGCTATCCTTGGGTAATGATGCTCGTCCTTTATCTGTTTGCGGTTATTCCTGTTTTTGTCGATATGGGACTTGATGACCTTATTTCACTTATGATGATTCCCACTATGATTCTCAATCTCATAAATAACTGTCTTATGTTCAGACTTCTGAAAAAATATCCCGAGGCATGGAAAAAGAGCTTTTTCCATATGCCCAAGGCTGCTTTCGTTGTTACTATAATTCTGGCCATTATTGCTGACCTTCTTATCAGCGTTTCCCTTTTCACCACTCTCGAATCGGGAGACCAGTATCTGATCATAGGTATGGTTGCCTTCCTGTTCATTTTCAGCTTCTACAGGATAAAGGCAGGAAAAATCGACCTGAAGGCTCTCAGTCAGGCTAAGGAGCAGGCTGAAAGAGCAGTCGAGGAAAGTATGGCGGCTAACTGAAAATGAGGTTGAATTATGAAGTTTGATTTAAAGAATTTTACTGTAAAAATCATCTGTGAGGGCGAAAAAACCGATGCCTTCACAGAGACTGAGCTGAGAGAAAAGGAGCTCGATTTGTATTTAACCGCCACGGCAGACAAGCCGAAATTCGTCGAGCTTCACTGGCAGGCAGACACGGACGAAGACTTACTCGTACTCGGCGATGCATGGGAGAGGAGCTACGGTAATCTGCAGTTTCTTCCTCTGGCTGAAAATGACCGATGGATGCCCTGGTATTTTATGGCTACGGATAAAATAAGGTGCTTCTGCTTCGGTGTGAAGACAGGCTGCAATTCCTTCGTCAGCTTCAGGTATGATAAAGACGGCATAACTGCTCTCGTGGACGTGAGAAACGGCGGCAGCGGTGTTCATCTGGGCGGCAGAAGGCTCTGTCTTGCCACCTTCGTCTGTGAGGAATATGACGACGGAGAGGTCGTGAAAAACCTCAGTGATTACTGCGGCAAGCTCTGCGAAAATCCGGTTCTGCCCAAGGAAAGAATTTACGGCGGTAATAACTGGTATTACGCCTACGGAAAGAGCAGCTATGAGCAGATTATTTCCGACACCCGTCTGCTGGTGAGCCTTTCTGAGGGCATAGAAAACAGGCCCTTTGAGGTAATTGACGACTGTTGGCAGAAAAAGAAATGCGCAGGTCCGTGGCTTCCGAACAGAAAGTTCAGGGATATGAAAAAGCTGGCCGATGAGATTAAAGAGCTGGGGGCAAAGCCCGGTATTTGGGTGCGCCTTCTTCGCAATAAGGATTTAAGGCTTAAAGGAAGCTACAGAATAAAGCGTAAGGGCAGAAGAACCTATCTTGATCCCACCCATCCCGAGGTACAGAAATACATAAGAGCAGACATCGAGCGGATAAAGGGCTGGGGCTATGAGCTCATAAAGCACGACTTTTCCACGGCAGACCTTTTCGGTGATTACGGCGGAAATCTTACCTGCGGCATTACCAATATCGACCGCTGGCATTTCTACGATAAAACCAAAACAAATGCCGAAATAGTTTTAGATTTCTACCGTCTCATCAAGGAGGCGGCAGGGGATATGTATATCATCGGCTGTAACACCGTTTCCCATCTTTCTGCGGGCTTGGTACATATCTACAGAACCGGAGACGATACCAGCGGCGTGGAATGGAACAGAACGAGGGATTACGGCGTAAACACTCTTGCCTTCCGTCTGGCACAGAATGAGAAATTTTATATGTGCGATGCGGACTGCGTAGGTATAAAGAAGGACAATATTCCGTGGGAAAAGAACGGCCGGTGGCTGCATCTTCTTTCATACAGTAACACGCCTCTGTTTGTTTCCTGCTGCGATGACATCGGTCAGAGGCAGAGAAACGATCTGAAAAAGGCATTCAAGGTCTTCAATGAGCAGCATAGCTTTAAGCCTGTCGATATTTTCGACACCCGTATCCCGAAGGAATGGGAGATTGACGGTGAGACAGTCAGATATGAATGGTAATTTCATATATCCTATTGCAAAAAGGATAAAATAGTGTTAATATACTCGGGTATAAAACAAAAGAACGGAGAATAATAATGGCATATTTCTACAAAAAAGACGGGGAAATCTTTATTCCCGAAAAAATCAATCCTGACCTCGTAAGACTTGCTCACGGTATAATCAAAACCTGTAAGCTTTCCTTCAGGTATCAGATGAAGTCCACCTCTCTTCAGAATGCACTCAAGGCAGGCAAGGACGCACAGATGCTTTCTCTTATCCAGAAATGTCTCGAGAAAAACAGAAAGCTTTACGATCAGGATATGGCTCTTACAGGCGTTACCGTCGGTGAGGTTGACGAAGCCTTCTTCGCAGACAAGGACACAGAGTTTCTTAAAGCTCAGATGCAGCTTCTTCTCGACTTCGCTGCTATCAATACCGTAATCGACTCCAAGCTTATGAGTCTTCTCAGCGCAAGCTGCGAAAAGGTACTCGGTACTCCTATCAATAAAATCAAATTCTTCACAAATCAGGATGTAATTCTTGAGCTTGATGAGGAAGACGAAGAGACAGAGGAATAAAGGGTGTCGCACTGAGCGCAGACCAAAAAGCAAAACAAAAAACAGATGTGTTTAAGTCAACACATCTGTTTTTATGTTATATGGAATAATATGGTGTTGCATATAACGGATATTTGCTTTTTCAGACGTTTTTTTCGCCCTCTCAAAGCATATTCATACTTCTGCTGCATCTTATTGCAGCCTTGGATACAGGTCAGCAGTAAACACTTCTGAAATCGTACATTTCCTTTGTGTTATCCTCGTCCGTATGTATAGTAATGAGTGTGCCTGCCAGTGAAGCCTTGGGAGTTACGTGGTAGTAGGTGCCGTTATAAAAGCTGCACTGTGCCGTTGCGGGATGATTGTGTCCCATAGAGAGAAGACCGACGCAGCCGCTCTGAGTGAAAGCATCGTCGAGGGGCTGATTTTTGGGGATATTGTACTTTTCGGGACGGACGTTAAGCACGGGATAGCCGAATTTATACATTTTTCCGTCTTTGGCGGCACGCAGGAAGTTCGGTGTGTTTTCGTGTAGGAAAACGCTGATAAATATATTTTCGTTTTCGCTCTGCTTTTGAGCGATTTTTTCTCTGCACCAGCTTACCTGGTCCTCGTGAACATAGCCGTAAATGTGGTCGGGATCCTCATTGTCATAGTCCATAGTGTCGAGGAATAAAAGAGAATGAGTGACCTCGTTTTCAAAGGTTATGTCCACAGTGTACTGACATCCGCCGGATATGTCGGGCTCGTCGGCAACCAGACAGTGCTCATACTGAGAAAGATAGGCTACCACATCTTCGGATGTGCCGTAGTTCACACCGTCGTTATTGCCCGGAACATAGGACCAGTATTGGTCAGCTTCCTCGAAAAGCTCTGCCACGGTGCGAAGCACATAGGCTTTATTGAAATCACCGTCGTTTCCGTCGTCTATCATATCTCCGGAAATTACCACCAGGTCAGGCTCGTATTTGTCGGTTAGGTTTTCAATTTTGCTGAGAGTGAGCATATCTGATAAGGTAATGCCTGTGGTGAAATGGGTGTCACTGAACTGCAGGACAGTGAAATCACCGTTTTCGTCGGCAGGGAGAGTGGGCAGCTCTTTTTGTGCGCTGACTGTCTGTGCGAAGCCTGAGATATCACCCTTGCTTTTCATTTCCTCTGCCAAAGGGCCGCCTGACTGCAGAGAAATAACCATAGTGATAAAGGCTATGAGTGTGGCTAAAAAGTTTGTCATATTCTTACCTCTTTCTTTATGAAATCCTGATGTGTTTTCGTGTCAGTGTTTTACCTCCTATATCAAAAAGTGTGTGCAAACCGAAATCTGCACACACGAAAAATGCAGTTCCGATTTAGCTACCACACAAAATCTGACATACCCTCGCACAAGAAGAAATGCGAAAATAGAAGTCTGCATTTTTACCGGAATAAAAAAGCACACCTCTTGCGGCAGGGGAAAATATTCAGATTTCGTGTGGTGGCTTTATTATATCAAACATATTATTTCCTTTCAAGTAAAATCTATCCTTTTTTATTCGTCAATATATCCAAAAACCTTCCTCTTTTTTCTATAACCCTAAAGGGCGAAACTGTGTTATAATTAAAAATAAGAAATCACAGGAGGTAAGATAAATGAATACTTACACCAAAAAAGAAAGGAATATGTACCTTATCGGTCTGGCGGGACAGAATATTATCTACAATATCATCGCCACAGGTATGACCTTTTATTTTCAGAGCGTAATCTTTATTCCCGCTATGGCTATCAGCGTGATTACGGGCGTGGCCAGAGTATGGGATGCCATCAACGATCCGATGATGGGAACCATAGTAGACAGAACGAGAAGCAAATACGGTAAATGCCGTCCCTATCTTTTCTTCGTGCCCGGCATAGTGTGCATCACGACTATCCTTACATTCATAAACGGGCAGTACTCCTCATCCAACCCTGCCTCTACCAACGCCGTGATTATCGGCTGGGCAGCGGTTTCCTACATCCTCTGGGGTATGACCTACACTGCCGGTGACATTCCCATATGGGGTATTACGGCACTTATGACCGAGGATGATAAGGACAGAGCCAAGCTGCTCGGTCTGGCCAGACTCGTTGCAGGTATCGGCGGCGGTGTGGTTCTCGTGGCACTTATTCCCGCTTCACAGGGCGTGGGTGCATCCTTCGCTGAAAGTATGGGACAGGCCAAAGGTCTGCAGATGGGCTTTATTGTGGTCTGCGGCGGTCTAACTGTTCTCGGCTCACTTCTTTTCCAGTGTGCCGCCTTCGCCAAAGAGAGAGTAGTGCAGCCCTCCGACGAGCATAAGGGCTTTATAGATAATGTAAAGATTATGTGGAACTGTAAGCCCTTCCGCCGTATTCTCATCTCAGGCGTTATAAAGGCACCTACTCAGATTCTTTCTCTGGTAGCTATGACTCTTCTTTCCTATTATTTCGGTGATAACGGCGGCAGCGGTCAGAGCTATATGCTTTATATGGCAGTGCTCGGCGGACCGATGTTTATAGGTATGTTCGGTGCTATGGCTATCGTACCCAAGCTTTGTGAAAAATTTGAAAAGAAGACTGTTTATAACGGCACAAGCATCATCGGTGCCATTCCCTTCGGTCTTATCTTTGTGGCATATCTTATCGACGGCACAGGTCTTTACAGGCCCGGCTGGCTCCCTGTAATGGCCGTTCTCTTCCTTATCGCAGGTGCAGGTACAGGTGCATCGGGCGTTATCCAGTCCATTATGATAGCTGACTGCGTAGACTATGACGAATACCACACGGGCTACCGTCCCGACGGTGTGTTCTTCTCCGGTCAGTCCTTCATCACCAAGCTCGGTGCAGGTCTCTCTTCCTTCATTCAGGGTATCGTTTTTGCAGCCGTAGGCTTCAGCGGTGATGCGGTCAAGGCATGTAATGAGGCTCTTGCCGCTTCTCCTGCCACAGACTTTATGTTTGCCACGGCTCCTGAGTTTGAGCCCTACCGCTTCGGTATGTTCTTCCTTATCACCATTCCTGCCTTCGTAAGCAGCCTCATTTCCGTTATTCCTATGAGCAGATACGAAATTTCGAGCGAGGAATACGCAGGCATTCTTACGGCACTTAACGCTAAGAGAAACGCTGAATAAAATTATAAAAATGCTCTTATAAATGTATCATATAAGGGCATTTTTTATGTGTTGAAATAATCTTGGCGGTATGATATAATCTGTCTGAAAAATTTACACAGGAGGTTGCTGCAATGAAGCTTTCCGAATTATTCAGTCGGTGGTGCGACGCTCTGAGACCAAACAGATACGGACTGAAGGAATATCTGCTGAATGACGGTAAAAAGCATCCCTTTGCGGTTATCTGTCCGGGCGGTGGCTACGGTATGGTTTGCTCGGCAGGTGAGGGTGCTCCCTTCGCCAAAAAGCTCAATAGGCTCGGCTATCACGCATTTGTGGTTTATTACCGTGTAAAGGATAAGGCAAAATACCCTAATCCGCAGGAGGATTTAAAGAGAGCCATAGAGGAGATTTTTGCTCACGCTGAGGAGTGGAGGCTCGACACGGATAACTGGTCAGTTTGGGGAAGCTCTGCGGGCGGTCATCTGGTTGCCTCCTACCATACGGAAAATCGGGGTACATCGAAGCCTACGGCTCTGGTGCTGGTTTATCCTGTTATAACTATGGGTGAGCATACTCATAAAGGCTCGAGAGATAATCTTCTCGGAAAGAATGCGGATGAGGAAATGATAAGAAAGCTTTCCGCCGAGTGTAATATCACCCCTGATTATCCTGCTTCTTTTATCTGGTACGGTACTGCAGACGATGTGGTAGCACCTCTTAACACTGAAATGATGGCCGAGGCGCTGAAAGACTGCTCTGTCCCGTGCAGGGTAGAAAAATATGAGGGAATAGGCCACGGTGCAGGTCTGGCAAAGGGGACAGCAGCAGAGGTGTGGTTTGAGCACGCCGTAGAGTTCTGGCAGAGTCAGAAGTGAAAAATTAAATTAAGCACATAAAAAAACAGATGTATCTCGGCTGAAATCAGCCGGAATACGTCTGTTTTACTGCTTTTTGCGGGAGCCTTTATTTTAAGCTGCTATGCTTTGCGCGGATTTCCTCCAGCTCCTCGAGAATCTGAGCGTGCTGCTTTTCGTCGAGGAAATATCTGTGAATGGGAAGTGCCTGAAGTATGCAGCCTGCAGCGGGAATGATGGTGATAAGCACCAGCATAGCTGAGGTGATTTCGGGGTATGAGGAAGCGAAATCGAGAGTGTAGTCCATACCCTTGGCAGAAGCGTCGGCGATGTTCTGTGTGAGGGTGTTTATGGTGTCGGTGTAGTTAACCGCAGAGAAAACAAGGTTTGTGATAATCGCAGTGATTGCGGCAGTAAGCTTTGCGGTGAAATTGAGTCCCGAAAAGAAAACGCCGTCGTTTCTTTTGCCTGTCCTGTGCTCCATATAGTCCACACTGTCCGCTATCATAGTGGTATTGTAAACGGTGGTAAGACCTGTAAGGAAGCCGCCGAAGAAGAGCATAATTCCCATCAGAATGAGATGCTCGTAGCCTATGAGGAAAATGAGTATGTAGGGTACTGCATTGAGGTATGATGAAACAAGATAGACCTTTTTCTTGCCGAATTTTTTGGCGAAGGCCGTGCTGGAATTCATAGCGATAATCATACCTACGAGGAAGGGGCCGCCGAGCTTTATGAGCCAAACGGTTTCGTTGCCGCCGTTACCGAGAACCCATTTGCAGAAATAGATGCCTGCCGAAAGCATAATGGTTTTCGTGCAGCCGAGTATGTTTGAGGCAAGAGAACGAAGAAAAAGCTTGTTTTCCCACATAAGTCTGAGATTTTCTTTGAGTCCCGTATCCTTTTCCTTTGGTGCCTGAGCTATTCTTTCACGGATAAAGGCGAAGGGGAGTCTGAAAAGTATACCGCCGAAAAGAGCTATGGCCATAACGGCTAAAAGATAGCCCTGAGGCTCCGAGAAATATGCGAGGTCCGAGTTTGCCTTGCCTGTATTTTCGAAAAGGCCGAGATCCATCGCACCGAAGGCATCCTTTATGGGATAGAAGGCCACTACTATGATGCTGCCGATGCTGCTGATGGTTCTGGCAGCAGAGATAAGCTTGGAACGCTTTTCTTCGTCGGGAGTCATAAGGGATGTTACGCCCCATAGAGGAATGTCACCCAAGGTATAAAGTGTCTCCCAGAGCAGGAAGCTGATTATTACATAGAGAATTTTGACACCTGTGGGCAGGCTCGTGATGGGTAGGAACATCAGAACGGTGGTTACTGCTACGGGCATAGGCACAAATTTGAGATAGGGCCTGCATTTACCCCAGCGTGTGTGAGTTCTGTCCACGACAGTACCCATAATAATATCGTTTATACCGTCCCAGACTCTGGAGATACCCATTATCATACTGACGGCTATGGTGGGAATAATCAGAATGTCGGTGTAAAATACCTGAAGCACCGAGCCTACTACGGCATAAATTATGTTCTGACCGAACATACCTGCCAGAAAAAAGTTACGCTCTCTGTTAGAGTAATCACCGATATCCTTCGTGGCATCGGGCCAGGATTTGCAGAGCAGCTCCTTGACTGAGTTTAACATAAAAAAACACGCCTCCTTATGCTTTATGTAATGATGATAACACACTTTGTGTGCATTTTCAATAAATTAATTTTATTTAAGAAGATTATTTTGCGAAAAATAATGAAATTTTTATCAGAATGTGATATTATACATAATGAAAGATTATCAGGAAAGGAAAGACTGTCGGTGTAATGCACCCCGGTCGGAGCAAAAGATATGAGTAACACAAAGCATGTCCACACTATCGCTACGGCACATCTTGACACGGTATGGAATTGGGATTTCGAAACCACGGTCAGTAAATACATACCTCATACTCTCCGCTGGAATTTTGAGCTTTTTAAAAGACATCCTCAGTATGTGTTTAATTTCGAGGGAGCCTACAGATATGAGCTGATGGAGGAGTATTATCCCGAGCAGTTCGAAAAGCTGAAGGATTATGTGGCACGGGGAAACTGGTATCCCTGCGGTGCCGGTTGGGAAAACGGTGATGTAAACGTACCCTCACCGGAGGCTCTGTTCAGAAATTTCCTTTTAGGCAATAATTATTTCGAGGAAAAATTTTCAGTGCGAAGCAGAGACATTTTTCTTCCCGACTGCTTCGGCTTCGGCTACGCTTTGCCTTCGGTGGCGAGACATTCAAATCTTTACGGCTTCACTACTCAGAAGCTCAGCTGGGGCAGTGCATACGGTCAGCCCTTTGATTTGGGAAAATGGTACGGTCCGGACGGTAAATACATTATCGCAAGTCTGAAAATGCATAACTATGTGGCAATAATCACAAATCTTAGAAAGAGTAAGGCCATAAAGGAAAAGCTGGCTGAAAATGAAAAGCACGGACTCAATATGACCGAGATTTTCCACGGCATCGGTGACAGAGGCGGCGGACCTGTGCCTCCCTCTGTCAGAAGCATGTGCAGAAATATGAAAAAGAACGAAGACTCAGACATAAAGGTACATTCTTCTCCGTCAGACAAGGTTTTCAAGCAGATTATGACCGAAATGACAGAGGAGGAGAGAGATAAGCTTCCCTCGTGGAAAAATGAGCTTCTTCTCACCGACCACGGCACGGCGGGCTATACATCGAGAGCTATCGGTAAGCGCTGGAACAGACGTGGAGAGGAGCTGGCGGATATGGCCGAAAGAGCGGCGGTTACCGCACAGTGGCTCGGTGCGGCAGATTATCCGCAAAAGCAGCTCAATACCTCGTGGAAAAGAATAATCAATCATCAGTTTCACGACGATTTGCCGGGAACCTCTCTCCGGCAGGTATATCTGCGCTCGTGGAACGATTACGGTCTTTCTCTTAATCAGCTTTCCCACGAATATGAGAAAAGTGTGGCTGCAGTAGCATCTATGCTGGACACCTCCTTCTGTAAGGGGACACCTGTGATAGTAAACAATCCTCTCGAATATGAGAGAACGGGCTGCGTAAACGTTACTCTGGACGGAGCCTTCAGCGGCATCAGGGTGCATAGCTCAGAGGGTGAGGAAATGCCCTCACAGATTATCGGTGCTGACGGAAATAAGACCGTCATTGCCTTCACTGCGGTTATGCCGCCTCATTCCTGTAAGGCTTTCGATGTGACGGAGGCCGCAGAGGGCTGTAAGGCGGAAACGGGAGTCAGGGCTACGGACACCGCACTGGAAAATGAAAGATATCTCGTTTCTCTCGACGCAAACGGTGATATCGGCTCGGTGTATGATAAGCAGCTGAAAAAAGAGCTTCTGTCCGCACCTGTTACGCTCGGAATTTTCGATAATTATGTGGGCGGCTGGCTTTATCCCGCATGGGAGGTAAAATATAAGCAGTCTGTAAGAAAGCCCGACAGAAAGGCGACCTTCCTTTCGTCTGAGGTGACGGAGAACGGCCCCGCAAGGTGTACCGTAAAGGTTATTCAGAAATCCGACGACTCTGTTTTCACAAATAATATTTCACTGTCAGCAGGCTCGGACAGAGTGGAGGTTCAGTGTGAATTTGACTGGAACAGTCAGCACACCCTCTGTAAAAATGTTTTCAGCTTTACCTGCGAAAATAAGGAAGCGACCTTTGATTTAGGTCTTGGCGCCATAAAAAGAGGTAATGCAAACGAAAAGGTATATGAGGTTCCTGCTCAGAAATGGGTGGATATTACCGATAAAAGTGAGGAATACGGTGTCTCTGTTTTCAGCGACTGTAAATACGGCTGGGACAAATTCAGCGATAACACACTGAGACTTACCGTAATGCATACGCCTCTGAATAATTCACGTCCCGCCTCCATGCAGAGCATGATGGATCTGGGACTTAACAGATACGGCTACGCCATCTGTGCCCATAGCGGTGCCGATGTGACAAGAGTACAGGCCTCCGCCCGTGAATTCAGTGCACCGATGTGTGCCTTCGTTTGTGACAGGCATACAGGAGTGCTCGGCAGCTCCTACAGCTTTGCGGATATAAGTGACAAGGGCATTATAATCCGTGCCGTTAAAAAGGCCGAAAAAAGCGACGAAATAGTTATAAGAGTAAATGAGGGCGTAAACAGGGCTCATAAGGACATCAGGCTGAGCTTGGGTGACGGTATCGCATCTGCACGTGAGATTTATGCCTCTGAGGAGCATATCGGTCCGGCTGAGGTCAGGGATAACTGTCTCGTATTTGATATGAGTCCTTATGAGGTGAAAAGCTTTGCCGTTACTCTTATTCCGTCGGAGAAAAAGGGTGAAAAGGTCAGACAGTCGGCCGTGACTCTTCCTCTTAATACGAAAGCAATATCTCCGAACAGTGCCCGTGCAGGCAGCGGAATATACGGTAAAAATTACACGGTTCCCGCTGAGCTTATTCCCGACATAATCACGAGCGGCGGTACAGATTTCGTAATTGACAAGGGTGAATACGATTCTCTGCTTGCCGACGGTCAGACGGTTGCTCTCTCTCCCGGTTATGACAGGATTGCTATTCTCTGTGCAGCTCTTAACGGAGATAAGGATTTCACACTGAGGCTTGATAACAGAGAGGTGAAAATCAGAGTAAGCGACATAGAGGAGCGCCCCTATGCCTGGGATTTATACAGTATGAAGCGCACGGCGAAAATTAAAACCGATGTTCTCGGCTGGGAGTGTACCCATACTCACTCGGAAAAGGGTGACGATTATGCGCATCAGCTTTTCTTCTTTAAATATGAGATAGATACAAAGGGTGCTTCTGCTCTTACTCTGCCGAAAGACAAGGATTTATTCATCCTTTCCGCCACTCAGCTGAGCAGTCAAACAGAGTGTAAATGTGCTACCGAGCTTTACGACAGAGTGAAGGAAAGAAAATTCGCCTTTAAAATTAAATCTCTGAAAGAAAAGGTTAATTTCATTTACAGAAAAGCTATCAGCTACGTGTGGAAAATCGATGATGCAGGAAGGATAATTTATGTATATTTTAGGCATTGATATAGGCGGGACCAAATGCGCTGCCGTAACCGCCGAATATACCGACGGTAGCATCACTCTTATAAAAAAAGAAAAATGCGACACTGACCTTAAAATTTCTCCCGAAGAAATGATAAAAAGGCTTTTAGGTCTGGCAGACGGTATTCTCGAAAAAAAGCCGGATGCCGTCGGCATTTCCTGCGGAGGCCCTCTCGATTCGAAAAAGGGGATAATAATGAGTCCTCCTAATCTTCCCGGCTGGGATAATGTGGAAATAGTCAGGCTTTTCAGCGAGCATTACGGAGTAAAGGTGAGGCTGCAGAATGACGCTAACGCCTGTGCAGTGGCAGAGTGGAAATTCGGAGCCGGAAGGGGCAGCGAAAATATGATTTTTCTGACCTTCGGCACGGGACTCGGTGCAGGTCTTATTCTCGGAGGCAGGCTTTACGGCGGTACAAATGATAATGCAGGCGAATCAGGACACATCCGTCTTGACCGCTTCGGCCCCGTCGGCTACGGAAAGGCAGGCTCCTTTGAGGGCTTCTGCAGCGGAGGAGGAATAGCTCAGTTAGGGCTTATGAAGGCTATGGAAAAGGTGCAGGCGGGTACATATCCTGCATATTTTAAAAAGGGTATGACTGCAGAAGATATAACTGCAAAAGCGATAGCCGAGGCCGCCGACTGCGGAGATGAAACGGCTCTGGAGGTTTACGGTATCTGCGGGGAGTATCTCGGCAGGGGACTTTCTGTTCTGATTGATATTCTTAATCCCGAGGTTATCGTTATCGGAAGCATCTTTGCACGCTCGGGGCATCTGCTCAGGGAAAGCATGGAAAAGATTATAAAAAAAGAGGCCTTGACTGCTTCGGCTGAGTGCTGCCGGATTTTACCGGCGGTTTTAGGTGAAAGCATCGGAGATTATGCCGCTGTAGCTACGGCTCTGGAGATTTGATATGATAAATGAACTGATTAAAAGATATCCCGCTTTAAGCGGAATAAAGGATGATACGGAAAAGGCGGTTAATGAAATCATAAACTGCTATGAAAACGGCGGAAAGCTTCTTTTGTGCGGTAACGGAGGAAGTGCTGCCGACTGTGAGCATATAGTCGGTGAGCTGATGAAGGGCTTTCTTAAAAGACGTCCGCTCAGTGATGCAAAAAAAGCACAGATGAAAGAAAAGCTGCCCTGTCTCAGTGATGATATTCTTTCTTCTCTTCAGTGCGGACTTCCTGCGATTTCACTGCCGTATATGACCTCGCTTAACAGTGCCTTCTGTAACGATGCCGAGCCTGAGCTTATCTATGCACAGGCAGTTATGGCTCTCGCCGGTGAAAAGGATATTCTTTTGGCCTTAAGCACCTCGGGAAATGCCGCCAATGTCTGTGCCGCTGCTGAGGTGGCCAAGGCTTTGGGCTGCACGGTCATCGGACTTACAGGTGCTTCGGGAGGAAGACTTAAGGAAACGGCGCATAGATGCATCTGTGTGCCCGAAAAGGAAACCTTTAAGGTTCAGGAGCTTCATCTGCCCGTATATCACTGCATCTGCGCAGCGGTGGAGGCACATTTTTATAAAGAATAAGCCTTTCCGTAAGCCCCGTATATCGGCTGATAATAACTCCTCGGATTCCGGCAGGGGCTCGGGGAGCTTTTTAATGCCTTGTTTAAAGCAAACGGGGAAAAGCTGACCGATGAGACACTGCAGGCGACCGAAGAGATAAAAAACACACATTTCCCTCTTCTTTTTTTGCTATTATGGTACTGCAAAAGAAAAGGAGGAACAGATTATGAAAGCTATCAAAGCAGACGGTCTCGTAAAGCGGTATAAGAAAATTACTGCGGTTGACGGACTCGGGCTGGAAATAGAGCAGGGAGAGCTTTTTTCTCTGCTGGGTGTGAACGGAGCGGGCAAAACCACTACGGTAAAAATGCTCACCTGTATGACAAAGCCTACAGACGGTGATGCGTTTTTATGCGGCTGCAGTGTTACGGAGGAGCCCGAAAGAGTAAAGGCACTTATCGGTGTTTCACCGCAGGAAACGGCTATCGCTCCGATGCTGACCGTAAAGGAAAATCTGGAGCTGATGTGCGGCATTTATGGCTTTTCACGTGAAAAAACCGCAGAGAAAACCGAGGAGCTTTCGAAAAGGCTTATGCTGGACACGGTGCTGAAAAGAAAAGCGGGAAAGCTTTCGGGCGGCTATCAGCGACGTGTGAGCATCGCTATGGCACTCATCAGTGAGCCTGAAATACTCTTTCTGGACGAGCCCACTCTCGGACTGGATGTAATAGCACGGCAGGGGCTTTGGGAGGTTATCCGCTCTCTTAAAGGAAAAATAACCGTGGTGCTGACCACTCATTATATGGAGGAGGCAGAGGCTCTTTCCGACCGTATCGGCATTATGAAAAACGGACGTCTTATGGCGGTGGGAACGGCTGAGGAGCTGAAAAAGAAAACAGGCAGCGAAACCTTCGAAGCAGCCTTTGTTTCCATAGTGAAGGAGGGAGCGGTATGAGAATGATGACCTTCGCAAAAAGGTGCTCAAAGGAGCTTCTGCGTGATCCGTTAAATCTCGGCTTCGGACTCGGCTTTCCTCTGGTTCTGCTACTGCTGCTGAGCAGTCTGCAGAGAAATATACCCGTAAGCCTTTTTGAAATAGACACACTGACTCCCGGTATGACCGTATTCGGTCTGTCCTTTATGACGCTTTTTTCTGCTACTCTGGTTTCCAGAGACCGTGAAAGTGCATTTTTGCAGAGACTGTATACGACACCGCTCACGGGCTTCGATTTTATTCTGGGATATATGCTTCCCTTGCTGCCCATAGCTGTAGGTCAGACGGTAATCTGCTATCTTTTCGCTGCCGCTCTGGGGCTCACCGTCAGTGTAAATATCATCTGTGCGGTTATAGGCATAATCCCCATGGCAGTCTTTAATATAGCTCTGGGACTTCTGTGCGGCAGCCTTTTAAGCGTAAAGCAGGTGGGAGGAATCTGCGGCGCACTGCTTACCAATCTTTCTGCCTGGCTTTCAGGTGTGTGGTTTGACATCGGGTTAGTCGGAGGAGTCTTTGAGAAGATAGCAAATCTGCTGCCCTTCCTTCATGCGGCAGAGGCGGAAAAGGCTTTGGTCGGCGGAGATTTTTACGGCGCGGTGCCGCATATTATTCCCGTTGCTTTGTATGCTATATCTGCCGCTGCGGCAGCGATTCTCTGCTTTCTGAGACAAAAGAACAGACAGTAAGGATTTTTGATATGAAATATAAACTGATTATAGATAAAAATGCACAGGAGGAAATAACCGCAGTCGTTCATTCTCCGTCAGCTCTTACCGAGCAGATAGAAAATCTCGTGCGTAGCTTTTCGGGCACAGACAGTGTCGTGGGCTACAGAGACGGAGAAATGCGGAAGCTGAAATTTTCCGAAACAGAGTGCATTACAGTAATTGACAGGCGGGTGATTGCCGTGGATACAAACGGTAATCATTACCAGATAAAGGAAAGACTTCGTGATTTAGAGCAGCTTTTACCGTCTTATTTTATCCGCATAAATAAATCCACTCTTGCCAATGAAAACCGTATTCTCAGATTTGATGCCGTTTTCAGCGGAGGTGTGGATGCGGTGTTTATGTGCGGTTGGAGGGATTATGTGTCGAGAAGATGCTTTTCACAGATAAAAAGGAGGTATGAGGGAATATGAAAAGATTTGCTTCTGAGTTTTTCCGTCGGGGTATTTCCGCCTGCGGAATCGGTCCGGTTATTCTGGCAGTGATTTATCTGGTTCTGTACCGTAGCGGAGCTATGGATACTCTCGATGTAAGGCAGGTCTGCATCGGCATATTTTCACTGTCGGCACTTGCCTTTACGGTGGGAGGTATGAATGTGATTTATCAGATAGAAAGACTTCCGCTTATGGGAGCGATTCTTATACACGGCAGTGTTCTGTATGTGAGCTATCTGGCCGCTTATCTGCTTAACGGCTGGCTGGAGCAGGGGAAATTCCCCTTTCTGGTTTTTACTGCCGTCTTTATCGCAGGCTATCTGGACATATGGGCGGTTATCTACTGTGTGATAAAAAGAAATACGGCAAGGCTTAATAAGGGACTTGTGAAAAAGCGGGAGGGCTCAGATAAAAACTAAATTTAAAAATCGTCAAAACCCTTTATTTTACGGACAGAATATGATATAATTTCCTTAATATTTATTCAGGAGATGAAAAAATGAGCGAAAACCGTGCAATGCAGTATGCTGAAATTCTTTCAAAGCTTATTAAAATCGAAACTATTTCGTCCAGAGAAAAACAGGATGTCACCAAATTCCTCGCTTTCCATGAGGTTCTGCGTGAAACCTTCCCTAATCTTTTTTCTGTAGTCGAAGCAGAAAACTTTGACGGCAGTCTTTTACTTAAATGGAAGGGTACAGATCCCTCACTGGAGCCCGTGCTTCTGATGAATCACCACGATGTGGTCGAGGCAAGCGGAGAGTGGACACATCCCGCATTTTCGGGCGAAATCGCTGACGGCAGAGTGTGGGGCAGAGGTACTCTTGACACCAAGGGCGGTATGGCAATGATGTTCCAGGCCGCAGAGGAGCTTATCAAAGAGGGCTACACTCCTAAAAGAGATACATATTTCGTAACTGCCTCTACAGAGGAAATAGGCGGTGAAGGCGGAGCGGCCATTTCAAACGCCTTATATGAGAGAAACATCAGATTCCATATGGTGCTCGATGAGGGCGGTATGATTTTACACGATCCCATCGGAGGTGCTGACGGTACCTTCGCTATGATAGGTGTCGGTGAAAAGGGCTATGTGGACCTTAAATTCATTGCCAAATCAAACGGCGGCCACGCATCCGCACCGGGCAAAAACACGCCGCTGGTCCGTCTCGGAAAGTTTATGGCAGAGGCAGAAAAGGCAGAGTGCTTCGATGTTTATATGTCAGACACTGTCAAGGAAATGCTTTCACGCTTTTCTCCGACCATGAGCGGCATTATGAAAACTGCCTGCAGTAACGTAAACGCCTTCAAGCCCGTGCTTAAAAAGGTTATGCCTATGATTTCACCTGCAGGTGCGGCACTTCTCAGAACCACTCTCGCATTTACTATGAGTAAAGGCTCCGACGGAACCAATGTTATTCCTCAGGAGGCATGGGTAGTGGGAAATATGCGCTTTTCTCATCATCAGGGCAAAAAGTCAAGTGTTGATGCCATAACCGCTCTTGCCAAAAAATACGACATCGAAACTGTGGTTACCGATGACGGTATCGAGTCCGGAATTACCGATTTCAAGGGTGAAGCCTTCCGCTTTATCGAAAAGGCAGTCGGTGAGATTTTCCCTGATTACAGGCCTGTTCCTTATATAATGAATGCTGCCACAGACAGCAGATATTTCGGCAAGGTGTGTGATAACTGCTTACGCTTCGTTCCCTTCAAAATCGATAAGCAGCAGCTCGACAGTGTTCACGGCATCGATGAAAATGTGGACGTAGCTACCCTCGCTCCCGCAGTTGACTTTTATAAATATGTAATTAAAGAGGTATAAAAAGTGCCTTGATTGCCCCGGTGTATGCTTGCATCGGGGCATAAGTATGCAGAGCCCGAATGGGGTGGGGCTTTCTCTGCCGATAAAATTAAAGCTTCACCTATTGCATTTATCCCTTCCTTCGGGTATAATAAAAGATAATCAACTCATAAGGAGAAAGACTATGCCCATTAAAATTGATGACAGACTTCCCGCCAGAGAGAGTCTGGAAATGGAAAATATATTCGTAATGACCGAGTCCAGAGCCAAAAGTCAGGACATCCGTGCTCTTAAAATCATTATTCTTAACCTTATGCCCACTAAAATCACTACGGAAACCCAGCTTCTCCGTCTGCTGAGTAATTCTCCCCTGCAGGTGGATGTGGAGTTTTTACAGACGGCTACCCATAAGGCAAAGAACACCTCACAGAGCCACCTGAGCAAGTTCTATTATACCTTCGACGAAATCAAGGACAGAAAGTATGACGGTATGATTATCACGGGCGCACCCGTGGAGCTTTTGGAGTTCGAAGAGGTGGATTACTGGGACGAGCTCTGTCAGATTTTCGAGTGGACGAAGACCAATGTTTATTCCACCTTCCACATCTGCTGGGGTGCACAGGCAGGTCTTTACTATCATCACGGCATCCCTAAATATACTCTTCCCGAAAAGATGTTCGGTGTGTTCCCTCATAAGCCCCTGGACCTTTACCATCCTCTTATGAGAGGCTTCGACGATGTTTATAATGTTCCTCAGTCAAGACATACTGAAATCCGCTTTTCGGACATTGCCCTCTGCAAGGATTTACAGATAATTTCCTATTCCGAGCAGTCAGGTATTCACCTCGTTTCTGACCTTGAGTGCAGAAACTTTTATGCCACAGGCCATTCCGAGTACGATGCGGACACTTTGGCCAAGGAGTATTTCCGTGACAAGGAAAAAGGTCTGGACATAAAAATTCCCTATAATTATTTTCCCGACGACGATCCGACTAAGACACCGGTTATCACATGGAGAAATGTAGGCACACTTATGTTTACCAACTGGCTTAACTATTTCGTTTACCAGAGAACACCGTATGACATAAATGATATTTAAATGCAGAATTGGCGGAAAGATTTTTTAAGGGAAATAACAGTCCGCCGAATTTACAGATGTGATTTTTTGCTGTTTTAAGGGCTATGTTATACATTTGCATGCATTTGCATAAGCCTTATGCAAACGATGCTAATAAAAAGAAAAACAATAATGATATAAATAATGATAATAAAAAGGAAAGTGAGGGGACTTTTCCACATATGTTGAAAACTTGTTTTTGTGGAAAACTCTGTGGAAAACTTTTATGACCTTTTGTATTGACTTATTTTTTCTTTTGGGTTATAATCATCTCAATATCGTTTAAAAGCTATGACTGAGTTTCAGTAGACTGAGGACAGGGCATTCCAGAGAGGGATTGGCCGCTGAAAAATCCTATTGCCCCCGATGTCGAATTTCGCCTCACGAGCTTTCTGTGAAAAGCAGGATGTATTCGCTGCATTAAAGCGAGACCGAGCGGCAGATTTTCTCTGCAATTTGAGTGGTACCGCGGATTTTATTCGTCTCATTTTTATAATGAGACGATTTTTTTATTATTATAAAATACATTGGAGGTTTAATATGGAAAGTAAAATTTCTCTCGTAAGAGATGAGTTTTCAGCCGAGCTTGACAGAGCTGAAAACTCCGCCGACCTTGAAGCCATAAGAGTAAAATACTTAGGTAAAAAAGGTCCCGTTACAGAGCTTATGAAGGGTATGAAGGACCTTTCAAACGAAGAAAAGAAATCCTTCGGTCAGAAGGTAAACGAGCTTAAGGCTGAGCTTACCGATAAGCTCGCCGAAAAGACAGCATTTTTAAAGGAGCAAGAAATCCTTAAGGAAATTGAGGCCACTCCCGATTTCGACATCTCTATGCCTGCTAATTTAGGCGAGGGCTCCTACCATCCCGTTACTCTCGTGCAGCGTCAGTGCGAGCAGATTTTTAAATCTATGGGCTTTGCCGTAGAGGATTATGCGGAAATCGTTTCGGACTATGAATGCTTCGAGGCTCTGAACATTCCCAAGCATCATCCCGCCAGAGATATGCAGGATACCTATTATCTCGATAACGGTCAGCTTTTAAAGAGCCATACCTCTGCCGCTCAGAATGCTATTTATAAAAAATATAAGGATGCACTTATAAATGACGGTGTACCTATCAAGGCTATTTTCCCCGGTCGCTGCTTCAGAAATGAGGCTACCGATGCCTGTCACGAAAACACCTTCTTCCAGATGGAGGGTGTTATGGTAGACAAGGATATCTCTATCTCAAACCTTATCTACTTTATGAAAACTATGCTTTCCGAGGTTTTCCGTAAGGACCTTAAGGTAAGACTTCGTCCCGGCTTCTTCCCCTTCGTTGAGCCCGGCTTCGAGCTCGACATCAGCTGCCTTATCTGCGGCGGTGACGGCTGCCCCTCCTGTAAGCACAGTGGCTGGCTCGAGCTCTGCCCCTGCGGTATGATTCACCCCGAGGTGCTCAAAGCAGGCGGAATCGATCCCGAGGAATACACAGGCTTCGCCTTCGGTCTCGGTCTTACACGTCTCGTTATGATGAAATACGGCATCAAGGACATCCGTGACCTTAACAGCGGAAGTCTCAAAACACTCACACAGTTTACTGACGACGAATAAGAGGGGAGGAGGAATAATATGTTTTTATCAATGAACTGGATTTCAGACTTTGTTGACTTTGAAGGTCTCGATAAGTTAGAGCTTATCCGCAGATTTTCTCTTTCGACTGCTGAGGTAGAAAATGAAATCTTTTTTAAGGGCTCCGATATCAGCGGTATCGTAGTAGCCGAAATCAAAAGCGTGGAGGAGCATCCCGAATCAAAGAAGCTTCATCTTCTTAAATTGGACGCCGGTGACGGTCAGCTGACCGACGTAGTATGCGGCGCTCCCAATGTAAGAGTAGGTATGAAAACCGCCTTCGCTAAAATCGGTGCTAAAATCGGTGAAATCGAAATCACTCCCCGTGCCCTCGCAGGCTACACCTCCTACGGTATGTGCTGCAGCGAAAAGGAGGTAGGCATCAGCGACGATAACTCCGGCATTATGGACATTAAGGAGGACGTGGCTAACGGTACCGATATCAAGGATCTTTATGAGGTCGAAGATATCGTATTTGAGGTTGACAATAAATCTCTTACCAACCGTCCCGACCTCTGGGGACACTACGGCATCGCCAGAGAGTTCGCAGCCATCGCAGGCAGACCTCTCAAGCCTCTGGATATGGCCGACCTTTCGAAATATGACGGCCTTAAAAAGGTTGATATGAAAATCGAAGACAGTCTCTGTCAGAGATATTCCTGCTTACAGG
This sequence comes from Oscillospiraceae bacterium, assembly GCA_015066045.1. Taxonomy (GTDB): domain Bacteria; phylum Bacillota; class Clostridia; order Oscillospirales; family Acutalibacteraceae; genus UBA6857. Next base: position 69,605 of record SVPD01000006.1, read on the forward strand.
TGGAAAACATCACCGAAAATGTAAGCCCCGTAAATATGAGAATCCGTCTTTTCTACTGCGGAATGAGAAGCATTAATCTGCTGGCCGACCTTACGAACTACCTTATGCTCGAAATGGGACAGCCTATGCACGCCTTCGACTCCAGAAAGGTAGAAAAGCTCCGCATAAAGCGTTTCGACGAGGCCTTCACCTTTACCACTCTCGACGGTGCGGAAAGAAACATCGATGAAAACACTCTTATGATCTGTAACGGTGACACACCCGTGGCTATCGCAGGCATTATGGGCGGTCTCGACTCCGAAATCGTGGACGACACCACCACTCTCACCCTCGAATCAGCCACATTTGATGCGGTTTCCATCCGTAAATCCACCGTTCGTCTCGCTCACAGAACAGATGCTTCCATGCGCTATGAAAAGTGCCTTGATCCCGAGCTTACGGTTCCCGCCATTGCACGCTTCGTAAAGCTTCTCAGAGATATCGACTCGGGCGTGGAGGTCGTTTCCTCCCTCACCGACGAAAGAGCCTTCGAGTATGATAAGATCAATCTGACCTTCAATAAGAGCTTCGTAGACCGCTACACAGGTATCAGCATCGATAACGGAACCATCGTAAAAACTCTTACCTCTCTGGGCTTCGGCGTAGAGCTCAGCGGTGACGATTTCGCAGTGACCGTTCCCTCGTGGAGAGCTACTAAGGATGTTACCATGAAGGCTGATATTATCGAAGAAATCACCCGTATCTACGGCTACGATAATTTCGATATCCACACCACCTCCACACCTCTTTACCCTGTCCGCCCCGCTGAAGAAAAGACCGTAGAGGACAGAATCAAGGATATTTTAGTAAAGAGATTTTCTCTTCACGAGTCACATTCCTATGTATGGGCTTATTATGACGAGATGAAGGCTCTCGGTATGGAAATCGAAGAGAATGTAAAGCTCGTAAACGCTACTAACCCGAACATCGAGGTTATCCGTAAATCCATCATCCCCACTCAGCTCTGTCAGGTAAAGATTAATAACACCTTCGCTCCCGATTTCGGTATTTTCGAGGTGGGCAGAGTGGTAGAGGGCTACAGAGCAGACGGTCTGTGTAACGAAAGAAAGAAGCTTGCTATCTCTCTTTTCAGCAAAACCAAGCCCGTGCAGACTCTCTATTTCGAGCTTCGTGACATTCTTCTCACTCTTGCCGCAGACATAAAGCATCTTCCTCTCACCTTCAAGGCTGCAGAGGCAGCACACGGCTATGAGCATCCGAAAAATCTGAACACTATTCTCTGCGACGGCAGAGAGCTGGGCAGAATCGGTCTCGTTTATCCCACCGTGCTTAAAAAGATCGACAAAAAGGCTAATATCGTATGGGCTGAAATCGATGTGACTGATTTCTCTCTCATCGATGCAGACAGCATCAGATACGAGGAGCCCTCAAAGTTCCCCGGCATCGAAATCGACCTTTCATTCGTAAGCGATAAGTTCGCACCCATCGGCGAAGCAGTTAAAAATGCAGCCTGCGCTCTTATCAAGGGTATTGATGTAGTCGATACCTATGAGGATGAAAACGGCAAATCCATCACTTCCCGTATTTATTTCGCACATCCCGAAAAGACTCTTACCAAAGAAGAGGTAATGGATGTGGTAAACGGCATTATCGCCGAGCTTGATAGCAAGGGCATCGCTCTTAAGAAATAAGCTGATATTCACGGCTCCGCTACAGAAATGTGGCGGAGTTTTTCCTTTTGGTGTTGAAAGTATCGGTAAAGATGTGCTATAATCGTAATATGGAGATGATTAGATGAACATTTTGGATAACAGTGACAGGCATCTGCTGCCTCTGCTGCCGGAAATAGTTTATGAAAAGCTCGGCACACGGGTGAGGGAGCTGAAATTTATCGGCGGAGGAAGCTTCGGCAGAGTTTACAGAGCCGTTCTTTCCGACGGCAGAAAAATCGCTCTGAAGGCCTACAGAGTGCAGGGCTCGCAGGAAAAGGAGGCAGAGCAGCTGACTGTCCTTTCCGAAAACACTGCAGTAAAAATGCCGGAGGTGCTTTTCACCTATGAGGATGAGAGCGTCGCTCTTTTAGCCATGACCTTCGTGGAGGGTGAAAACGCTCTTAACCCCGCTTTTCTTCTGAAAAGCAAAAGGAAAAAGGAGGCCTTTGCCTCTGAGGTTATCGACGGTATGCTCGGCTGGCACAGTGTAAAGGGTGAAAGGTTCGGCTCGCTTTCGCAGCCTGCCTATGAAAGCTGGTATGAGTATTACCGTAAAGAGAAGCAGGAGCCGTGGCTGAAGGCTCTCGGTGAGCTGTGTGAAAAAGGGAAGTTCAGCAGAAAGAGGCTCGGGCTGCTGCAGGAGGCTACAGAAATTTTTAATTCTCTGCCCGAAAAAGAATGTGAGCCGGTGCTTATTCACGCTGACCTTAACATAATGAACATAATGGCAGACAGTAAAAGCTTCGCACTCACTGCCTTCATTGATCCCTGCGGCAGTATGTGGGCTGACAGAGAATATGACCTTTTTCAGCTTCGTAATATGTGGGGCGATGCCTACGGACTTTATAAGACCTATAAGAAAAAGTATCCGCTCGACGAATATGCCGATTTCCGTGTAGCTTACTATGCTTCTATGCACGAAGCGTCCATGAGACTCAGCGGAGGTATCGCCATCACCCTATGGGAGGACCTTAATAATATGAGGCTCAAAAAGGAAATGAAAAAAATAAGAAAATGATTAATGAAATTTAAGTAGATTTCTGTCTGTGAATATGTTATCATAAATAAAAAACGAACGGAGGTAAACCGAAATGAAAAAAATTCTTTCAGTTTTATTATGTATGTGTGTTCTTTTCTCTTGCTTCGCACTGAGCTTCACCGCTTCTGCCGAGCAGCTTTCTGTGGGTAACGATGTGCTCGATGCACGCTTTCTCGACGGGAAATGTCCCGGTGAACTCGATTATGTTTATTATAAGCCCGAGGCGAAGAAGGGCGTGAAATATCCTCTTATGATATGGCTTCACGGTGCTAAGTCCGGGGATAAGCCCCGTGCGCAGCTGGACTGGTACCGCTTCAGTAATTGGGCCTCTGACGAGTATCAGGCAAGATTTGAAAATGCGGGCGGAGCCTATCTTCTGGCACCCCGCTCATCTAAGGATCCTGCCCATAACTGGTATGATGCGATTACCGGTGACCTCAAGTCTACCATAGACTATTTCATATCTCTTTATGACGATATCGACACCTCACGCATTTACATTTCGGGCTATTCTACGGGCGGCTCCATGACGTGGCATATGGTTACCAAATATCCCGAGTTTTTCGCCGCCGCAATGCCCATAGCATCTCTTTATAATCCCACTCAGGCCGAGCTTGCCAAGCTCAGCAATACCTCTATCTGGATTTTCAGCTGCGATAAGGACTATTACCTTTCAGCCCGTACAGGCTCCTCTCAGAAATCCTTTGACACTCTCAGCGAAATCACAAACCGTCCCGAGGGCGTAAGAATGACTGCCTTTACCGAGGCGATATGGGAGTCAAACCGTAAGCAGGATGCTCTGGATAAGGAGCATTATATATGGGGCGCAGTAACAAATGATATGTTTATGGATACGGGTGAGGAATTTTATTATTCCAGAACCTACGACGGTACAGGTGCCAGAATCACAATGTCCAGACCTAAGGGTATCATCAGCTGGCTTTCTGTGCAGACTAATGAAAAAACAGGTGAGGATACCAAGCTTTCCTTTTTTGAAAAGCTGGTCGCCTTTTTCAGAACACTGATTAATAAGTTCCTTTCTATGTTCGGTGCATAGGGTGACGAGCATAATCCGAACCCCGTTTTTTACGGGCGGATTTCCGCCAACACTTCGTTAAAATACTCGTAAATCCGATAGGATTTACTGCGTTTTGTGCCTTGTCTTGCCAAAAATC
>SVPD01000007.1 GCA_015066045.1 Oscillospiraceae bacterium
TTTTAAGGGTAGCAAGTAACAATCCTACGCAGTTGGCAGTCGTACTTACGCGTTGACGCGTCCCGCGAGGAATAGAGGGCTATGCCCGCATGTGAAAAACCACCCGTTTGACGGGTGGCTGTTTATTTGTTTTTCTTTTTTACATTAATGCGCCTATCCAGCTGAGGTTAAGATAACCGTAGCCCTCGGGAATCTGGAAGTAGCTGTCGGGAACCTCGCTGAGGAATTTGGAAATGTAGATGGAGTCGGTGGTGCCGCTCTTTGATATGTTATCTCTTCTGACCATCTGGTCACCGTTGAAGTAATAGTTTACAGTGGAGCCGTCTACCTCGCTGACATAGCTTTCCATTATAAGCTCCTGTCCGTTTATGTTTGCTGTGGAAACGGTTACCTCGCCTACATCGTTCATTCCGAAATCAGCCATCATAGTGCTCATATCGAAATCCTCACCCATAAGGTCCTCGGGAAGCTTGCAGTACTTTTTCCAGTCAGCAAAAATGAGATACATGGTATCGGTTTTACTGTCGAAAATCATATCACACTTCATACCCTCGATGGTAGTATTGATGAACATATCACCGTTTTTGATAGCCATGGTAATGGGTGTGTCACCGAGGTCGGGATCGTTGGTGGTGATTTCCATAAGGTATGTACCGCCGGCGAAAATCTCCTCGTACTTTTCGATACGGTAGGGGACAAGGTCATAGGGACCGGGCTCGGTGGGTGTCGGCTCGGTGGTAGTAGCATCGGGAGTGAGGTTCGTCGAGGGCTGAGTGGTAGGAACGGTGGTGCTGGGAACGGGAGATGTGGTGCTCACGTCACCCATATAATCGTTGGGATTATTTGTAACCACGACCTGTGAGTCGGGATTTGCCTCGGTGGGAAGGTCCGAAAGAGCTATCTGGTCATTAACCTGTCCTACGGTGGAGCCGATACTGTCTCCGACATATTCTGCGGCATATCTGTTGCCGTCTGTATCGGTTACTACTGCATAGCTCGTACCGTTACCGTCTATTACTACCAGATGGCTTTTTCCCGACGAGTCAACCATAGTGGGCTGAGTGGTAACAGAGGTGTCAAGCGGCTCATCAGGGTTATGGAAGAGCATATATGCTGCGGTTCCGCCCACTACGACGATTACTGCCAGAAGCACCAAAAATATTCTTGATAAGATTTTTTTCATAAGGTAACTCCTTGGGGAAGAATTTTATATTTTAATAATACATTAAAATCTTGCTTACGGCAAGAGGGTATCTGTAAAAGTTATGTTAAACTATCCGATTAAGAAGAACTTAAATTTGCGATATTTTTAACGGTATTTGAATTATTCGCTCAGAAGAGTGTCGATAACGGGCATAAGAGGATCAGTGTCAGCCAGCTCTATGGCACCCTTATCCTCGAGAGAGGGAGTACGCATATCGATGGGGAGCTTGGCGAGAACGGGAATGCCGAACTTTTCGGAAACCTCGTCTGTGGAGCCCTTGCCGAAGATGTGATGCTTTTCACTGCAGTTAGGACAGGTGAAATAGCTCATATTTTCGATGAGACCTACTACCGGCACATTCATCATTGAAGCCATATTTATAGCCTTTGAAACGATGAGGCCGACCAGATCCTGCGGTGTGGTTACCACGATAATGCCGTCTACCTTGAGACTCTGGAAAACAGTGAGAGGAACATCGCCTGTGCCGGGAGGCATATCCACGAACATATAGTCCACGTCACCCCATGCTACCTCGGTAAAGAACTGCTGGATAGCACCGCTGATAACGGGGCCTCTCCATACTACGGGAGCATCCTGCTGGGGAAGAAGGAGATTTATGGACATAACACGGATGCCTGTTTTGGTTTCCTTCGGGATAATGCCGCTGGCATCTGCCTCAGCCTGACCGGTTATTCCGAAAACCTTGGGAATGGACGGGCCGGTGATGTCGGCGTCAAGAATAGCCGTCTGCATACCTCTGCTTTGCATGGCGCAGGCGAGAAGGGAGGTTACGGAGGATTTACCTACGCCGCCCTTGCCGCTTACTACGGCATATATTTTTTTGATGTTGCTGTATTCGTTTTGCTTGAGGTGTAAATCTCTGTCCTTACAGTCGGAGGAAGAGCAGGATGAACAGTTGCCTGAACAGGAGCTCATGTATATACACTACCTTTCAATAAAAATAAAATATACTATATAATAATACAAATAAACCGATATGTCAAATATTTTACTTCATAAAAGAGCATTATACCGTTATTTTTTTCAGATAAAGAAGAAGCTATGCCTGACTTTATTTGACATTAAGTGTTTCTGTGTGGTATATTATAAAAAAATAACAGGAGGTTTCTTTTTATGCTTCATCCCGTTTTAGCTATGGCTATAGGCATCGTGGTTATGATGCTGCTTATTATTTTCACTAAAATGCACGCTTTCCCGTCTCTTATCATTTCGGCTATACTCATCGCCGTGCTGGCTATGCCCTTCGGTCCCGAGGGAGCGGTGGTAGATACTCTTGCCGGCTGCGTAAGCACCGTTACCAAAGGCTTCGGTAACACTATGGCGAGTATAGGTGTCGTTATCGGCTTCGGCTGCATAATGGGTATCTTTCTGGAAAAAAGCGGTGCAGCCAAAAGAATGGCTCTTACCATCCTCAAGCTGGTGGGAGTTAAAAACTGCGACATCGTCTTAGGCCTTACCGGCTTTGTGGTTTCCATTCCCGTTTTCTGTGATTCGGGCTTCGTTATCCTTTCCTCTCTGGCCAAGGAATTCTCCCGCCTTACTAAAAAATCAATGGTAGGTCTCGGCGGCATTCTCGGTATGGGACTTTACATAACTCATTTCCTTGTTCCGCCTACGCCCGGCCCCTTAGCCGTGGTTTCCACCTTTATCGAAAACGGCAGTGTCATCGACCTCGGTCTTTTCATTCTGGCAGGTGTAGCACTTTCTGTTCCTCTTTTCGTTTTTTCCGTGTTCCTTTTCAGATACTTCGGCAGAAAATATCCTAATCTCATCGTTCCCTATGAAATAGACAGAAGCAAATATACACCCGAGCAGCTGACGGTTCTGGACAGAATCCGCGAAAAGCAGGAAAAGGGTGAGGACCTCGTAACATCGGATTTCGCAGAGCTTTTAGCCTCTGAGAAGCTTCCTTCCGCAGGACTTTCCTTTGCTACTCTTCTGGTTCCCATAGCTCTCATCTTTGCCAATACTCTCGCAGGTCAGATTCCTTCTCTGGCAGGAACCGCCGCAGCAAATGTTATAACCTTCCTCGGTCAGCCTGTCATAGCTCTTTTCGTATCCTTATGTATGGGCGCTTTTCTGCTCTGCCGCACCTTCGATAAAAAGACCTGTGTTGACCTTATGCAGGAGGCTTGCCGTGATGCAGGCCCCATCGTGTTCATCACTGCTGCAGGCGGTGCTCTCGGAGCAGTTATAAACGCTACGGGTGCTGCAGGCATTATGGCAGACTGGATAGTTGATATGGGTGTTCCCGGTATTCTTATTCCTATTATAATAGGTGTTATTATGCGCTTCCCGCAGGGCTCAGGCACCACCGCTATGATTACGGGCTCTGCCATTATCGCACCTATGATGGCTACACTCGGTGTAAATCCTTATCTTGCCGCTCTGGCACTCTGCCTTACCACGATGTGTCCCAGCTATCTCAACGACTCCTATTTCCACGTGGTTACGAACTTCTCGGGTATGGACATCAAGACAAGCCTTAAGACCTGGTCTGTGGCCTCCGTCGCCATTCCTGTTTTCGGCTCGGTGATTTTAGTGGTGCTTTCACTGTTTATTCATTGATTATGACAAGATAAAAGTTACCTATCCGTTAAAAACGCCGACGAGTGGTAAGGAAGTATTTGTTTCTCGAACAAAATTCACTGTATTTTTGCGGGGAAGCCTCGCAAGGCGACAGCCTTGCTGCGTTTTGTGGCTTCAATACAAGAATTTTTCAGTTCTTACGAAACTGCGAAGCACTTTAAAATGCGAAATAGCTTTGCAAGAAAAGGCAAAAATCACCGATAATGCTGATGCATATCGGTGATTTTTAACGCATTATTGTGATGTTATTTCACATTTTAAAGAAATGCTTCCTTTCCACTCGTCGGCGAATGACGGAGAGGTATTTTTTTGCTGTTCCAAGAGATCGGTATCTGCTTGTATTTTGAATTACGAATTAATTTACACCTTTCCTCGTGTTCGCTACACTTTAAAAGGTTAAAACGGTAAACGAAAAAAGCACACATTTGGTGCCGTAAATGCCCGTAAACACTACATTTAGGCGCAATTTGTGAACAAAATAAAAATCTGCATTTTTCACAAAGAAATTTTCAAAAATTGGTTGACATTCACCAAAGAGTATGGTATCATAGTCGAGCGTGTGAAATGGGTTTGGGTATAACTCTGTCTTCACACAACCTCAAGATATGCGATGATGCGGGAGGTGGCTGCCCCTGAGGCAGGAAATTTCCGCGGAGTATGTCCGATTTAAAACCGGGCGATCTATATTTCATCTTTGACGCTATTATCTTGCGTTAAGTGTCGGCGGGGGTGCTATGCCCCAGCTCGGACTTAAATAGCGTATGGGGATGAACTGTGCTTTTTTCGAAGCGGCGACCGGAAATATTGCGTTTCCGGTTTTTTAAAGAGGGGCGTACAAACACCCGGAAAAGCATACGAAAAAAGCAACGCCCTACTAATTCTTATTAGGAGGCAAACAAAATGGCAGTAAAGGAAAAGATTCGTATCAGACTCAAGGGTTACGACCACAACCTTGTTGACAAGGCAGCAGAGATGATCGTTGAAGCAGCTAAGAGAACAAACGCTACTGTTTCAGGTCCCATCCCTCTTCCCACCGAAAAGGAAGTAGTTACAATCCTTCGCGCTGTTCATAAGTATAAGGACAGCCGTGAGCAGTTTGAGCAGAGAACTCACAAGAGACTCATCGACATCATCAGACCTACTCCCAAAACAGTAGAGGCTCTGACAAATCTTGAAATTCCCGCAAGTGTTGAAATCGAAATCAAAAGATAAGTAAACTGATTTCTATACCCGACAGTAAACATCTTACGGACACAGGTCAAGTTGCCAAAGGCAACCAATAACCAAAGGAGGATAAACAAAATGAAAAAAGGTCTTATCGGCAGAAAGATCGGCATGACACAGGTTTTCGACGAAAAAGGTAACGTAATCCCCGTTACAGTAGTTGAGCTTGGTCCTTGCGCAGTTGTTCAGAAGAAGACAGTTGAAAACGACGGCTATAACGCTGTTCAGCTCGGCTTCGAGGACAAAAAGGTAACAAGAACAAACAAGCCTATGAAAGGTCATTTCGACAAAGCAAACGTTGCTCCCAAGAAGGTTCTTAAGGAATTCAGACTTGAAGACGACAGCGCTCTTAACGTAGGCGACATCATCAAGGCAGATATCTTTGCTGCAGGCGAAAAGGTAGACGTAGTCGGCACAAGCAAGGGTAAGGGTACCGCAGGTGCCATCAAAAGATGGAACTTCTCCAGACTTAAGGAATCCCACGGTACAGGTCCTGTAGCAAGACACGCAGGTTCACTCGGCGCTTGCTCAGATCCCTCCAGAGTTTTCAAAGGAAAGAAGCTCGCAGGTCACCTTGGTGCTGAAAGAGTTACAATCCAGAATTTAGACGTTGTCAAGGTTGATGCAGAAAACAACCTTATCGCTATCAAGGGCGCAATCCCCGGTCCCAAAAAGGGCATCGTAATGGTAGTCAACAGCGTTAAGAAAGCGTAAGAAAGGAGACCTGAATTATGCCTAACGTATCAGTATTCGACGTAAACGGTAAGAAAGTTTCAGATATTGACCTTGCAGACGGCATCTTCGGTATCGAGCCGAACACATCCGCTATGCATCTCGTAGTTGTCAATTATCTCGCAAATCAGCGTCAGGGCACACAGTCAACCCTGACACGCTCAGAAGTCAGCGGCGGCGGCAAAAAGCCCTGGAGACAGAAGGGCACCGGCCGTGCAAGACAGGGCTCAACCAGAGCTCCCCAGTGGTACCACGGCGGTATTGCTCACGGTCCCAAGCCCCGTGAATACGGCTTCGCAGTAAACAAGAAGGTAAGAAGACTCGCTATGAAGTCTGCTCTCTCTTCTAAGGTTGCAGCAAACGAAATGATCGTTCTCGATTCACTTTCACTTGAAGCAATCAAAACCAAGGAAGTTGTTAAGGTTTTCTCAAATCTCGAAACAGGCAAGAAGGTTCTTCTTGTTCTTCCTGAAAAGAATGACGTCATCTACAGAAGTGCCAGAAACATCGCAGGCTGTAAGGTTGCTCTTGTTAACACACTTAACGTATATGATATTCTTAACTGCAACAGCATCGTTGTTCTCAAGGATGCAGTAGCAAAAATCGAGGAGGTATATGCATAATGAAATCAGCACATGACATCATCCTCAAGCCGATCATCACAGAAGAAAGCATGATGGGCACCGCATTCAAAAAGTACACCTTCAAGGTGGCTAAGGATGCTAACAAGGCAGAAATCGCAGCAGCAGTTGAAGAAGCCTTCGGCGTAAAGGTTCAGAAGGTTAACACCATGAACTGCAAAGGTCACCTCAGAAGATACGGCCGCTACGAAGGCTACACACCTTCATGGAAAAAGGCTATCGTAACTCTTACCGAGGATTCCGATACTATCGATTTCTTTGACGGTCTTCTTTAATAGATAACCGTAAAACCTAAACCATTCAAATCCAATGGCAATGTATGGAGGTTATGACAGTCCTCCGCTAAACCAATTAGGAGTGTGAACAAAATGTCAATTCGTGTATTAAAGCCTGTAACAAACGGCACACGTAATATGTCAGTTACAGACTATTCAGCACTTTCAAAGTGCGGTCCCGAGAGAAGCCTTCTCGCTCCTCTCAACAAAAAGAGTGGCCGTAACAGCTACGGTCGCATCACTGTTCGTCATCGTGGCGGCGGAAACAGAAGAAAGTACCGTATCATTGATTTCAAGAGAGATAAGTTCGACGTAAAGGCAACTGTTGCTACTCTTGAATACGATCCCAACAGATCAGCTCATATCGCTCTTCTCCAGTACGAAGACGGCGAAAAGAGATACATCATTGCTCCCCAGGGACTTAAGGTTGGCGATGTTGTGGAGGCAGGTCCTTCAGCAGACATCAAGGCCGGTAACGCTCTTCCTCTCGTAAACATCCCCACAGGTACTGTGGTACACAATGTAGAGCTTTATCCCGGCAGAGGCGGTCAGTTAGCAAGAGCTGCAGGTAACTCTGCTCAGCTTATGGCTAAGGAAGGCGGCTACGCACTTCTCAGACTTCCCTCAGGCGAACTTCGTAAAGTTCCCGAAGCATGTATGGCTACAGTAGGCGTTGTAGGTAACGAAGACCACGAAAACGTTAAGATCGGTAAAGCAGGTCGTACACGTCACATGGGTATCAGACCTACAGTCCGCGGTTCTGTTATGAACCCCTGCGACCATCCTCACGGTGGTGGTGAAGGTAAATCACCCATCGGTCGTCCCGGCCCTGTTACACCTTGGGGCAAGCCTGCTCTTGGCTACAAGACTCGTGCTAAGAAGAATCGTTCAGACAAGCTTATTGTTAAGCGTCGTAACGACAAATAAGGTCGATGAAAGGAGCTAAGAATAATGAGCAGAAGCACTAAAAAAGGACCTTTCGTGCAGGAAAAACTCTACGAAAGAGTCGTTAAGATGAATGAAAAGGGCGAAAAAATCGTTCTTAAAACATGGAGCCGCAGCAGCACAATCTTCCCCGATTTTGTTGGTCACACCTTCGCAGTTCATGACGGCCGTAAGCACGTTCCCGTTTATGTAACCGAAGATATGGTTGGTCACAAGCTCGGCGAATTTGCGCCCACCAGAACCTACAGAGGTCATGCAGGCTCTAAAACCTCAAACAACGGTAAATAAGTCGAAAGGAGTGTATTAAAGTGGAAGCAACAGCAAAAGTTACTTTTGTGCGTATTGCACCTCGTAAGGTTCAGATCGTTCTCGACCTTATCAGAAATCAGCCCGCTGAAAAAGCAATGGCAATCCTCAGATACACGCCTAAGGCAGCGTGTGAGGTTGTAGCAAAACTCTTAAAGTCAGCTATGGCTAATGCAGAAAACAAAGATATGGATGTTTCCAGACTTTATGTAGCAGAGTGCTATGTAGGTCAGGGCCCCACACTCAAAAGAATCAGACCCAGAGCTCAGGGCAGAGCATTCCGTATAAACAAAAAGACATCCCACATCACCCTTGTACTCAAGGAAATGGAATAAGTCAGGAGGAGGTAAAACATGGGCCAGAAAATTAATCCCACCGGTTTAAGAATCGGCGTAATTAAAGATTGGGAATCCCGTTGGTATGCCAAGAAGAGCGACTTCGGCGATACCCTCGTAGAAGACTACGAACTTCGTGAATATCTCCTTGAAACACTTGCTCCCGCAGGAGTACCCAAGGTTGAAATCGAACGTACTGCAAAGCGTGTTCGTGTAAATATTCACGTTGCAAAGCCCGGTATGGTAATCGGCCGCGGCGGCGCAGAAATCGAAAAGCTTAAGGCTACTATCGAAAAGAAACTCGGTAAAGAAGTTTCTCTTAACATTATCGAAGTTAAGAACCCCGACGTTAACTCACAGCTCGTTGCTGAAAGCATCGCTGCTCAGCTTGAAAGAAGAATCGGCTTCCGCCGTGCACTCAAGCAGGCTATCGGCCGTGCAATGAAGCTCGGTGCAAAGGGTATCAAATGTCAGGTATCAGGCCGTCTCGGCGGTGCTGAAATCGCCAGAAGCGAAACCTACAAAGAGGGTACTATTCCTCTTCAGACCATCCGTGCTGACATCGACTACGGTTTCGCAGAGGCTAAAACAACCTACGGCCGTATCGGCGTAAAGGTTTGGATCTACACAGGCGAAGTTCTTCAGGTTTCTAACAACGAAAGACGTGAAAGACCTGCTCGCCGCAGACCTCGCAGAGAAAACAGAGAAGGAGGAGCTAAATAATGTTATTACCTAAGCGTGTTAAAAGACGTAAGGTTCAGCGTGGCCGTCTTAAGGGCACAGCTCATAAGGGCAACAAAGTAACCTACGGTGATTTCGGTCTCGTGGCTCTTGAACCTTCCTGGATCACTTCCAGACAGATTGAAGCAGCCCGTATTGCTATGACTCGTTACATTAAGCGTGGCGGTCAGGTTTGGATTAAAATCTTCCCCGATAAGCCTATCACTGCAAAGCCTGCAGAAACCCGAATGGGTTCCGGTAAAGGTTCACCCGAATATTGGGTAGCAGTAGTTAAGCCGGGCAGAGTTATGTTCGAAATTAAGGGCGTTGACGAGGAAGTTGCCCGTGAGGCTATGCGTCTCGCAGCTATGAAGCTTCCCATCAAGTGCAAATTCGTTACTAAAGCAGAACAGGAAAAGGACGGTGAACAGTAATGAAAGCAAGTGAAATCAGAAAACTGTCCGCCGCTGAGATGGACGCTAAGCTTGCAGAACTCAAGAAGGAACTTTTCAATCTTCGTTTCCAGCAGGCAGTTAATCAGCTTGACAACCCCATGAGAATCAACGCTGTTAAGAAGGATATCGCAAGAATCAAAACTGTTCAGCGTGATATCGAGCTTCACGGCGCAAATTCTTAAGAAAGGGAGGACTGAATAATGGAAAGAAATCTCAGAAAGACTCAGGTCGGCATCGTATCAAGCGATAAGATGGACAAGACAGTAGTTGTTACAATTAAGGATAAGGTTAGACATCCTCTTTACAAGAAGATCGTTAACCGTACCGTAAAGGTAAAGGCACACGACGAAAAGAATGAGTGCGGCATCGGTGACCGTGTTCTCATTATGGAAACCCGCCCTCTTTCAAAGGATAAGAGATGGCGTGTAGTAGAAATTATCGAAAAAGCCAAATAATTGGTGCAGCTAAAGGAGGCCAAACACAATGATTCAGCAGCAGACTTATCTTAAAGTTGCTGATAACACAGGTGCTAAAGAAATTATGTGCATTCGTGTTCTCGGCGGCACAGGTAGAAGATATGCTAATATCGGTGACGTCATTGTTGCTTCTGTTAAGAAAGCAGCACCCGGCGGCATCGTAAAGAAGGGCGACGTTGTCAAGGCAGTAGTTGTACGTACTGCCACAGGCGTTCGCCGTGATGACGGCACATACATTCGTTTCGACGAAAATGCAGCAGTTATCATCAAGGAAGATAAAAACCCCAAGGGTACCCGTATCTTTGGACCGGTAGCAAGAGAGCTTCGTGATAAGGATTATCTCAAAATTCTCTCACTTGCTCCCGAAGTACTTTAAGGAGGTGTCACGATGAGTAAGGTTCATGTTAAAACAGGCGACACAGTCGTTGTTATCAACGGTAAAGATCGTGGCGCAAGAGGTAAAGTAATGGCTGTAAGCCCCGCAGAAGGCAAGGTTATCGTTGAAAAGATTAACGTAGTTAAGAAGCACGTTAAACCTCGCAAGATGGGCGAAGCAGGCGGCATTATCGAGGCAGAGGCAGCTCTTTACGCTTGTAAGGTTCAGCTCGTTTGCCCCAAATGCGGCAGACCTACCAGAGTAGGCCACGTAATCAACGAAAAAGGCAAGAAAATGCGTGCTTGCAAGCACAGCGACTGTCTTGCAAAGTTTGAATAATAAGGGAGGAACATGACAATGGCAAGATTAAAAGAGCTCTATGTCAATGAGGTTGCACCTCAGATGATGAAAAAGTTCGGTTACAAAAGCGTTATGCAAATCCCTAAGCTTGACAAGGTTGTTATCAACGTAGCTTGCGGTGAAGCAATTGCGAACTCAAAGGTTCTCGACGCAGTAGTTTCCGACCTCAGACAGATCACAGGTCAGCAGCCCGTTCTTTGCAAGGCGAAGAAATCAGTTGCTAACTTCAAACTCCGTGAAGGTATGGTTATCGGTGCCAAGGTTACACTCAGAGGCGAAAAGATGTATGAATTCATCGACAGATTCTTCAATCTCGCTCTCCCCAGAGTTCGTGACTTCAGAGGTATCAACCCCAACGCCTTCGACGGCAGAGGTAACTACTCAGTAGGTATCAAGGAACAGCTTATTTTCCCTGAAATCGACTACGATAAGATCGACAAGGTTCGTGGTATGGACATCTGCTTCGTAACCACAGCCACAAACGACGAAGAAGCAAGAGAGCTCCTCACACTTATGGGCGCTCCCTTCGAGAAATAATTAAGGAGGTAAGTTAAAATGGCAAAGACTTCTATGAAAGTTAAACAGCAGAGAACAGCTAAGTACTCTACCAGAGCATACAACAGATGCAAAATCTGCGGCAGACCTCACGCTTATCTCCGCAAATACGGTATTTGCCGTATCTGCTTCAGAGAATTAGCACACGCAGGTCAGATCCCCGGCGTTAAGAAAGCAAGCTGGTAAGCAATTGCAAATTTTAAGGAGGTAAAGGAATAATGCAAGTAACAGACGCTATCGCTGATATGCTTACAAGAATTCGTAATGCTAACTCAGCAAAACACGATTCAGTTAAGATTCCTGCATCCAACATGAAGAAGGCAATTGCTCAGATTCTTGTTGATGAAGGTTATATCAAAGGCTTCACCGTAGAAGAAGACGGTAAGCAGGGTATTATGGAAGTACAGTTAAAGTACGGCCCCAATAAGTCACAGGTTATCACAGGTCTCAGAAGAGTATCTAAACCCGGCTTAAGAATTTACACAAACTGCGAAGACATGCCTAAGGTTATGAAAGGTCTCGGTATCGCTATCCTTTCCACACCTAAGGGTGTTATGACAGACAAGGACGCTCGTAAAGCCAACGTAGGCGGCGAAGTTCTTGCATTCGTTTGGTAAGGAGGTGCTGATATGTCAAGAATAGGTAGAGCTCCCATCACAGTTCCTGCAGGAGTAGAAGTAAAAATTGACGGCAGCACAGTTACAGCTAAGGGCCCCAAGGGCACACTTACCAAAACTATGCACAGCAATATGTCAATCGCTATGGAAGGTAACGTAATCACTGTTACCCGCCCCAATGACAACAAAGAAAACAGATCACTTCACGGTCTTACCCGTACACTCATCGCTAACATGGTAGAGGGTGTAGCAAACGGTTACAAAAAGGAACTTGAAATCAACGGTATCGGTTACCGTGCTGAGAAAAAGGGCAAGGATCTCGTAATGAAAATCGGTTACTCACATGACGTTATCATGACTGAGCCCGAAGGCGTTACAGTCGAAGTTCCCTCTCCCAACAAGCTCATCGTAACAGGTGCCGACAAAGCAGCCGTTGGTCAGTTCGCAGCAGAAATTCGTGAAAAGAGACTTCCCGAACCTTACAAGGGCAAGGGTATCAAGTATGTTGACGAATACATCCGCCGCAAAGAAGGTAAAGCCGGTAAGGGTAAATAAGATTGGTAAAGGAGTGACAATTCAATGGTCAGAAGACAAGACAGTAATAAAGCAAGACAGAAGAGACAGAAGAGAGTACGTGCTAAAATCAGCGGTACTGCTGCATGTCCCCGTCTTAATGTTTACCGTTCACTCAGCCACATCTACGCTCAGTTAATCGACGATGTAAACGGTGTTACACTTGCATCAGCATCGACTGTAGAGAAGGAATTTACAGAGTACGGCGGTAACAAGGAAGCTGCTCACAAGGTGGGCGAAACATTAGCAAAGCGCGCTATCGAAAAGGGCATTGAAGAATGCGTATTCGACAGAGGCGGTTATATCTATCACGGTCGTGTACAAGAGCTTGCAGAAGGCGCTCGTGCCGGCGGCCTGAAGTTCTAAGCAAGGAGGAAATTAATTATGACTAAAATTGACGCATCAGCTTATGAACTTACAGAACGTGTTGTAGCCATCAACCGTGTATCAAAGACTGTTAAGGGTGGTAGAATCTTCAAGTTCGCAGCTCTTGTAGTAGTTGGTGACGGTAATGGCATCATCGGATTCGGTCTTGGTAAATCAGGTGAAGTTCCTGACGCTATCCGTAAGGGTATCGACGACGCTAAGAAGAATCTTATCAAGGTTTCTCTTAAGGGTACCACAATTCCCCACGAGATTATCGGTAAGTTCGGTGCAGGCGTAGTTCTTCTTAAGCCTGCTGCTCCCGGTACCGGTGTTATCGCCGGCGGCCCTGTACGTGCCGTTGTTGAAACAGTAGGTATCAAGGATATTCGTACAAAGGCTCTTCGTTCAAACAACCCCTGCAACGTAGTAAGAGCTACCATCGACGGTCTTTCAAAGCTTCGCAACGTAGAAGAAGTTGCTGAAGTTCGCGGCAAGACTGCAAAAGAAATCTTAGGTTAAGGAGGACTTCAGAAATGGCAGACATTAAGATTACTCTCAAAAGAAGCCTCATCGGTTGCAAAAAAGATCAGATTGCAACAGTTAAGTCTCTTGGCCTCAAGAAAATCGGGGATGTAACGGTTCAGCCCGACAATCCTCAGACTCAGGGTAAGGTGAAGAAAATCGCACACCTTATCGAGACCACCGAAGCTTAATAGAGGAGGTGCGCTAATATGAAATTACATGAACTTTCACCTGCTACAGGTTCAACCAAAGAACGCAAACGTGTCGGTCGTGGTCCTGCTTCCGGTCAGGGTAAAACCGCCGGTAAAGGTCACAAAGGCCAGAAGGCTCGTGCCGGCAGAGGCATGCGCCCCGGCTTTGAAGGCGGTCAGATGCCCCTTCAGAGACGTGTACCTAAGAGAGGTTTCGTAAACATCTTCGGTACAGAGATGGCAATTGTAAATCTCGCTGCTCTCGAAAAGGCTTATGCCGCAGGCGAGACAGTAACAGTTGACTCACTCATCGAAAAGGGCCTTGTCAAGAAGGTGCTTGACGGTGTCAAGGTGCTTGGCCACGGTGAGCTTACCAAAGCACTTACAGTTCAGGCTAACGCTTTCAGCGAATCTGCAAAGCAGAAGATTGAGGCAGCGGGCGGAAAGACCGAGGTGATCTGATATGATTAGTACTTTCATAAATGCTTGGAAGGTAGCAGAGCTTCGTAAGAAGATGCTCTTTACAGCACTTATAGTATTGATTTTCAGAATCGGTGCCGCTATTCCGGTTCCCTTCACAAACATCGCAGGCAGCGGTATTGTTGATCCTAACGGTGAAACCTTTATGAACTATCTGAGCATGATGACAGGTGATGCTTTCACCTACGGTACGATTTTCGCACTGTCAATCACCCCCTACATCAATAGCTCGATTATCATTCAGCTTCTTTCAGTTGCAATTCCTGCCCTTGAGAAACTCTCAAAGGAAGGCGAAGAAGGAAGAAAGAAGATTGCAACAATCACAAGATATGTAACTATCGCACTTGCTCTTTTACAGAGTACCGCATACTTCATTTACCTCAGAGCTCAGGACTATCTCGTAACCGATGCAAACGGTGTTCAGTTCACAGGCTTTGCAGCAGTTCTTCAGGGCTTAGTAATTATTCTTTGCCTTACTGCAGGTTCCGCATTCGTTATGTGGCTCGGCGAACAGGTTAACGAAAAGGGTATCGGTAACGGTATCTCCATCATCCTTTTCGCAGGTATAGTTTCCAGAATTCCCACCCTCATCACTATGCTCTACTACGATATCATCAAGGGCGGCGCTTATTATGCACTCGTTCCCATCGTTGTAATCTGCCTTCTTGCTATGATTGCATTTATCGTATGGATGGATAATGCTGAAAGAAGAATTCCCGTACAGTATGCAAAGAGAGTTGTAGGCCGTAAGATGTACGGCGGTCAGAGCACTCATATTCCCATGAAGGTCAATATGTCCGGTGTTCTTCCCGTTATCTTCGCTTCCTCAATCCTTTCTCTTCCTCCCACAGTTGAAATGTTCCTGAGCGAGGATAAGGTTGAGAAGTTCGCAGGCTTCTTCAGTCTCTTTAAAACAAGCCACTGGTTCTATTCGATTCTCTATTTCTTCCTCATTCTCTTCTTTGCTTACTTCTATGCAAGCATCCAGTACAATCCGGTTGAAATGGCTAACAACATCAGAAAGAACAGCGGTATGATTCCCGGCCTTCGTCCGGGCAAGCCCACATCCGATTACATTAAAAAGATTTTAGGCAGAATTACTCTTCTCGGTGCATTACTCCTTTCAGTAGTTGCTCTTTTCCCGAACATCGTAACTCTGTTTACAAATCTTATCGGTTCCCCCATGACACTTTCTCTGGGCGGTACCTCACTTATCATCGTTGTCGGTGTTGCTCTCGAAACTGTTAAGCAGCTCGAAAGCCAGATGATGATGAGACACTACAAAGGCTTCCTTGACTAATTAAAAAGGAGAGATAACATCATGAAGTTAATTCTTTTAGGTGCACCGGGTGCAGGTAAGGGTACACAGGCAGAGTTCATCTGCGGTAAGCTTTCCATCCCGACCATCTCTACAGGTAACATTATCCGTGCCGCTCTTAAGGCAGGCACAGAAATGGGACTTAAAGCCAAGGAATTCATAGATAACGGTCAGCTTGTTCCCGATGATGTTGTAATCGGCATCATCAAGGAACGCCTGAGCGAGGATGACTGTAAAAACGGCTTCATCCTTGACGGCTTCCCCAGAACAATTCCTCAGGCCGAGGCTCTCGATGAAATGGGCATCGAAATCGATAAGGTTATCGACATCGAGGTTCCCGACGAGAAAATCGTGGCAAGAATGTCCGGCAGACGTGTTTGTCCCAAATGCGGTAACTCATATCACCTCATTTACAAAAAGCCTGCCAAGGAAAACACCTGCGATGCCTGCGGTGAGGAGCTCGTTTTAAGAAAAGATGACCACCCTGACACGGTTAAGGAAAGACTCGAGGTTTACCACAGTCAGACCGAGCCGCTGAAGGATTTCTATGGAAAGAAGAACAAACTTTTCATAGTTGAAGGACAGGAAGAAGTGGCTGACACTTCTGCACTTGTTCTCAAAGCTTTGGAGGAATAAGCATGATAGTGCTCAAAACCAGCCGTGAGCTCGCCCTTATGAAAGAGGCTTGCAGAATTTCGGCAGGAGCACTCAGAGTGGCCGGTGAGGCAGTCAGACCGGGTATCAGTACCAAGGAGATTGACAGAATAGCCTACGACTACATCATAAGTCAGGGTGCAGAGCCTAACTTCCTGCATCTCTACGGCTTTCCGGCTACTGCGTGCATTTCCATAAATGATGAGGTCATTCATGGAATACCGAGCGAAAAGCGCATCCTGAAGGACGGAGACATCGTTTCCATCGATTTAGGTGCGAAGATAAACGGCTATAACGGCGACAATGCTGCTACTTTTGCCTGCGGAAACGTAAGTGAAGAGGCAAAGCGGCTGATGGATACAACGAGAGAGAGTCTCTATGAGGCTATCAAGTTCGCTGTACCCGGCGGCAGACTCGGCGATATATGCCACGCCGTTCAGGCTTACTGCGAGGAACGGGGATACGGTGTAGTCCGTGAATACACGGGACACGGTATCGGCAAGGCATTACATGAAGATCCCAGTGTGCCGAACTACGGCACAGCCGGCCGAGGCGTACGCCTGTTACCGGGCATGACAATCGCTATTGAGCCGATGATTAACCAAGGAACTGCAAGAGTCAAAGTCCTTCCCGACGGTTGGACTGTAAAAACCCTTGACTCAAAGCTGTCCGCCCATTTTGAACACACGGTGGCTATCACAAAGGACGGTCCCGTAATTCTTACCAAAGAATAAGAGGTCATTATGGATTTTAAAGAAGGACAGGTAGTTCTTTCACTCAGAGGCCACGATAAAGGTGAGCTCTTTGCAGTGAAGGATATTGCAAACAGGAAAGTTCTTATCTGTGACGGAAAAAGCCGTAAGCTGGAAAGGCCCAAGGCAAAAAATGTTAAACACGTTGCTTTAACGGATGTCACACTTGACGGGGACTCAATGGCAACAAATCGTAAGCTTAGAAAAACACTGAACAAAATAGCGAACCCAGGGGGGTAAGGTTATGTCAAAACAGGATATGATTGAAATCGAAGGTACTGTTGTGGAGGCTCTTCCCAACGCAACATTCCAGGTAGAACTCGAAAACGGTCATAAAATTTTAGCACATATCTCCGGTAAGCTCAGAATGAACTATATTCGTATTCTTCCCGGCGATAAGGTTACAGTCGAAATGTCTCCATACGACTTAACCCGCGGACGTATAACATGGAGAAGCAAATAAACCTGACATTTTTGAATTTAAAGGAGGCAATCCTATGAAAGTCAGACCTTCTGTAAAGAAAATATGTGAAAAGTGCAAGGTAATCAAGCGTAACGGCAAAATTATGGTTATCTGCGAAAATCCCAAACACAAACAGCGTCAAGGCTGATTGACGTAATAATTTAGGAGGTGCAACTGAAACATGGCTCGTATTTCAGGTGTTGACCTGCCCAGAGATAAGAGAGTAGAAATTGCTCTTACTTATATCTACGGCATTGGTCGTAAAACTGCTTGCGACATCGTCGCAGCTACAGGTATTAATCCCGATACAAGAGTTAAGGATCTTACCGAAGACGACGTTTCAAAACTTCGTGAGTACATTGACCACAACGTAAAGGTTGAAGGTGACCTCAGAAGAGAAACAGCATTTGATATCAAAAGACTTATTGAAATTGGTTGCTATCGTGGCATCCGCCACAGAAAGGGCCTTCCCGTAAGAGGTCAGCGTTCAAAGACTAACGCTCGTACCCGTAAAGGTCCCAAGAAGACCATCGCAAATAAGAAAAAGTAATCTTAGGAGGATAAATTTATGGCAAAGGTTGCAAAGAAAGCTACCAACGTTCGCCGTCGCCGTGACAAAAAGAACATTGACCGCGGTGCGGCCCATATTCAATCCACCTTCAACAACACAATCGTTACCATCACTGACTTACAGGGTAACGCAGTGTCATGGGCAAGTGCCGGTGAAATGGGCTTCAGAGGCTCAAGAAAATCCACACCGTTTGCTGCACAGACAGCAGCTGAAACTGCTGCTAAGGCTGCAATCGAACACGGCATGAAGACCGTTGAAGTATATGTTAAGGGACCCGGTGCAGGTCGTGAAGCTGCAATCAGAGCTTTACAGACAGCAGGTCTCGATGTAACAATGATCAAAGACGTTACACCGATTCCCCACAACGGCTGCCGTCCCCCGAAAAGAAGACGTGTATAACGGAGGTACAAACGTATGGCAAGATATACAGGTGCGGTATGTAAGATGTGCCGCCGTGAGGGTAAGAAGCTCTTTTTAAAGGGTGACAGATGCTACACTGGCAAATGTGCTTTTGAGCGTCGCTCTTATGCTCCCGGTCAGCACGGTCAGAACCGTAAAAAGAATTCTGAATATGGTCTCCAGCTTCGTGCTAAGCAGCAGGCCAGACGTTACTACGGCATTCAGGAAGGTCAGTTCCATAAGTACTTCATTATGGCTGAAAAGAAAACCGGCGTTACCGGTGACAACCTTCTCAGAATCTGCGAAAGCCGTCTTGATAACGTAGTATACACACTTGGCTGGGCTTCTTCACGTGCTGAAGCAAGACAGCTCGTTACACATGCACACTTCACCGTAAACGGCAAAAAGGTTGATATTCCTTCATACCTTCTTAAAGCAGGTGACGTAGTTGCTATCAAAGCAAAGAGCCGTGAAAGCGTTAAGATCAAGGCTGTTCTTGAAGCAAACGCATCAAGACCTGTTCCCACATGGCTCGACCTTAACCGTGAAAATTGCGAAGCTAAGATCGTAAATCTTCCCGAGCGTGAGCAGATCAGCACACCCGTCGAAGAGCATCTTATCGTCGAATTCTATTCTAAGTAATAGACGGTTATTAGCGTAAAACACATCCACAAATAAGTAAGGAGGGTTTTGCATGATAGGCATTGAAAAGCCCAGAATCGAAACTGCAGAATTAGCAGCTGACGGTACCTACGGTAAAATCGTGGTAGAACCGTTGGAGCGTGGCTACGGTGTTACTCTCGGTAACAGTTTAAGAAGAATTCTTCTTTCATCACTTCCCGGCTACGCAATCACCAGTGTAAAAATTGACGGCGTTCTTCATGAGTTCTCCACCATTCCCGGTGTGAGAGAGGATGTAACAGAAATCATCCTTAACCTTAAGAATGTTATCCTCAAAATTCACGGTGACGGACCCAAAACAGTGTATATTGATGCGAGCGGCGAAGGCGAAGTTTTAGCCGGCGACATCAAGTGCGATTCAGAAGTAGAAATCATTAATCCTGATTTCCACATCTGCACTCTTGATAAGGACGCACATATCAATATGGAACTTACTGTAAACAAGGGACGTGGATATGTATCTGCTGAGCAGAACAAAAAGCTTATGCAGCCCGTAATCGGCGTAATCGCTATTGACTCGATTTACACACCGATTCTTAAGGCTAACTATACAATTGACGACATTCGTGTCGGTCAGGAAATTGGCTTTGACAAGCTCACACTTGAAGTTTGGACCAACGGTACAATTTCAGCTGTTGAGGCTGTTTCACTCGGTGCCAAGTTTCTCAACGAACATCTCGCTTTGTTCGGTGACCTCTCAGGTGAAGCTTATGATACTGAGATTATGGTTGACAAAGATGAAGATGCTAACCAGAAAATCCTCGAGATGACTATTGAGGAACTTGACTTGTCAGTACGCTCATTCAACTGTCTGAAGCGTGCAGGCATCAACACAGTGGAAGATTTAACAAACAAGACAGAGGAAGATATGATGAAGGTTCGTAACCTCGGCAAGAAATCTCTCGACGAAGTTATCAAAAAGCTTCATTCCTTCGGTCTTGACCTTCGCAGTGAAGACGACTAAGAAACAAATATTCTACACAACGGTAAAGGAGTGATTTATAATGGCAGGTACCAGAAAACTTGGCAGACCTACTGATCACAGAAACGCTATGCTCAGAGGTATGGTAACATATCTTTTAGAAAAAGGTAGCATTGAAACCACCGTTACAAGGGCAAAGGAAGTACGCGCTATGACTGAGAAGATGATTACTCTCGGTAAAGAAGCTACTCTTCACAATAAGCGTCAGGCTCTCGCATACATCACAAAGGAAGATGTAGTTAAGAAGCTTTTCGACGAAATCGGCCCCAAGTACAAGGAAGTAAACGGCGGTTATTGCCGTATTATTAAGACAGGTCCCCGTCGTGGTGATGCTGCAGAAATGTGCATTATTGAACTTGTTTGATAGTACAAAATAATAAGAAAAAGGGTTATCTTTACGGATGGCCCTTTTTATTTTTGTTGTATGGAATAAGATGGTGTTGCATATAATAGATATTTGCTTTTTCAGACGTTTTTTCGCCCTCTTGATGTATAATCATACGTCTTCGGGGCGAAGAAACTGTCTTTGCATCTTACTGCAAAAACCTCCCTTTTCGCTTTATTTGAACAAAGTACACAAAGAAAAGCAGAAAAATTTATAAAAATCATTTGTGAGCAAATGCTATGAAAAACGAAGAAAAACGAAGAAAAACTGAGCAATTAAAATGTAAATTAAAAAAATACAAAAAAGGTGTTGACAAATAAAACGGCTTGTGGTAATATATCCGAGCATTAATAATAATCTAATGGAGGAAAAAGTTATGTCAACTTATATGCCCAAAGCAGGCGACATCACCCGTCAGTGGTATATTATCGACGCTGAAGGTAAGCACCTCGGTCACGTAGCTGCTAAAGCTGCTGAGCTTCTCAGAGGTAAGCATAAGCCCACCTTCGCTCCCCACGCTGACTGCGGTGACCACGTTATCATCATCAATGCTGATAAGGTTGTTCTCACAGGTAAGAAACTCGATCAGAAAATGTACTACCATCACACAGGTTACATCGGTAACATGAAGAAGGTTAAGTACTCCACACTTATGAAGACTAAGCCCGAATTTGCTATGACAAAGGCTGTCAAGGGTATGATCCCCGACACAGTAATCGGACGTCAGGCTCTCACCAGACTTCGTGTATATGCAGGTGCAGAACATGCACACGCAGCACAGAAGCCCGAAGCTATCGAACTTTAATAGAAAGGGAGGAAAAACAGAATGTACGAAACAACTCCGTTCTTCTACGGCACAGGCCGCAGAAAGAAGTCAATCGCAAGAGTACGTGTTTACGCAGGTACAGGTAAAATCACCATCAACGACAGAGACATCGACGATTATTTCGGTCTCGAAACACTTAAGCTCATCGTTCGTCAGCCTCTCAATCTTACAGAAACAACTGAGAAGTTTGACATCGTTTGCCGTGTAACAGGCGGTGGCGTTACAGGCCAGGCCGGTGCTATCCGTCACGGTCTTTCCAGAGCTCTCCTTCAGTATGACGAAGAACTTCGCCCCGCACTTAAGAAGGCAGGCTTCCTCACTCGTGATCCCAGAATGAAGGAAAGAAAGAAGTACGGTCTCAAAGGCGCCCGTCGTGCACCTCAGTTCTCAAAGAGATAAAAGCTTTCCCGCTTACTGCAGACTCTCGATATTTCGGGAGTCTGTTTTTTCTTTGGGGAACTTCGGGTCCTCGCAGCGTAGCTGCTGCGGTCACTGCTAAAAACAGTCCACCGGACTGTTTTATTAACGCAGCGACAGGTTCTCAAAGAGATAATTGCTTTATCAATTATGGTACACTTCCGATTATTCGGAGGTGTACTTTTTTTGAGTCGCTTTATAAATCGGAAAGAATACGAGAGAAAATCCCGGAAACAGAGAGCTTAAAAATCTTTACTTTACTCCTGCTATGATATATAATGGAGTCAGAAAAACGCAGGGGGCAATAATTTGAAAAAGGTTTTTATTATAGCACTGGCCTTTGTGCTGATTATATTTGGTTTTATTTTTTCTAAATCAAAACAGGCAGCATGGGAGGATGCTTCTCTTGTCGCCACTGAAGCTCTTACAGAGAAAAACACGGGAACAAGGGTTTATTCCTTCAGTGGCTCCGATGAAATCGTGACGGTTATGAACGGAACTGTTGTTATCGAAGAGGACGAAGAAACCTTCAGCGGAGGCATTTTAAAGATAAACTCCGAAGAATTTTTCGAAAACGCAGTATCCTGCAGCACGTCGTTTTATGTTTTGGATAACGGAGAAGAGAAAAACGTAATGACTAACCGTATTATTGATAAGACGGGCGGTAATGTTGTTCTGGACGGCGACGATCTGGGCAAAATGAGCGGTCCTGATGCGGTTACGGGATATGATAACGACAGTGCCGAGAAGCTGATGAAAAATCTTTTTTTCGAGATAAAAATCGTAAATGCTGACGGCGAGGAAAAAAGTCATCAGCTTCAGCTGGAGGTTGTCGAGGTAAACTAAAAAAGCCCTATGGTCTTAACCGGTAAGGCCATAGGGTGTTTTTTAGTTATGTATATTTATCAGCTGAATAGCTTTTTAATCAGAGCAGTGAAGGTCTCGAAAAGAGCGGCCAAGAAGCGGAAAAGACGGGCGAGAGGAGAGTCATTCTCTTTTTGCTCGGGCTCCGAGGTATCCTTTACGAGAGTGTAGTTCTCTGTTTCGAAGGTGCAGAATCTGCCGAATTCTGTGTCGTCACAGGTGAGCTCCTTTTCAGCGAAAAGGAATAAGTTATAGTAATCATCCGTAAAGTGCGTTTCGAAATGGCCTGAATCCTTTATAAACCAGGTCTGCTCGGGGAAAAGACAGGTAGAAGCGTTTACCGTTCTGTCGGGTGAGATGTACTTAGCATCCACACCTTCTGTTTCCTCTTCGGTGAAATATGTACCTACGGGAGCGGTGGTGGCACCGAGTGAGCTTGCCTTGGTCTCGATAACCGTGTCACCCATCAGGTCGGAGGCATCGGTGAGAGGGAAGGCGGGTGAGCCGTAGCGTGAAAGAACGGCGAAATTACCCACACTGTCGAAGGCTCTGAGAGTTACTTCTTTGTTTGCTCTGACCAGAGCGTTGTATTCCTCTACTCTGCCTCTGAGAACGGAAAGGTCCTGCTCTTTGAGAATATCATCGAAGATGTAAGCCATAGCCTCATCTATCTGACTGTCGGGAACCATAGCCCATATAGCGGGCCAGTAGCCGAAAAGGGGAGCGAGGGTTTCTTTGTATACTGCGGGGGCGAGCACCTCGATAGCCTCGTCGAGAAAATCCACTACTGTACCGGGAATGTCAGCCAGCTCTAAAACTCCGTAAACACCGGAAATGAGCTTAGCATATTCATTTTCACCCAGAGTGCTTTCGAGGAAATAGCCGAGGAACTCTGCGTCGAGAGTAACCTTGCCTGTCATAAGATTACCTACCACTGCCACACCGTCACATGCGGGAGAGTCGAAAACGATGGCGGAAATCTTTTCGTTTCCGTATTTGGCAAGGTAGGCGAGAATGAGGTTGCTGCCGAAGGAGTGTGCGGAAAGAGCTAACTTTTCGCAGCCGCTTTCTGCGAGAACATAATCAATATATTCGGCAAGGTCGTCTGCTATATCTACCATATCTCCTCTCCAGTCAAAGCGGAAGGTAAGCTCAGAGGAGGCGGTTACGTTTTCGGGTGTGGCATCGAAAATAATACCCGAGCCCTCTTTGGCATCGCCGGTGCTTTCATTAAACCAGTGAGGGAAAAGCTGCTCATTTATCTTTTCGCATACATCGGTAGCGAGCTTATCCGTGTCACGGTCCACACAGAAATTCAGAAGAGCGGGCACGAATTCATCTTTTACGAAATCAATCACCACATCAGTCGAGGGAAGCACAAGCAGTGTGTCGGGATCATTCAAATCACCGTAAACATTGCTGGAATAAAAGCCGGGGATATGAACTACGGGGCAGTCTTTTTCCGACTCCGCAGCAAAGGCAGTGCCTGTCACTGAAAAGACCATCATCATGGCAAGACAGAGACTTAAAATTTTCTTTGAAAGCTTCATAGGAATCTCTCCTTTTTTATTGATAAGAATACTATACTATAATTATCCCTCTGTGTCAATTACAGGGCAAAAGAAAAAGGACTTCTGCGGATTTTTAAATCCAAAGAAGCCCTCTGTTTATCTTGGTTTATGCGGTCTGCGCTTTTTTTACAGTCTCGGTGTGATTTATAATTTTCCTCTGACGGTAAAGCTTACGCCGTTGTCTGTGCTTTTGCAGCCGTAGCTATAGCCGTGACAGTCGAAGATTCTCTTGCAGATGGGAAGTCCCATTCCCGCAGATGATCCGTCTCTCGTTCGTGAAATGTCCTGCCTTTCGAAAAGATTCCAGATGTTTTCTGCCGTTTCCTCGTTTAAAGGCTCACAGGTGTTGAAAACCTCTAAGGTGAAGCTGCCCTTTTCCTCTTTTAGCGTGACGGTGATTTTCTTTTCTCCCGTGGTGTATTTGACGGCGTTTGAAAGGTAGTTATCCACGGCTAAGGCCATCAGCTTCGGGTTGCAGCTTACGATAATATCCTTTTCAGTCTTAAGAGCTATTTCCGCACCTGACGAACGGGCGAAAGGAAGATATTTATTTACCTCTTCTTTAACTAATGCCGTCAGATTGCAGCTTTCCTTTTCGATTTTATCCGTAGAGGAAAGTCGGTTAAAGGTCAGCAGAGAGGTGACGATGTCATTCATTCTGAGTGCTTCCTCGTAGACGGATTTTATGTATTCATCCTTTTTATCCTCTACGGCACCCTCTAAAATGCATTCACACTGATTCTGTATAACCGCCAGGGGTGTTTTCAGCTCGTGGGCGGCGGCAGAGATAAAGGCACGCTTGGATTTTTCGAGCTCTTCCTTTTTCTTTAAGTATTTCATAGAGAAAATGAGAAGAAACACCGTGGGTAAAGTAAAGGCAAAAAGCAGCAGTATTTCGGTGAGCAGGAAATACGGCGAGGTTAAAGCACGTGTATAGGGATTTTTCTTTACTGCCACATAAAGCTGATAACTGTTTCCTTCACCGATTTCTACAGGGAAAAGCATACTGCCCGTAGTGGTGGTATATTGGGTGCCACGGTACATTTCATCGTCGAGCTTTTCTCGGAGCATTTCAGTGTAATTTTTTTCGAAAAGGCTTTCACCCTCTCCCCACAGACTAAAGTAAATGTTATAAAGGTTATCTTTAAAGGTTTTAGTTGGCTCATTATCTGTGAAATAAAAGGATTTGGCTTTTTTCGTGCCTGAACATTCCAGACAGATTTCTACGGGAATATATGTATCTCCTTCCTGATTAAAGGAGATGTATTTTACGGATGAATTTGAGTTGAAATATCTGAACCTCAGCATTTCCTTTCGCAGGGAGGATGTCATATATTCTTCTAATTTGAAAAAGTAGCATTTTTGGATATCTGCATCGGTCGAGTCTATAAATACGGCAGTTTCGCCCAGTGAAATGATGCGTTTATCTTCATCGAGAACCGCTGTCTGATGAGGACTTGCTGAAATCCAACGGTCAGCAATAAAAGCTATGTAATCGGCAGCGGAAATACCGGAAGCTTCCAACCGCACCGACAAAGCCTTGTCTCTGCGCAGAAAATTCTGTACTCCGGAAATAATTTCATTTGGGGTGCTATGAATATCTGAACGTATGTTTTTATATGAGGCAGCATAATTGGCGAAACTTGAGACCGAAAAAAAGAAAAGAGATAATGCGATTATTATTAAACGCAGCTTTTTTCTGTTCATTTTTCATCCTCCTTTTTAAAGGCGTAGCCTGAGCCGATGACTGTTTTCACCGAGTCGGCGTGCTCTCTTAAAGCCTTTCTTATTCTCTTTATGTGGGTATCGACTACTCTTTCGTCGCCGTCGTAATCATAACCCCATATTTTTCTGAGAATTACCTCACGGGAAAGAACATTGCCCTTGTTTTCCATTAAAAGAGCCAGAAGCTCGAAATCCTTTGATGCAAAAATCACTTCTCTTTCGCCGCAGAAAACCTGCCGTGTGCCGTAATCGAGGGTGAGGCCTCTGAGGGTGAGACGCTTTTGCGGGTTTATGCCCTTATGTCTGTTTACGGTGGTAATTATCTTTTCCGTCAGCACCGACAGTGGGAAGGGCTTTATGATGTAGTCGTCACCGCCGAGTCTGTATCCTCTCAGAAGGTCCTCCTCTTCGCCCAATGCGGAAAGAAAGATTACGGGTGTGTCGGAAAATTTACGTATTTCCCTGCAGGCAGTAAGACCGTCCGTAAAAGGCATAAGCACATCGAGGATAATCAGGTCGAAGTCCTTTTCTTCGGCTTTTTCTATTGCTTCTCTACCGTTCGAGGCCGTGTCAACAGAAAAGCCTTTGGCAGTGAAATAATCATAAAGGGTGGTGCGGATTTTTATTTCGTCGTCGCAAACGAGAATTTTAAGCATTGGTATCATCTCCTTTCGTCATTATAATACAGGCAGGGTATGTATTCCAAGTGTCACGGAGAAAACTTTTTGATTTTTTCATTATAAAAAAATCTCCTCCGCTGAAAAACGGAGGAGAAAAAACTGTTTCAGAAAATTATTTGGTTAATTCATAGGTATCCTGTGCGATAAGGAGCTCCTCATCGGTGGGAATAACGAGAAGCTTGAGGGCAGAGTCCTCTGTGGAAATCTCGATTTCCTTGCCTCTTACGCTGTTTGCTTCCTCGCAGATGGCTGTGCCCATAAAGCCGAGCTTTTCTGCTACTCTTGTGCGGTAGTGGGGGTTGTTTTCACCGATGCCGCCCGTGAATACTACTGCATCCACGCCGCCCATAGCAGCTGCGAAGCCGCCGATGTATTTAACGAGCTGGTGACAGAGCATAGACTCTACGAGCTGAGCTCTCTTGTCTCCGTTCTTTGAACGTCCCTCGATGGTTCTGTTATCGCTGGTAGCGGTGCCTTCGATTTCTTTCCAGTTTTCGTCATATTCTGCGGTAAGGCCGAGCATACCTGACTTTTTATTGAGAATATTGTCTACTTCCTTGGCGGTGAGGTTTTCTCTCTCGCAGAGAACTGCGATGATAGCGGGATCGATGGAGCCGGAGCGTGTACCCATCATTATACCCTCGAGAGGAGTAAGTCCCATGGTAGTGTCGAAGCATTTGCCGCCCTTGATAGCAGAGATGGAGGAGCCGTTGCCGAGATGGCAGGTGACTACTCTGAGCTCGTCTGCGTTATATTTGCCGGGATACTTTTTCATAAGGAAATCAGTGGTACGGGCAGAAACATATCTGTGGCTGGTGCCGTGGAAGCCGTAGCGTCTGATGCCGTGCTGGAGATAGTATTTGTAGGGCAGAGCATACATATATGCGTAGTCGGGGATGGTCTGATGGAAGGCGGTGTCGAAAACTGCTACCTGAGGAATACCCTTCATAATTTCTTCGCATACCTCGATACCCATAAGGTTTGCGGGGTTGTGAAGAGGGCCGAGGGGGATGCACTTTCTGATAGCTGCCTTTACGTCCTCTGTAACTACTACGCTGCCGCTGAACTCTTCACCGCCGTGAAGAACACGGTGACCTACTGCCGAAATGTCGTTCATTGACTCGAGAACGCCGTTTTCCTTATCGGTAAGAGTTTCGAGCAGAATGGTGATAGCGTCGTGGTGGTCCTTGGCTTCGACGGGCTTTTTGTCGAGAAGCTTGACCTCTTCGCCGTCCTTGTCGATTTTGTGTGTGAAAGTACAGGCTGTGCCTATCTGCTCAAAGATACCCTTTGCGAGAACCTTGGCTTCGGGCATTTCGAAAACCTGATACTTTAATGAAGAAGAACCTGCATTGATGATTAATTCTTTAAAGCTCATTTTTTGCACCTCTCAAAAATAATAATTATCGTTTCTTTTGGCATAATTTGCCTTAACTCATTTATTATATCACATTGTTTTTTATTTTTCCACTGTTTAGATGCTTTTATTTATTATAATCTGAATAAAAATTACGGTTATGAGGTGTGAAAGGGTTAATATTGTATGTTTTGTATAAAAGACGGCGTATATTATGGTAAAGATGTATGATGCAAGAGTTAAAAGGCACAAAAAAATGAAAATTTATTTGTTTAGTTTGGATATTGAAAAGTAAGTCACGGGGTGGTAGAATATAACACGTTGACTGAGAGAACTTACAGCAGACAGGCTGCTTTTAAAATGAGAAAATATATGATATGAAGAGCAGAGGTGTCCTACGGGGGCGCCTCTGTTGCTTTTATTTTACTTTACCTATTGATTTTTCCGAAAAAGATAGTATAATAGTATGCAATAAGATAGAGGTGCACGGAATATCAGTAGCTTTTCCGAGACTCACGACAGTCTGTGAAAAAAGGCGAAAGGCTTTCGTGCCGAAGCGGGAACCCTGTCTGTGAGGGCTTTCGCTGGGCGGCGGGATAATATCCTGCCGACTGTCGCAATGCGGAGAGCTATCGTGTAAAAGCTGCTTTTGTTTTTATGAGGTCTCTGCTTTGAGACCTCTTTTTAAGTTTAAAGAAAAGGAGATTTTCAAAATGCAAAAATCAAAGAAAAGCATAGCAAAAATAATTCTCGCATTTATGATTGTTTTTGCTCTTGCTATCCCCATGACTGCCACAGTTTTCGCTACAGAGGATGCCGTGGCTATCTCTGCTGAGGGCGATGAGGCAGCCGTGCTCACCGTCGGTGCGGCAGAAGAAACTGCTTTTTCCGTCGATGTGGACGGTGAGGTAACAGAGTACGACCTTACAGACGGAGAGTCTGCAGCAGCTTATGTGGATGCCTACGCAGACAACCTCACAAACGATGCAGGCTTTAAGGCTCACATCGAAACTGCTCTGGCCAAGGTAAGAGAGAGCATCGGCTCCTATGCTACCGTAGCCGCTCTCGTAGCACCCATCATCGCTATCGTTCTGGCTCTTATCACCAAGGAGGTTTATTCCTCTCTTATCATCGGTATCGTAGTGGGCGGCTTCATTTATGCAGGCGGCAATTTCGAAACCGCTATCAATCACGTTCTCTTTGACGGCTTCGTAGCCTCTCTTTCCGATTCCTATAATATGGGTATCATTATCTTCCTCGTTCTTCTCGGTGCTCTCGTTTCCATGATGAACAAGGCAGGCGGTTCAGCAGCATTCGGCCGCTGGGCTTCCAAGCACATTAAGTCAAGAGTGGGCGCTCAGCTGGCTACCGTTCTTCTCGGCTGTCTTATTTTCATCGATGACTATTTCAACTGTCTCACCGTAGGCTCAGTTATGAGACCTGTGGCTGACGAGCAGAAGATTTCACGTGCCAAGCTTTCCTACATCATCGATGCTACCGCAGCTCCCATATGCATCATCGCTCCCATTTCCTCCTGGGCGGCCGCAGTAGCAGGCTTCGCCAGAGGTGCAGGCGCAGAAAGCGGTATGAGCCTTTTCGTTCAGGCTATTCCCTATAACTTCTACGCTATTTTCACCATTATTATGATGGTTGTTCTCGCTGCAACTAAATTTGATTACGGTCCGATGAAGCTTCACGAGAGAAACGCTATGGAAAAGGGTGACCTTTTCACCAGCGGTGAAAAAGTAGAAGGCAATGCAGTCGAAATCAACCCCAAGGGCAAGGTTATCGACCTTATTCTTCCTGTAGTAGTTCTCATCATCTGCTGCGTTATCGGTATGATTTATTCGGGCGGCTTCTTTGAGGGAACAGGCTTCGTCGAGGCCTTCTCTAACTCGGATGCTTCCGTAGGTCTCGTTATCGGCTCAGCCGTGGCTATCGTGTTTGCAGTAGCTTACCTTCTTATCAGAAGAGTTATTTCCTTTAAGGATGCTATGGCCTCTCTTCCCGAGGGCTTCAAGGCTATGGTTCCCGCTATCCTTATCCTTACCTGTGCATGGACTCTTAAGGCTATGACAGACAGCCTCGGTGCCAAGATTTACATTTCTCAGCTCGTAGAAGGCAGCGCAGGCGCATTCCAGTCACTTCTTCCCGCTATCATCTTCATCATCGCCGTAGGTCTTTCCTTCGCTACGGGTACATCATGGGGTACCTTCGGTATTCTCATTCCCATCGTTCTCAGCGTATTCGAGGCCGGCAATCCTCTTATGATAGTTTCTATCTCTGCCTGTATGGCAGGTGCCGTTTGCGGTGACCACTGCTCACCCATCTCCGATACCACCATTATGGCCTCCGCCGGCGGTCAGTGTGACCACCTCAACCACGTTTCCACTCAGCTTCCCTATGCGCTTACGGTAGCAGGTGTATCCTTCGTTACCTACATTATCGCAGGCTTCGTACCTCAGTGGTACATAGCTCTTCCCGTAGGTGCCGTGCTGATGGTTGCTACTCTCTTCGTTATTAAAAAGGTGACGGCTAAAAAGGCATAAATACTGCCCAAAAATGGCGCTGCACTAAGCGAAGACCAAAAAGCAAAAACAAAACGAAAAACAGATGTGTTTGACCTTGAACACATCTGTTTTAATTATTATAAGGAATAATACGGTGCGGTATATGATATATTTGCTTTTGCAGTCCTTTTTCGGACAAAAAACAGAACTGCCCGAGGGCAGTTCTGCTGATTAAGTAAAAACAAGATTAACCTTCTGCGTTTTCTTCTTCTTTAGCGAACATGTCTGTAAGCTTTGCGAAGAAAGCCTTAAGAGCTTCGAAAACCTGTAAAATTGTGTCAAGAACGTTCTGGAATGCTTCGGGCATTTGTTACACCTCCTTATATTCTGTGTATAATTATGATAACAAAATTAATATGCTTTGTCAATCAAGAAAATACAAAGTTAAAAAAAGTTAATAATTAGAAATAAAATACGACAAAATAACCCTTTAAATTTAAATAATTAACAAAGCCTTAATTTCATTTTTTCAATTTATACAAAAATAGGGGGCTTATTTGGGTATATAATACAATTGACAGTTTCTTCTAAATATAGTATAATATTAGGGAAACAAAGTGAGCAGCGGCTCACCCAAAACAATTTATACATAGGAGATGTTAAGATGGACACAAGATTTGCAATTTCTAACTACCCTGATGCAAAAGCCGTTTGTGAAAAACTCGACAAGCTTATTGCTCAGCCTATCCACTCAATCAAGCCCGACGTTCTGAAGGCTTATGAAGAGAACTACTTCGAAGCAAAATGCCAGAAGTCAAAGGCTATGATTTCCGAAGCCAGAGAAATCATCCCCGGCGGCGTTCAGCATAACCTTGCCTTCAACTATCCGTTCCCCCTCGTTTTCACAAAGGCTGACGGTGCAAAGCTTTACGATATCGACGGTAACGAATACTATGACTTCCTTCAGGCGGGCGGCCCCACAGTTTTAGGCTCCAACCCGAAGATTGTCCGTGACCAGGTTATCGACCTTCTTAATACCTGCGGTCCCTCCACAGGTCTTTTCCATGAGTTTGAATACAAGCTTGCAAAGAAAATCGCAGACTCTATGCCCACAGTAGATATGTTCCGTATGCTCGGTTCAGGTACTGAGGCCTGTATGGTAGCCTGCCGTGTTGCAAGACTTGCTACAAAGAAAAAGTACATCCTTAAAATGGGCGGCGCATACCACGGCTGGTCCGATCAGCTCGGCTATGGTATCCGTGTTCCCGGCTCTAAGTTCACTCAGGCAAGCGGTGTTCCCATCCGTCTTATGAGAGATACACAGGAATTCTTCCCCGGTGACCTCAATGACCTGGAAAGAAAGCTTCGCAGAAATCAGCTTTGCGGCGGTACTGCAGCAGTATTCATTGAGCCTATCGGTCCCGAAAGCGGTACACGTCCTCTCGATAAGGATTTCAACAAGGGCGTTGAAAGACTTTGCCGTAAGTACGGCGCACTTCTTATCTTTGATGAGGTTGTTACAGGCTTCCGTATCGGTATGTCCGGTGCTCAGGGCTACTACGGTGTAGAGCCCGACCTCACCATCTTCGGTAAGGTTATCGCCGGCGGTTATCCCGGTGCAGGCGGTATCGGCGGTAAGAAGCAGTATATGCAGTATATGGGTGCAGGTCTTGATGCCAGCGGTATGAAGATCAAAAAGGCATTCTGCGGCGGTACTATGGCTGCTACTCCTCTTTCCTGCGTAGCCGGTTACTACACTCTTGAAGAAATCGACAAGCAGAACGCTTGCCAGAAGGCCGGCCTTATGGGTGACAGAATCACTGCAGGTCTCAACCAGATTATCGACAAATACAATCTTCCCTTCGTAGCATTCAACCAGGGCTCTGTATGTCACCTCGAAACCGTAGGTACCATGCACTTCTCCATCGACTGGTCCAAGCCTTGGGGCATTCCCACCGTACTCAAAGAGACAAGTGCACGTAAGACTGCAATGACTCATATGGGTGCTGCCTACATGGCTGAAGGTCTCGTAACCCTCGCCGGCTCCAGACTTTACACATCAGCTGCATACACAGAGGAAATGATTGACGATGCACTCGTACGTTTCGACAAGGTGCTTTCAAACATCGCTTGTGTAGGCGAATAATCAGAACTGATTTAGGGCAGGCCTTTGCCTGCCCTGTTTAACCTTTATCCAAAGAAAAAAAGAGGTGCTAAAATGGACATCTTAAAAGCAAAAGAAATAGTTGTCGAGGCGGGTAAGCAGCTCGTTTCCACAGGCCTTATCGCCCGTACATGGGGTAATGTAAGCTGCCGTATCGATGACAAGCAGTTCGTTATCACTCCCAGCGGCAAGGCATACGAAAGCCTTACTCCCGATGATATCGTGCTCGTTCAGATGGAGGACCTTTCCTATGAGGGCGACATCAAGCCGTCAAGCGAAAAGGGTATTCACGCTCAGTGCTATCTCCACCGTCCTGACATTAATTTCGTAATCCACACACATCAGGCAAACGCTTCCGTAGTGTCTGCTCTCGGCTGCGACATAAATAACATCGAGGGCTACAGTAAGGAGCTTATCGGTGACAATATTCCCGTAGCCTCCTACGGCCTTCCCGGCACAGGCAAGCTTCGCAAGGGCGTAGTGGGTGCTCTCGAGCGCTCCAGCTCAAAGGCAGTTATTATGAAGCATCACGGTGCGGTTTGTCTCGGTACAGACTATGACGATGCCTTCAAGGTAGCCAACGAGGTCGAAAAGGTATGTGCAGATTTCGTAGCTAAAAAATATGCCGATGTTACCGGCAAGGTTACAGAAGGCTTTAACGAGGTTTATAATTACATCGTAGAGACCAAGGCCAAGGCCGAGCTTCCCAAAGCAAAGCTCACCGCTTATGACAGTATCAGAGTGGACGATGCAGTTATCCTTTCCGACAAGGAAGGCAACACTGTTTCCGTAGTAGGTCTTTGCCCCTGCTGCGATGAGCTTATCTCCGGTGAAAAGTATCCCTCTGAGGCAGACCTTCATAAGGCTATCTATAACAGCCGTGAGGATATCGGTGCTATCATTCATTCGGAAAAGGAGGCTATCACTGCCGCATCCAAAATCGGTGCTACGGTAAAGCCCTTCCTTGACGACTTCGCACAGATAGTGGGCGTTACCGTAAGGTGTGCCGAGTTTGATGCAAACGACACTCTCAAATCCTCCAAAAAGGTCGCAAAGGCCTTAGGCGGCAAGAGCAGAAACGCCGTTCTTCTGAAAAATAACGGTGCAGTTTGCTGCGGTCCCAATAAGGACGAGGCAGGAGCTACCGAAATGGTTATGGAAAAGAACTGCAAAACCTACATCGCAAGTGAGCTCTTCGGCGGCACCAAGGCTATCGGCAAGCTCGACTCTGTTATAATGAATTTCGTTTACAGAGTTAAATATTCAAAACAGAAATAAGCAAAAAAGAGGGAGAAAAGATATGAAAAAGCTTTTATCTCTTCTTCTGACTTTGGTTATGACAATCGGCAGCGTTACTTTCACGAGTAGCGCTGTTCCCGATATTAAGCATAAGCTTCAGTTCAGAGAAGACGGAACGTTTAAAATTCTGCAGCTTTCGGACATACAGGATAACCTGTATCTGCAGCCTCTTACGAAAAATTTCATCATTGACCTTTTAGACAAGACTGAGCCCGACCTTGTAGTTCTCACCGGAGATAACATAGGACCTCACAAAGCTCTTACCAAATGGGGCAACAGGCGTCTGATAAACAATGTTATGGAAATCTTCGAGGAAAGAGGCGTAAAGGTAGCGGCAGTTTTCGGTAACCACGACGGTGAAAACAGAATGAGCAAGGATGAGCAGTTTGCCTTTTATCAGCAATACACCTGCTTTATAGGTACAGAGACCGAGGAGGAAAAGGCTCTTTCCGGCAGCGGTACATATAATCTTCCCATAATGTCATCCGAGGATGATAGCAGGACTGTCTTTAACCTCTGGATGTTTGACTCACAGGAATATAACGAGGAAAACGACCTCGGCGGCTACGGCTGTGTTCAGAAGGATCAGATAGAGTGGTATGTGAAAACAGAAAAGGCTCTCACGGATGAAAACGGCGGAAAGCCCGTTCCCTCTCTTGCCTTCCAGCATATTATAGTTCCCGAGGTTTACGAGGTGCTTACGGAAACAGGCACTGCGGAAAACTGGGAAATCGTCTCCACCACAGAGGATTACGCAGAAGGGTATTCTATGATAAAGAGCGATATTGTCTACACTCTTCCCGAAAAATACAGAGATGAGGATACCTTCCTCAGCGAAACCTGCTGCTCTCCCGAATACAGTAACGGACAGATTCAGGCTATGATAGAGAACGGAAATGTTCTCGGTATCGCTTCCGGTCACGACCATAAAAACAGCTTCGTTATTCCCTATGAGGGCGTGGATATTATCCAGACTCCCACGGTAGGCTTCGGCTCCTACGGTGACGAAAACCGAGGTGCGAGACTCATCACTCTCAGAGAGGATGACCTTTCAGATTATGAAACCGATGTAATTTTCTTCAGAGATTATTACACCACCGATGACAAGGCCTTCAATTACCGTGTAATGGCCAATAATGATATGTACTCCTTTGGCGAAAGACTCGGAGCTATGTTCAAATGGTGGTTCTACAGTATATTTTAATCAGCAGCAGACAGGCTGCGGAAGGAAATAAATCCGCCTTGTAAAAAATGAAAGCAGATGTGCTTTGAGATTACTCGGAGCATATCTGCTTTTTTTGTATATTATAATATCCGTGCTGATTTTCCGATGAAGAAAAGCCGTTAAATAACTAAATAATATATTTAGTTTACACTTTATTCATAATGGTTTGCTATAATCAATTATAATTGTCTAATTATATGCATTTTTGCTTTTTATAAAACGGAAAGAATAATAATATCGGAGGTAAACTGACCTTGATACGACTGGTAAAATATCTGAAGCTGATTAAAAAGCCTGCTATAGCAGCGATGATTTTTGTGGTGCTTTCTCAGGTAAGCAACCTTTCTCTTCCTCTTCTTATGTCAGAGATAATAAATAAGGGTATCAAATACGGAGATATCCCGTACATAGTCAAGGTGGGAGCAATTATGATGTGCCTTTCCGCCTTCGGTGTGGGTGTCAATGTCCTTAATAGCTACTTCTCCAGCAAAACCTCTGCCGCTTACGGTATGATTCTCAGACGAGAGCTTTTCCTTAAGGTGGAGTCCCTTTCACAGACGGACATAGATGCAGTGGGCACTCCCTCTCTTATTACCCGCTGCACAAACGACGTAAAGGTTATTCAGGACTTTATCCTTACGTGTCTCCGTATGATTATTTCCGTCCCCATAATGCTCGTCGGCGGTGTGGTTATGGCCT
Source organism: Oscillospiraceae bacterium (assembly GCA_015066045.1). Taxonomy (GTDB): domain Bacteria; phylum Bacillota; class Clostridia; order Oscillospirales; family Acutalibacteraceae; genus UBA6857. The sequence goes on from SVPD01000007.1 coordinate 35,506, forward strand.
TTATCCTGAATGCCAGACTTGCCACGGTAATATTCGCGGTCATACCCGTAATAGCAGTTATCGCAGTTATCGTTATCAAAACTGCTATACCCATTTTCAGAAAAAGGCAGAAGCTTATTGATAAGGTTAACAGCTTTATGCGTGAAAAGATAAACGGCATAAGAGTCATCAGAGCCTTCGGCAGAATGGAAGCCGAGGATGAAAAGTTTGACGGCACAAACAGAGAGCTTTCGGGGCTTACCCTTAAATTCCAGCGCTTTATGTCCGTTCTTATTCCCGTATGTATAGTTATCATCATTATCGCTCTGGACCTGCTTATTATGATTGCCGCCAAAAATTACGACAGCCTTGACCATATTCTCGATGCTGCCAAGCTTTCTACGGCTATAGGTGACCTTCAGGCCTTCGTTATTTATATGGTAATGATAATTTCATCTATGACCATGGTAGCAGCTATGTTCGTTATCGTACCCCGTGCGAGAATCTCCGCGAACAGAATTATCGAAATCTTAGACATAGTTCCTGTTATCACCGAGCCCGAAAAGGCAGAAAAGACCGATGAAAGCAAAAAAGGAACCGTAGAATTTCGCAATGTTTCCTTCGGTTATGCCGATGCAGAGGAAAAGGTGCTTTCAGACATTTCCTTTACCGCCGAGGCAGGCAAGGTTACTGCCATCATAGGCGGCACGGGAAGCGGCAAAAGCACTCTTGTCAATATGATACCGCGTTTTTACGACGCAACTGAGGGTGAGATACTTTTTGACGGTGCCGATGTGCGCAAGCTCAGTCAGGAGGATCTTCGCTCCAGAATAGGCTTCATTCCTCAGAAGGCCTGTCTTTTCAGCGGAAGCATAGAGGAAAATCTCCGCTACGGTGACGAAAATGCCACGGAGGAAAGAATGAGGCTTGCTCTCGACATTTCTCAGAGCAGTGAGTTCGTGGATAAGCTGCCCGGAGGAATCAAAACCTTCGTAAGTCAGAACGGCACCAACCTTTCAGGCGGACAGAAGCAGCGTCTTTCTATCGCCAGAGCACTTACGAGAGATGCTGAGGTTTACATTTTCGACGATAGCTTTTCCGCACTTGACTTTTCTACCGATGCCAGACTCCGCAGAGCCATAAAGGAAAATCTCACGGCTACGGTCATCATCGTGGCACAGAGAGTCGGTACCATTATCGATGCTGACCGCATCGTAGTTCTCGATCGAGGCAAAATATGCGGTATGGGAACCCATAAGGAGCTTATGAAGGACTGCGCCCTTTACCGTGAAATTTACGATTCACAGATAGAAAAGGAGGAAGAATAATGAACGAAAAAAAGATTTCCTCCAAAAAAGAAGCAACTACATATTCCGGCGATAAATACGCCGCTTACAGAGAAGAGACTAAGACAAATAAAGAAAAGCCGAAAAATCTGCTTCGGACGGCTAAAAAGCTTCTCGTTTTTCTCAGGGGTAAGGAGCTTGCTCTCATAGTTACTGCTATATGTGCGGGTGCCAGTGCCTATCTTACCATTTTAGGCCCCGAATATCTGGGCGACATTATCAATGTTCTCGACGAGCAGATAAAAAACAAGCTGGCTACGGGCAGTATGGATTTCACTCCCATTTACAGTATTCTCATCACTATATTCATAATCTATTCCTTAAGCTCGGTTTTCGGCTTCGTGCAGCATTACATTATGGCAGGAGTGGTGCAGAAGCTCATCACCGACATCCGTCATAAGCTTAACCGTAAGCTTTCGAAGCTTCCTCTGGCTTATTTCGATAATCATAACAAGGGTGACATCTTAAGCCGTATGATTAACGATGTGGATAATATGAATAACACGCTGCAGAACAGCATTCTTCAGATTATCACTTCTGTCGTTACCTTCGTCGGCATTCTCGCCATTATGGTAAAAATCAGCTTTTCGCTTACTCTCGGCTCCCTTTCTCCCTTCCCCATCTGTATCGTTATAGCACTTGTAATTCTGAATTTCTCCAAGGTTTATTTCAGAAAGCAGTGGAAGGTTACGGGTGACGCCAACGGTCACATCGAGGAGATGTTTACGGGACACAAGATAGTAAAGGCCTTCGGTCACGAGAAAAAGGCTATCGAGGAGTTCGACATCATCAATGAGGAGCTTTATAACACGAGCCGTAAGGCACAGTTCCTCTCGGGTATTCTCGGTCCGCTTATCAGCTTTGCAAACAATGCAGGGTATGTAATTATCTGCGTAATCGGCGGTTACCTTATAGTAAAGGAAAAGCAGAATGTAGGCGATATCACCGTTTTCATCGCATATTCCAAGCTGATTATGCAGCCTATAGTTGACCTGAGTAATATTTCAAACAATCTTCAGTCCTCTCTTGCCAGCGCAGAACGTGTCTTCGATGTTTTAGAGACTGAGGAAATAGTTCCCGACAGTGAAAATCCCGTGGAGATAGAGACGGGCTCATCCATAACCTTCAAGGATGTATGCTTCTCCTATCTTCCGGAAAAGCCTCTTATCGAAAACTTTAATCTTCAGGTGGAAAAGGGGCAGCTGGTAGCTATCGTAGGCCCCACGGGAGCAGGCAAAACCACCATAGTAAATCTTCTTATGAGGTTTTACGAAATACAGGGCGGCGAAATACTGCTTGACGGCATAAACATAAAGGATCTTACGAGAAATAATCTGAGAAAAATTCTCGGCATGGTGCTTCAGGATACATGGCTTTTCAAAGGCACTATCAGAGAAAACATTATGTATGGTAAGCCTGAGGCTACAGAGGAGGAGTTCCTCGATGCGGTCAGGGCAGCCAAGGTGGACAAATTTGCCCTTACACTCTCCGACGGCTACGACACGGTGCTCGAGGAGGAGGGCTCCAACATTTCTGTGGGACAGAGGCAGCTTATAACCATCGCACGTGCTATTCTTTCCTCTCCCGACATCCTTATTCTCGACGAGGCCACATCCTCCGTTGACACCAGAACAGAGGTTCAGATACAGAAGGCTATGACTAACCTTATGAAGGGCAGAACGAATTTCGTTATCGCTCACCGTCTTTCCACCATTAGAGAGGCGGATGTCATTATCGTGATGAATGAGGGCAGAATCATCGAAACAGGTAAGCACAGTGAGCTTCTGAAGGAAAACGGCTTTTATGCCGAGCTTTATAATTCGCAGTTTTCTGTTTAATGCTGCTGCCAAATGACCATACTTTCGGGAAAGGGGGAGTTCGATGAAAATTAAAACCTGTGAAAACGGACTGAGAGTTTTTTATGACTGCAGACCTGACAGCCGTTCAGCCACGGTAGGCATCTGGGTGGCCAGCGGCTCGAAAAATGAAAACGACCGTAATAACGGTATATCACATTTCATTGAGCATATCCTTTTCAAGGGAAGCAAAAGCCGTACAGGCTTCGAAATAGCCGAGAGCATGGACGAAATAGGAGCCATATATAATGCATATACCACCAAGGAATACACATATTTTTATGTAAAGGCTCTGGATTATCAGCTTATAAAGGCTGCAGACCTCCTTTTCGACCTTTTTAAAAATCCCCGTCTGGATGAAAACGACATCGAAACGGAAAAGGGTGTTATTCTCGAGGAAATCGCTATGTGTGAGGATGATCCCTCGGAAAAATGCTTCGATGTGAATGAAAAGGGCATTTATAAGGGCAGCGGTCTCGCCTATGAAATTCTGGGAACGAAGGAAACCGTTTCCGCTATGAAAAAAGAGGATTTTCTCTCCTATATGGGCACCTACTATGTTCCCGAAAGAACGGTAATCGGTGTCAGCGGTAACTTTAAGCAGGAGGAAATCGAAGAAAAAATAAAGGAATATTTCGGCTCCGATGAAAACACGGAAAATTTCATAAAAACCGGAAATGAGCCCTTCTGCCCCGATGTGAGAACACTCACAAAGGACGTGGAGCAGACACATATTCTGATGACCTTCAGAGGCATTCCCGTCGAGCACGAAGACCTTTACCCTCTGCAGATATGCTCCTTCGTGCTGGGACTGGGCCCGTCATCTCTGCTGGGAAGAAGGATAAGAGAGGAACTGGGGCTCGTTTACGGCATCGAATCCTTTCTGGTAAGGTTTGCGGGGGGCGGCACCATAGAAATATCTATGAGTCTGGCACCCGCATCTGAGGAAAAGGCCGTAAGAGAATGTCTCGGAATTATCAAAAATCTTGAGTCATCTCTGACGGAAAGACAGATAACCATAGCCAAAGAAAAGCTTGCCTCGAGCTTCATTATGTCCAGAGAAAATCCCCAGTCTAAGTTTTCTGCCACGGGCTACAATATGCTTCTGCTGAATAAGGAGATAACGGACGACGAGATTATCGAGGCAGTGAGAGGCGTGACTCTCGACGATGTGAAAAGAGTGGCGAGGGAATATTTCAATATATCGGAAATGAGCTTTACTGCCGTGGGCAAGGTATCACCGAAGGAAAAATATAAAAAAATAATATCGGAATTTATAAAAGAAGGCGAATAAAATGAATCCCATATCAGACGCTAAAAGATTAGTGGTTAAGGTAGGAACCTCAACCCTTACATACGAAACAGGCAAAATAAACATCAGAAGAATGGTAAAGCTTTGCTCCGTGCTGGCAGACCTGCATAATTCGGGCACGGATGTGGTTCTCGTCACATCGGGTGCCATCGGTGTGGGAGTAGGAAAGCTCGGCCTTTCCGAAAGGCCGAGGGACATTCCCGGCAGACAGGCTGCGGCTACGGTAGGCCAGTGTGAGCTGATGTTTATGTACGATAAATTCTTCGGTGAAAACGGAGTAAAGACAGGTCAGCTTCTCATTACCAAAAGCGACATAGAAAATGACAAAAGAAGGGAAAATCTCGAAAATACCTTCGAAAAGCTTTTCGAATACGGTGCAGTTCCCATCGTAAACGAAAATGACTCCGTAGCCACGGAGGAAATCGTTTACGGTGATAATGACAGTCTTTCCGCCATAGTGGCCAGACTTATTAAGGCACAGGGACTTATTATCCTGTCAGATATCGACGGACTTTTCGACGATAACCCGAATGAAAATCCCGATGCACAGCTTATACCTGTGGTAAGGAAAATAACCGATGAAATCAGAACCCTCTGTGGCGGTGCAGGAACTGACAGGGGAACCGGCGGAATGATAACGAAGATTCACGCCGCCGAAATAGCTACTCAGGCGGGCATCCCCACAGTGGTGATGAACGGCACTCATCCACAGGATATATATAAGCTAATTGACGGACATAACACAGGTACACTTTTTACTGCCTGAGGTGAATATGAGAAACCCAAGCTAAAGGAGAATGAAGATGGACTTTTTAAGCAGGATTCTGGCAATTATATTTTCAATCATAACTGCACTGGGTATTATTCCGAACAGTGTACCGAAGCTGGTGGTACTGGAGGACATCAAAGCAGAAGAAATCGTGGCTTCGACAGAGTCTTATGCTTTTTCTTATAAGGACGGCAGATTTTCTGTGGCGTTCAGAGGAAATACTTTATTGGCAGATGCTGTAAGTGAGTATAAGCTCGCAGATAAAACTGTTTCATCTGATGACTACGATACCTTTGCCATGACTTCGGAAAGGATAACCGATGGCAGAGGAGAGGGGACAAGGCTTACTGTCACTCTTACCGATGATACTTTACCCGCGATGAAGCAGTTCTTCACCCTTTATGAGAATACAGAGTATTTTCTCGTGAATACTGAGCTTTCAGCCTCTGAGGGTGAGGTAGCCACCAACTATATCGCACCCATAGTGGTAAGAGACGGTAAAATTCAGAATGCAAGCCCCCGTTTTACAAATTTCCTCGAGGTACCCTTCGATAACGATAACTGGGCTACCTTCGAAACATCTACCATTATGGAAAGCGCTCTCAGTCACGAGGTGGGTGCATTCTTTACCCCCGACAAGGGTAACGGCTTTGTTATCGGCTCGGTAACTCACGATGTGTGGAAATCTGCCGTGGAATATAAAAATAAAGTTGATACTGTAAATGAGCTTTATGTATATTCGGGCGCAAACACGGCTCTTACCCGTGATCAGTCTCCTCACGGCACCGTAAGAGGTGAAAGCGTATCTTCTGCTACTTTCTTTGTCGGTGTTTACGATAACTGGAAAGAGGGTATGAACGAATATGCGAGAGTGAACACTACCTTCACTCCTAAGCGCAAGAGCGTAAATACCGCTAATCCCATAGGCTGGAACAGCTGGGGCTCCATTCAGGATAAAATCAGTTATGAGAGCGCCGTGGCGACCTCTGATTATATAAAAGAAAACCTTCAGGACACATGGAAGGATGATAATAATGTCGTTTATGTGAATCTCGACTCCTACTGGGATAATATGAGCGACGAGCAGCTCCGTGCCTTCGTAAAGCACTGCGAGGAAAACGGACAGGTGGCAGGTATTTATTCTTCTCCCTTCGTTTCCTGGTGGGACGAATACGGTATGCAGGTAAACTATGTGGCAGGGACAGGCTATTCCTATAATGATATCCGCCTTAAAAAGGCTGACGGAACCTACTACGGAAATGACATCGACGGATGCTATCCTCTCGATGTTACTCACCCCGCTACATACATACACTTTAAAAATCAGCTTGAAAGACTGATGAACTGTGGCTTTAAGTATATAAAGCTCGACTTCCTCGTTCACGGCTCTCTCGAGGGACAGTATTACGACGAAAGCATACAGACGGGCATACAGGCATACAATTATGCCATGAATAAAATAACCGAAATAGTCGGTGATGATGTGTTTATCAATCTTTCTATGGCTCCTGTTTTTCCCTATAATTACGCCAACGGACGCCGTCTTTGCTGCGATACATACTATAAAATCAATGAAACCGAATATATGCTTAATTCTCTGACCTACGGCTTCTGGCAGAGTGAGCTTTATGACTGGATCGATCCTGACCATATCGTAGTATGGGGTAAGGACGGTAAAGCCAGTGAAAGAGAAGCCAGAAGCAGAGTTCTTTCGGGTATCGTAACCGGCGGAAGCTTCCTTACAGGAGATAACTTCGTAAATCCTGCCAAAAACTCCGAGAAGGCTTTCAGCAGATACGAAAAGCTTTTAGGTAACGAAAGACTTATCGATGTTCTCAAAATCGGCAGACCTTTCGAGGGTGTTCTTGATGAAAAATGCCCCTATGCGGCAGAGGTATTTACTCTTACGGAAGGGGACAAAGAATATGTGGCGGTATTCAATTACAGTAAGGTGCTCGTTAAAACGAAAGCCGTAGATGTTCCCGCCGATGCCGTGGCAGAAAACCTCTTCACGGGCAAAAAGCAGAACACCTGTAACGGAACCCTTCTCGTAACACTTCAGCCCGGTGATGGTGTGATTTACGAGATAGTCAAAAAATAAAGGAGAAAATCCTATGCTTACAAATATCGGTATAAAAGCAAAAAAGGCGGAGCGCTTTCTTATGACAGCCTCTTCCTCACAGAAAAACAGGGCTCTCGGTAGTATTGCCGAGGAGCTTATCTCAAACTGCGACTACATACTTTCACAGAATGCACTAGATGTAAAAAACGGCAGAGAGAACGGTATGAGTGAGTCTCTTATCGACCGTCTCAGCCTCACAGCCGACAGAGTCAGAGGTATCAGTGATGCCGTTAAGCAGATTATTTCTCTCGACGATCCCTGCGGAAAGGTAATCAGCGGCGGTGTCAGACCTAACGGTCTGAAGATAGAGAAGGTCAGTGTGCCTCTCGGTGTTATCGCCGTTATTTTCGAGGCAAGACCTAATGTTACCGTGGATGCGGCGGCTCTCTGTCTCAAATCGGGCAACACGGTCATTCTCAGAGGCGGTAAGGAGGCCATAAACTCAAACAAGGCTATGGCTGAGGTTATGAGAAGGGCTCTCGTAAAGGCGGATTTCCCCGAGGACTGCATCCAGCTCGTCGAGGACACCTCCAGAGCATCTGCTACGGCACTTATGAAAATGAATGATTATGTGGATGTGCTTATTCCCCGTGGCGGAGCAGGTCTCATAAAGGCCTGCGTGGAAAACTCCAGCGTGCCGGTAATCGAAACAGGCACGGGTAACTGTCACATTTATGTGGATAAGGCTGCAGACCTTTCTATGGCTGCAGACATCATATATAATGCCAAAACCTCCAGACCTTCCGTGTGTAATGCCTGTGAAAGCCTCGTAATACATAAGGATGTGGCTGAAAGGGTGCTTCCTGTGATTTATGAGAGACTTAAGGAAAAGGATGTGGTTTTCCACGGTGACGGAAAGTGCCGTGAAATCCTTCCCGATTCGCTCGAGGCCACAGAGGAGGATTTCGGAAAAGAATATCTTGGCTACGAAATCAGCGTTAAGGTAGCGGAAAGCATAGATGAAGCCATCGACCATATTATGAAATATTCCAGCGGTCACAGTGAATGTATCATCACCGAAAGCTATGCTGCGGCTAATCTTTTTACTTCTTCAGTGGATGCGGCGGCGGTTTACGTCAATGCATCTACCAGATTTACTGACGGAGGCGAGTTCGGCTTCGGTGCTGAAATAGGCATTTCCACCCAGAAGCTTCACGCCAGAGGCCCCTTAGGTCTTCCCGAGCTTACCTCACAGAAATACATCATCAGCGGTAACGGACAGACGAGGTGAACTGATGGAACACGCAAAGAAAAGGTCTCCTCTTAATTTTATCGTAGGCCTTACAGTGGTTATACTAACGGTTATCGGCTTTATCAGTGTAGCGGATTTCGTTTACGGTAAAATACAGGTCACGGCCAATAAAGCCAGACAGGAGCAGGTGCAGGTTTATGAGGACTTCATTTCTCCCGTTATAATGAATGATCCGGACACCTTCGACGATATAACCAAGGCTAATCTGCAGCAGCTTCTGTCCATAGCTATATGGTCGGTTATCGATAGCGGAGCCGATCCCGAAAAATACGAATACACCGACGGCGGTATGCTTATGCCGCAGAAGGAGGTAGAGGATGAGTTCCTTTCACTTTTCGGCAGTGAGGTGGCCATCAGCCACGGCACGGTGGACGGCGGTGAGGGCGTTATCTTCAGCTACAGTAAAAAGAAGCAGTGCTACATTATTCCCATTACGGGCATTATGCCCATTTATCTGCCCGATGTCAGACAGGCAGACGAAAAGGAAAACTCCGTGGTGCTGACGGTGGGTTATTTAGCCTCAGCAGATTGGGTGCAGGACAGTGAAGGAAATATGGTGCCCCCCGAGCCGGGTAAATTTATGAAAATCACCCTCGGTAAAAACAGTGACGGTACCTTCTTTGTCAAGGCTATCCAGAACATTGACTGAACTTTTAAGGAAATGTTTTGTGAAAATTAATATTTTTATTAATCCTTGACTTTTTACTAAAAAAAATATATAGTTATATTATAATAGGTGTGGTGTCTTCTGAGACGTCAGATGTTTCTGAGGGCATACTGCCGTGTGCATAATAGCGAAAAATATAAGGAGGTACTATTATGAAAAAAACATTCAAAAAGCAAATAATTCTTCTTGCCGTTATTGCGGTAATGATGATTTTTGCTCTGGTTATGCCTGCTTCTGCAGAGGAGGAAGTGCAGATACCCTGTCCGGGCATACCCGGAGGCGGTCATCTGGAGCATTACCTCGATGATATCGTTATTGAGCCCTCCTGTACTCAGCGCGGCTACAGTAAGCAGATCTGTACATACTGTAACGACGAGGTTGTAGTAAAGGCTTATAAGTTCACAGAGCCCACAGGGCATAACTATAAAGCAGAATATGTCGATATGGGTGATCATTACGAAAGAGTCCGCACCTGTCAGAACGAGGTCTGTCAGAGGGGCGGAGTCGATGTTACCGATCAGAATAAGCCTAAGTATGAAATCATATATCCCAACGGAAAGGATTATGCTAAAGACGACGACGGAAATATAATCAAATATTACCGTGCTGAGTTCGTAAACACATGGCAGAGAAAAGACGGTAAAACCATAAACAATGCCGAGGAGAAGGCCTTCCTTGATTATTGCTTCGATCCCTCAAATTCAGATTCATGGGTATCAAATTACAGTGAAGCTCTTTCCGCAGACGAAAAGGCTGCAGCTAAAAAGGCAGCCTACACAGACAAGCTTTATACCACCGGTAAAAAGGCTACCGTAGATAATCTGGCAGCAGCTCCCGCTTATGAGTATGCAGCTGAGGCTGAGGGCCTGACTCTTTACATAAGCGAAGGCACCGAGGTTCCCGAATACCCGAAGGACACTCCCTCCCGTAATAAGGACCTCGACTACGGTAAGTATACCTTTGACGGCTGGGTAGAGAGAGCCGAAACCGAAAACGGAAAGAGAGTTTTCGATGCAGTCTTCACTCCCGTGAAGGACTATGCCGTTACAGTTTCCTTCTATAACTATGACGGTGAAAAGCTTTCGGCAGATATCGCAGTACCTTATAAGGGCGAATTCAGCTATCCCGATCTTAAAAACCCTGCCAAAAGCAGTGACCAGTACAGTAACTATACTTTCGCAGGCTGGGCCTTCGGCAAAAAGTCAACTGCTCCTCTGGTTGCCGACACACTTAAGGGTTCTATCAAGGCATATTTCAACACCTCTGTTTATGCACGCTTTACGGGAGAGCCCAGAACCTACTCCTTGGAGTTTGCAGTTTATGACAAGGTTATCGACGACGCTAAAATCGAAGTGGTAAAAAGCGTAGACGGAGTGAAGTGCGGCGATGAAATCAGAAGCTTTATTGCTGATATTGACACAGACCGCTTAGAAATCACCAGAGATAAAAAGTATATCTATGAGCAGAACGATAAGGTATGGGCTATCAAAAAGGTTAACGGCCATACAGTTCTCTCTGACGTGACCGTTAAGCTCGACAGTCTGGATCTTCCGAGCAAGTTAGTAATAAAGAATAAGGACACAGGCACCAGAGAAGAGTACTCTTTCAGCAAAAACGAGACGAATACACTTACTCTTGTGCCCGTATACGACCAGTATCTGGTAAACTACACCTTTAAAGTAACCGTTAGACCTGACCGCTTCCTTGATGAGGATGTTTATTCCGATAATAGCATGAAGACTGACATTCTCGACAAATTTATCATTCAGGTAACCGATGAAAACGGCCAGTATATCGCTGCAGGCACTACCGATAAAAACGGTGAATTCTGGTTCGAAACCTCCTACAGAGACACTTTAAAGATCACCGCCTCTATGAGCAACAGAAAGTATGCAGGTGAGTTTGACCTTAACCTTTATGCATGCGGAACCAAGGAAGAGGTAGATAACATCGTAAAAAACGGCATCTACATTTTCCCGCAGGTAACAGAAGAATGGACAGAGGGCGTGAAAAGCTGCGGCTGTATCTGTCACTCCTTCCTCAGCGGTATCGTAGTAAGAATCTATAATTTACTTTACAGACTCTTCGGAATCAAATACGTATGCTGCGACGACCTCTTTGTCGTACACGGTGAAGTTCTTATTTATAGCAGATAAAAAGTAAAACAAAAAATATCAAGCAACCGCTTTCAAAGCGGTTGCTTGTGCTTTAAGTGGGAATATTGAGGTCGGGGGAGTGTCATCCGAAAAGCTTTACACTCATATATCTTTCTCCCGAGTCCGGAAGAAGAACGACTATATTTTTGTTTTCGTATTCTTTTCGCTTTGCTATTATTTCAGCACCGTGCAGAGCAGCACCCGAGGAGATGCCTACCAGTAAGCCCTCTGTCTGTGCAAAGCGGCGGCAGGCCTCGTATGCGTCCTCTGTCCTTACGGCGATAACCTCGTCGATAACTGACATATCCAGATTTTCGGGAATGAAGTTTGCACCGATGCCCTGTATGCCGTGGGGAGCAGCTTTTCCCTGTGTAATCAGAGGTGAGGCATAGGGCTCTATGCCGATAACCTTTATGTGGGGGTTTTTCTCTTTGAGGTACCTGCCTGTTCCCGACACGGTTCCTCCCGTGCCGATGCAGGCGATGAAAACATCCGCATTTCCCTCGGTGTCCCCGTAAATTTCGGGACCTGTGGAAAGAATATGGCTTTCGGGATTATCCCTGTTATCAAACTGAGAGGGAATAAAGCTGTTAGGCGTGGAGGCTTTCAGCTCCTGTGCCTTTTTTATGGAGCCGAGCATACCCTCTGCCCCCGGAGTGAGAATAACCTCGGCACCGTAAGCACGCAGAAGAACCTGCCTTTCCACACTCATAGTGTCGGGCATAACTAAAACTGCCTTGTATCCCATAGAGGCTGCAGCGGCAGCGAGTCCGATTCCCGTGTTACCGCTGGTAGGCTCGATGACGGTGCCGCCTTTTTTGATAAGTCCCTTTTCTTCAGCTCTTATGAGCATATTTACGGCTACTCTGTCTTTTACAGAGCCTGCCGGATTAAAGTATTCGAGCTTAGCGAAAAGCTTTCCCTTGATGCCGGCTTCACGGGCAAAGGAAGACGCTTTAAGCAGAGGCGTTTTACCTACGAGAGAGGAAAAGCCTTCGTAAATCATAGAATCACCTTATTTTTCACCTAAAAGTTTGGCCAGCTCGTCCATAAATGTATTTATGTCCTTGAACTGACGGTATACGGAAGCAAAACGGACATAGGCTACCTCGTCGAGGGTTTTAAGCCTTTCCATAACCAGCTCACCGATATGTACTGAGGTAACCTCACGGTCAAGAGAATTCTGGAGCTCGGCCTCGATTTCGGAGACGATTTTTTCCATCTGCTCGATAGAAACAGGCCTTTTTTCACAGGCACGGAGCATACCGTTGAAAAGCTTTACACGGTCAAAGGCCTGTCTTGATTTATCTTTTTTTACTACGATGATGGGCACACTTTCGATGATTTCGTAGGTGGTAAAACGCTTGCCGCAGGAGATGCACTCACGGCGGCGGCGGATTTTCTCCCCCTCATCGGTAGGTCTCGAGTCTATAACCTTGCTTTCCTCGTAATTGCAAAAAGGACACTTCATTTTTAAAACTCCCTTATCTGTATTTTATCCCTGACGCACCTTTTTAAGTATGGCATCAAGATATTTTGCACTCTTTGTTATCTCTCTTTTTCTTCCGTAGCCGTCAGAATAAAGCTCGATAATATATTTTCCGTTATAGCCCGCTTTATGAAGAAGTCGGAAAAGATTTTCGAAATCGAAAAGGCCTTCCTCGCAGGGAGCGATGCAGTCCATTTGCTCACTGTAATCACTCAGATGAACGTGGACTATATTTTTTTTCATAATGCCGATGAATTCCTCGGGCTCATAGCCGGCACGTCTGGCCTGCTTTACATCGAGAACCATCTTATATCCGTCACCGAGCTGCTCCTTCATAAAACGGCTGAAATCAGGCGTGGCAGAAAGAAAATTTACCACATTTTCGTGTGCTACGCAGCAGCCGAAGCTTTGTGCCGTTTCGTTTATGAGGGCGAAGCGACGGGCATATTCCTCCATATCTATATCGTAAAGTCTGGAGGCACCGTGCATAACTATGTATTTCGCACCGAGTATGCTTGCCGCATCGAAATAACGCTTGTAATTATCCATAGCGTCACCGAAGCGTCTTTTGTAGGCGCTGAAAAAATCATAGCCTTCACCGAAGGAGGCATAGGGATGCAGAGAAATCACGTTTATTCCGTAGGCATCCTTTACGGTTTTAAGCTCCTTTATAAAATCGGGGCGAAGCTCTGAATGAGCATTAAAAAAGATTTCACAGTGATTAAAGCCGAGCTCTGCGATGTGAAGAAAGGAACGCTCTGTTTCGAGAGGATAAAAACACGCCGATGATGCACCGATTTCCACTTTTTCCTGCACCTGCCTTTCCTGTCTGTACTTTTTTTATTATAACAAAATCTTTTTAAAAAAACAACCGGAAAAGCAGGCAGATAAGGAAAAAATAACTAAAAAATCTCTGTTTATTATTCCGTCAGCAGCAAATAAAGTGACGAGAGAAGATTCCACGTCAGTTTATCTACCTCTCCCGTGGCCTCGGTGCCTGTGAGCGTTTGAAAAATACCTACCAGCCTTTCGGTCTCTGCGGTGTAATCGGCAGAGAGGGAAGCACCGCTGAAGTTTCCGTAAAAGTCCGAAAGGCGGGAAAGCATAAGATTGACGTTTCCGTTAAGGTGGCTTTTTTTACCTTTTTTCAGCGGAAAATCTGAGCCCTTTGCAGGTGCGGCTTGTAGGGGAGCGGAAAAAGCGAAAATTGCTTTGTCATTTTCCTCTGCCAGCCTGTTCCAGGTGTCGAAATCTACCTTGCCCGTCTGTGGTAAAAGATGCTTGCGCTGAAAGGCGAGCACGCTTTCGGTGGTCTCGGCACCGAAAATGCCGTCGGGCACGAGAGAGGGGATATCACTGTCGAGCCGTGAAATGTTTCTTATAAAGCTTTGGATTTCGTAAACTGCTGAGTCCATATTATTCCTCCTGTGAAAGCTCTCTGCCCGGATACTGTCGGGTGAGGCGCTGCTGACCTTCTCTTACGGTGGAGTAAGCATCGGCCAGAGTATTCCATGTCCTTTCGTCCACGGTGCCCGTCTGAGGAAGAGAAAAAATCCGCTGAAATTCTCTGACGGCATTCTGAGTTCTGCGGTCGAAAACATTAGATGTATTTACGGGCGGAATGTCGAAAAACACCCGTGAAAGGTAGGCAAGATAGCCTTTGAAGGTGGCTACGGACGGTCCCGTATCACCTTGTCTCAGCACTACTCCCGGGTAAGGCTCGGTGGGAACGGGTGTGATTTCCTGTCTGTCCTCGAGATAGTCCACTATACCCTTATAGGCCTCGTAGAGGCTTTCCCACGTAGCCTTGTCTACCTCTCCCGTTACGGGAAGGCCCTTATACCGCTGAAAGGCACTGACCTGATTTGCCGTGTTCTGACCGTAAACTCCGTCGGTATTCACGGGGGCCACGAAGTCCACGAACTGGCTGATAAGAGTGAGGAAAAACTGCACCGTTACCACCTGACCGCCACGGTCGCCTGCGGACAGTGAGCCCGTAAACTGTCGGGGTATGCTTTCATAGCCTACGCCCTCACTGTCCAGCTCTGCCAGTCGGGTGACCGAATCGTAAATATAAATTATCCTGTACCAGGTAGCCTTGCCCACGATGCCGTCGGGAGTCAGGGAAAAGATACGCTGAAAGGTGCGCACCGCATCCTCGGTGCTTTCGTCGAAGGCTCCGTTTATGACGGGGATTTTCGGTATAGAGGGGTAGTTTGCCGAGATTCGGTTAAGGTAAATCTGTATACGCCGTATGTTTTCGTTCAGCTGACCTTTCTGCAGGGGAGTGCCGGGATAGGAGGGAAGATTGTCACCCACGGGAGCATTGACCACTATTTCCGTGTCCTCTCCGTAGTAATATTTCAGTATGTCTGTGTCCGAGTAGCCTCTTTCGGCCAGAGAGACGCTTCCCCACTGAGAAAGGCCGTCACAGCTTACCTCCACTCCGTCGCAGTAGGCGGTGAAATAGGGGTTGACTGTGCCCTCTTTTCGCACATAGTCATTGAAAATCTCATCAACTACTTCGCTTATGTTTTCGTAAATATTTCTGCCGTTTACATAGGATTGGTCGAAGGCGGTGCTGTTTGTTATGTCGAAATCGTAACCCATAGCCCGATACCATTCTGTGTAAACACGGTTAAGTGCGAAGGTAATCTGCGCCAGTATATTGGCTCTCAGAGCGGCGGGCGGCCAGGTGGAATAGATTTCCGAGGAGGCCACGTTCTTTATATAGTCGGGAAATGGGACCGTAACATTCTCCGCAGCCGATGAGGGCGGACCTAAATGCACGGTTATGGTTGAGGGTATGACAGGTACAGTCGGCATATTATTTCACCTCGGCACTGATGGGAGTCATCTGCACATCCAGCACGATATCCGAGCCGCCCACTGCGCTGACAAGAAGGCCTTTTCTGGGCGTAAAGCCTGTGGCATAGACCTCCCCCGTGTAGCTGACAGACCTTTTCTCGCTTTCGGGATTAAGAGAGTCGGCCTCGGGAAGGGCGGGCAGACGTATCTTTTTGGTGGTGCCGTCTCTGTCAGTGGTCAGATAGGTATAAAGAGTGTCATCCTTTACTACCAGCACCTTAGCGTTTTCGATGGGGTAGGCGTTATTGCCCGTAAAAACCCGTGCGGAAAAGGTGGCGAAATCCGTAGCCTCAGGTTCTTCTTCGGAGATGATTTCTTCAGCCGTTTCTTCGTAAAAATCCGTTTTCTCTATTCCGGGGATATCCGTAACGGAGGCTCTCGGCTCAGAGTCCGGAAAAGGGTTAAGCCCGACTTCCTCTGCCGCATATTCCTCTGCAGCTCCGGTTTCGGCGGGCTTTTCCTCGGGCAGGTCGGGCAGCGCTCTTTCTCTGCTCATTTTTATCAGCTCATCGGCATATTTTTTTATCATGCTTTCGAAATTATTACCGTTCATAGCAAAACTCCTTTAAGGTTTTTTCACTTATATTTATATAACCTTTGCGGGGCTTTTATGTATATTTATCTCGGGTGTTTTTGGTTATTTTGCTCGTTGTAAAAGGCTCTGATATGTGCTATGATTTAGTAAATACAAACCAAAGGAGAAAAGATATGGATAATTTACAGAAGAAAAAAACATCGGGTGTCCGTATGTGGGTTCTGGTGTGGGGCTTGGGACTGGCAGGCCAGATATGCTGGAACATGGAAAATCAGTGGTTTAACACCTTCGTTTATTCCAAAATAGGCAAAAATCCCTCCATCATCACGGGTATGCTTATCTGCAGTGCTCTCGCCACCACCTTCGCCACCTTCTTTTTCGGCACGTGGGCAGACCGTACGGGTAAAAGAAGAGTCTTTGTTTCCGTGGGCTACATACTCTGGGGTATTTTCACCATCTGCTTCGGTCTTACGGAGTTTATCAGCAAGGATATGTATCTTTTAGCTGCCGTGGCTGTGGTTCTTGCCGACACCGTAATGAGCTTTTTCGGCTCTATGGGTAACGATGCGGGCTATAACACCTGGACGACGGACATTATGACAGACAAGAACAGAGGGCAGATAGGTGCCGCTCTGGCTACTCAGCCTGTTTTAGGCACCATTCTCGGCACCGTAGTGGGCGGTCTTCTGGTCGGTGAGGACGACAATTATATGCGTCTTTTCATAGTTATGGGTGTGTTCGTAATCCTTTTCGGTATTCTTTCCATGCTCTTTATGAGTAAGGCAGACGATGTACCTGCATCAAAAAGAGGATCCTTTATAAAGCAGTTTTTATCTGTTTTCAATTTCAGACGCTTTTTTACTCTGAAGGAGCTGGTGTGGGTAAATCTTATCAATACAGTATTTTTCATCGGCTTTAATGTTTACTTCGCCTATATGGGTAACTATATTATTTATTATCTCGGCTACACGGCTGATATGATGGGTATTATAGAGGCGGTGCCTCTCGTTCTGGCTATGCTCACGGCAATACCTATGTCCTTCCTTATAAATAAAAACAAGCACATTTATGTGTCTGTTTTCGCCATTATTATAAACATCATCGGTCTTCTTATTGTGGCTCCCATCACTCCGGATATGGTGGATAATACCAAGCTTTTCGATTTCCGTCTCTGGCTCGGCATTTTCCTCGTGGGTGTGGGCTACATCGGTATACTGCAGGTCACCAAGGTGTGGACCAAGCAGCTTTATCCTGCTGACAGTAAGGGACAGTTTGAGGGTATATGGATTCTCTTTTATGTTCTTTTCCCGATGATCGGCGGCTCATTTATCGGTGAGGCTGTGGTCAAGACCAGCGGCGTAGTTATCACTAATGAATTAAGCGGTCAGCCGGAATACATTCCGAACGGAAATGTTTTTCTGGTCGGAGCCGTAATAATCGCTCTGTCGGTTATTCCTCTGCTTATGACTGTAAAGCACTTTAAAAAGAGAGTGGCAGACGCTGAGCTTGAATAAACAGAATATCTGTTAAAAAAGTAAAACAGGCTACTCACTCGGGTAGCCTGTTGCTTTTATATTAATCACATAAGTCCTAATTCTTTGCACTTTTTTACATGGCCTTCCCATGTTTCGTTGAAATAAAAATTCTTTTCCTCGTCTGTCACGAAAAAGAAATAGTCGCTTTCTGCCGGATAAAGAGCAGCCTCGATGGCAGCCTTGCCGGGACAGGTGATGGGACCCTCGGGAATGGCAGGACATTTGAAGACATTGTACAGAGCTCTGTATTTGTCCGTTTCGGCTAAAAGCTCCTCCTCGGTGATTTCTCTGCCCTTTTCTTCTTCTATAAGCTTTTTAAGGTAAAGTGATTTTACCACATAATTTTCGAGATATTTGATAGTCACGTCACATTCGAGCTTGGTTCCGCTCTTAAGACGGTTATAAAGAACAGAGGAAATAAGCTTCATCGACTCCTCGGAATAGGATTCCTCCTGAATAATGGCCGCCAGAGAGATGATTTCGTCGAGAGTGTAGCCCAGCTTCTGTGCCCTCAGGGAGTATTCACCCGTTAATTTGGCCGAGGTGTTACGGAGAATTTTTTTCAGCACGTTTTCGGGGCTGTCGTTAAGATAAAACTCATAGGTGTCGGGAAAGAGATAGCCCTCCAAAAGAAAAGCACGCTGAGAGTCGGGTATGAAATCTGTAAAGGCGTAGCCGAGAGAAGAGACATAATCAGCGTCGTTTGTCAGTGCGATGAAATCCTGCGCTGAGCAAACACCGTTTTCCTCGAGCCTTTCGGCTATCTGAACTACGTTGAAGCCCTCGGGGAAGGTTACCGTAGCGGTGGGGATACCGGTGGTGGTCGTTTCGGTGGGCGGAGGTGCCGTGGTGCCCGTTCCCGTTTCGTTTTTACCGCAGCCGAAAAGAAACATAGTGCTGAGAACGAGGAAAGCGGCGAGAAATCTTTTCATTTTTCTTCACTTCCTTAATTTTTTTATTATGTAAGAATTTTAGCATAGGAGTGTGGAAAAATAAATAGAAATGCCGATAAATTATTAAAAATGTAAGAAAATGGCAATTTGTTTCAATAAAATAATCGCTATTTTAAAAAAAGACTTGAAAAATATGCGCTTTTGTTATAAAATAAAACAGATAAAAAATCTAAAGTATTCGGAGGAATATTAAAATGGTATCAGCAGGTGATTTCAGAAACGGCGTTACTTTCGAAATGGACGGTAACGTACTTCAGATTATCGAATTCCAGCACGTTAAGCCCGGTAAGGGCGCAGCCTTTGTCCGTGCGAAGGTAAAGAATGTTATTACAGGCTCCGTTATCGAGCGTACCTTCAACCCCAGCGAAAAGTTCCCCACAGCCTTCGTTGAAAGAAAGGATATGGAGTACTCCTACAGTGACGGCGGTCTCTACTATTTCATGGATCCCGAAAGCTACGAGCTCGTTCCCATCAATGAAAGCGAGCTTTCCGACAACTTCAAGTTCGTTAAGGAAAACATGGTTTGTAAGGTTCTTTCCTACAAGGGTAATGTTTTCGGTGTTGAGCCTCCCACATTTGTTGACCTTCAGGTTACAAAGACTGATCCCGGCTTCGCAGGCAACACTGCTACAAACACCACCAAGCCCGCTACACTTGAAACAGGTGCAGAGGTTAAGGTTCCTCTCTTCATCGATGAGGGCGAAATTATCAAGATTGACACCAGAACAGGTGAATATCTCGGCCGTGCATAAGATATTATTATCTTAATTTTTCAAATTAAAGAAAGGAAACGAATATTATGTCAGTTTCAGAAAATGTTGCATATTTAAAGGGCCTTATGGAAGGTCTTGATTTAGACGAAGATAAAAAGGAAACCAAGCTCTTCGCTGCTATTATCGAAACTCTCGATGAAATCGCATCAGAGCTCAGTGATATGGAAGAGGATATGGAAGATCTCGCAGATTATATCGAAGAAATCGACGAAGATCTCGGCGATGTAGAAGAATATGTTTACGACGAAGATGACTGTGACTGTGACTGCTGCTGCGACGATGACGACTGCGATTGCTGTGATGACGAATGTCTCGAAGTAGAATGCCCTGCTTGTGAAAACACAGTTTGCATCGGCTTCGATGAAATCGACGATGACGGTGAAGCAGAATGCCCCTGCTGCGGCGCTATTCTCGAATTCGAAATCGAAGAAGAGGAAGAAATCGAAGAATAATCACTGATTAAAAATCAAATCTCCTCGGTTAAAAGCTGAGGAGATTTTTTTGAGATGTTGAGGTATTTATGGTAATAAGAAAACCTGTGAGAGAGGATATTTCCGCACTTTTAGACATTTATAACTACGAGGTGGAAAAGGGTGTGGCGACTCTCGACATTAATAAAAAGACTCTGCCGGAATGGGAAAAATGGTACGATAACCATAACATAGAGAATCATCCGCTTATAGTCTGTGAAGCAGACGGCGAGGTAGCAGGCTATGCCACCCTTTCCTCCTACAGAGAAAAGGAGGCCTACAAATCCACGGTAGAGCTTTCTGTTTATGTTTCACCCCTTCACCGAAAAAAGGGAGTAGGCACCGCTCTTATGGAGGCTATTATTTCTATGGCGAAAGAAGACGAAAGCATACATACGGTGGTATCTGTTATTACTGCCGGTAATGAAGCCTCCTGCCGTCTTCATGAAAAATTCGGCTTCACCTTCTGCGGTGCTATCACCGAGGTCGGAGAGAAATTCGGTAGATATGTGGATATAGAGAATTACAGTCTGAGAGTGTGAAAATACGCATTTTTGTAAGTTTTTTGTTCTCTGTTACGTTATATATTCTGTAAGGTTGTTATTTTTATAAAAACAAAGGGAGATGAAAAATATGGAAAAAATCAGCTCTGCTTTCAGAAGTCTGAGTCCTCGTCTTACAGGACTTATAGTCGGTTTTATGTGGCTCAGCTACTTTGCGGATGAGCTTTACACCTTGCTTACGAATATTGTAAAAAGCTTTATTGCGGCAGATGAAGAAATGCTTATGGGGCATTATGAGGATGAGCTGATGAACGCTTATTCCACGGGAGATATTGTATCTGTGGTTATTTCTTCCGTAATAGGCCTGATTGTGGCCGTCGGACTTCTGAAAAATCATCCTAAAATTATTCTGGCGGGTACTGTGCTTACGACGGGAGAAGGACTCTTTTATCTGGTGCAGGGTATGATGCAGGAGGGTGCGGATTTTACATTAGTGATGTATAATTCCGTGTACGTAATTTCTCTTGTCCTCATACTGCTTTCTCTCGTTTCCTTCAGGGCGCTTCTGACGAATATCGGCTTTTTGGTTGCGGTCGTTTTAAATACTGTGGCTGCCGTAGGGGCATTCGTTGCGTGTATTTCTCCGATACATCTGGCAGAGGGCTTTTTTGAGGCGGCAAATATATTCCTTACCTCAATGGAGGGCTCGGGGCTTATAAGCAGGCTTCTCATAATCGGGCTTTATATTTATGTTCTGATGCTCATAGCCTATGAGGGAGAGGACGTTCAGGAAAATTATTGTGACGATACGCCGGATAATTATTTTTACATTACAATGAAAAAGCATATGGCTCTCCTGTTTTTTTTCGCACCTGTCTGGTATTTTGTCTGGGTATACCGCACCACCAAGGCAATCAATGTGTTTAAGGACGAGCACGATAAGTATAAGCCGGGCAGAGAAACGCTGAAATTACTCTTGCCTCTTTATTTCTGTTACTGGAGCTGCACACAGGCAAAACGGCTCGAGACGGAGCTTAATAAGCACGGTGCGCAGGAAGAGGAAATGGGAGTGACAGCTCTTTTGCTCAGCTTGTTCATCGGCTTCGGCAGTGAGATTTATCTGCAGGATAAAATTAATCAATACTGTATAATCAGCAATAAAATAATAAAGAAAAAGGTAAGCTATTACGATGAAAACGAGGGTATCGTGCCTGAATATCCGGTCGATACCACTGAGCAGAAGCCGACGGAGATAGTGATAGATGAATAATAACAAATCCGTGTCCCGATGAAAGGACACGGATTTTTATGTTTAAAGTCTTATTTCAGATACTTCGCCGCATATTCGAAAAGCAGAGTGTCAGCTCTTTCTGCACATTCGGGATCGCTGCCGAGGTCGTGGTCGGAATTAGGATAGCTCACGAAATCGTATTCCACACCGTACTGCTCGAACTTTTCTACGATGGAAAGAGCGTTGGAGTAGGGGACAACGGAATCCTTTTCTCCGTGGCAGAGAATGGTGGGAACGGTGCCTTCGTTTACGTAAGTGACGGGTGAAACCTTGTCAAGAGCAGCCTTTGCACTGTCCTTTTCTCCGATAGTAAAGGTCTGACCGCAGGCGAGAGACATAAGCCGGCAGACAGTCTCCGTGTCGCCTAAGGCACTGCCGTAGTAATAATTGTCATCGTAAAGGTCTGTGGGACCGCAGAAGCTGCAGACTGCCGCAGGAGTGATGGGAGCCGTATTCTTTCTCGAGTAAGCGTAGAACATAGAAAGGTGAGCACCTGCCGAGCTTCCCGTAAGGAGCACCTTGCTGATATTGACACCCTTTTCCTCTCCCTTTTCTTTTATTGCCGCAAGAGCGGAGTCGATATCATCTGCGATATCGTTCAGGTCAATATCCTCGGAAAGATAGCGGTAGTTGAGTGCCGCTGCGGCATAACCCAGATTATTGGCACAGTTGGAAATGGCATCCTTGTAGCCGTCCTTGTCACCGGCAATCCACGCTCCGCCGTGAATGAAAAGGATGAGACCGACATCTCCGTCGTTATCCTTCGGTATGGCAAGGTCAAGCACCTGTCTTTCGTGCTTGCCGTAGTCCATATTGGCGAAAACATAAGCGTCGGAGCTGTTTATTCCGCCGAAAAGTCCGCCGAGACCGAGGGCGTTGAGAACGGTGAAGATGAGTGAGATGAAAAAAGCGATGATTTTACTGTACATTATCCTTCCTCCTTTTTTTGTGCTTTCAGTATCTTAAAAGCCGAAGTGCTTTATAAGTCTTTCATATTCCTCGTCGGTTATAGTGCAGATGCTGCCGTGTCTGGGTGAGAAGTCCATGGAATAATCCTCTCTTTTTACGGGAAGATAGTTTTCGAAATCCTCTGTCTGCTGCATAAAGAATCTGCCCTTACCGTATTCGTCCATAATGAGAATATAGGTGTCAGTGCCGTTTACGGGATACATTTCACTGCCCTCCACACCGCTCGGTGCCAGAGAGACAACTACGGGCTTATCTTCATAGGGGCCCTCGGGTTTATCTGAAAGAACATAGGCTATGGTCTGGTCCTCGTCGTGCTTAAAGAAAAGATAGTACTTTCCGTTTTTTCTGTTATATATAATGTCGCCGTCGATGGTCTGTATGTTTTCACGGCAGTACATTTTTTCCGGTGTGGTGATGGTTTTGAAATCATCGGTGAAGGCACAGTACATACCTGCTATGTTATGTTCCTTAGTGGAATGTGCCCAGTAGAGCATATAGGTCTGCCTTTCCTCGTGCCACAGAGCCTGAGGTGCCCATGCACGGGTGGTGTTCGCAAATTCACCGCCGAGAGCTTTTATGTCGATGATGGTTTCGTCTGTCCATTCGGTGAGGTTTTGTGACCTCCAGGTGACCAGAGCGTGATTTGACTCCCAGCCCTCCTCACATCTCATATCCGTACCGACTATGTACCACTGTCCGTCCTGCCCCTTTAAAATGTAGGGATCACGGACACATTTTTTGCCCTTATTATGCTCGATGACGGGGCGGTTTCCGTTCAGCGGTGTGAAGTTATAGCCGTCCTCACTCACTGCGAAGTGAAGAGTCTCCTCACCCTCACCGTTACCGACGAAGTAAACAAAAAGATATTTGCCGTAAAGACTTTTTACCGGTTTAGCATAATCCATAATGAGGTCTCCTTATTTTTTGATTTTGTCCCAGTATTCCTTGGCTGCCTGCTCGGTTTTGTTATCTCCGTAGACATAGTATTTTTTATTTTTGATTTTATCGGGGAGATACTGCTGAGGAACATAATGAGAGGGATAGTCGTGGGGATAGAGATAAAACTGCCCCTTGTTCTGATTATCCTCGCCGTCGTAGTGCATATTCTGCAGCTGACGGGGGATAGGGCCGAAGTTACCTTTTTTAACATCTGCCATAGCCTCGTTTATGCCCATATATGCCGAGTTTGATTTCGGGGAATTACACACGAGAACCACCGCATTTGCTAAAGGGATTCTTGCCTCGGGAAGACCTACCATAAGTGCCGTGTCCAC
Organism: Oscillospiraceae bacterium; assembly: GCA_015066045.1. GTDB lineage: Bacteria > Bacillota > Clostridia > Oscillospirales > Acutalibacteraceae > UBA6857. The sequence continues at coordinate 59,625 of SVPD01000007.1, forward strand.
GGCCGCCTTTACGATAGGAATTATCATCGGGTAGGCAAGACCTACATCCTCGTTGGCGCAGACCAGAAGCCTTCTCGTAGCCGAGGGGAGGTCGCCTGCCTCCAGCAAACGGGCCAGATAATGCAGTGCCGCATCGGCATCGCTTCCGCGCATGCTTTTCTGAAAGGCGGAGAGAATGTCGTAATGCTCGTCGCCCTCACGGTCGTATTTGAGTGCGCTTTTCTGAGTGAGCTCCTTTGCCTTGTCGAAGGTGACGAAGATTTTGCCGTCCTTGTCGGGCAGAGTGCTCAGCACACAGAGCTCCGCTGAGTTCATAGCCTTTCTTACGTCACCGCCGCAGCAAACGGCGATGTGCTTTATGGTTTCCTCGTCTGCGGCTATGGGAATATTTTTTTCCGTGGCGAGAAAGGAGAAGGCACGTCTTACGGCGGGGATAATGTCCTCTGCCGTGACGCTTTTAAATTCGAATACGGTGCAGCGGCTCAGTATGGCGCCGTGAATGTAAAAATAGGGGTTTTCCGTGGTAGAGGCGATGAGAGTTATCTCGCCTCTTTCTATGTAGTCCAGCAAGGTCTGCTGCTGCTTTTTATTAAAATACTGTATTTCGTCCAGATAAAGGAGTATGCCCTGCGGTGCGGCGAGAGTGTCCAGCTCGGCCACGATAGCCTTTATGTCTGCCGTGGAGGCGGTGGTGCCGTTGAGCTTGTGAAATTTACGGTTGGTCTTTTTCGCCATAATGGAGGCAAGAGTAGTTTTGCCTACGCCCGAGGGGCCGTAAAAGATAAGATTCGGAAGCTCGCCCGACTCTATTATGTTACGCAGAGCGGCTCCTTCCTTCAGAAGATGCTTCTGACCGACTATTTCATCTGCGGTCTGCGGACGTATTCTGTCAGCAAGGGGTGCTTTCATTTTTTCACCTGCTTTTCTGTTAGTGCTTTTCATAATTTTAACATTAATTTTTTCTGTTGTAAATAGTTTTCAGAAGGTAAAAATTAAAGAGTCTTTTCTGCGGCAAAAAGCAGATAATATTAAAGACCTCACTAAAATACTTTTGGTGAAAAAGATATTTAGTATATTTTTCACAAAAAGCCCTGAAAGGTCTTTTAATTTGCGAAAAAGGATGTTATAATACATTAGTTATATAGTGAGTTATACTGTCCTTGAACTGATAGGGACGACAAATATATTGGCGTATTTCCGAAGAAAAAAACGGAAAGGGAGATTTAATTTTGGAAAAATTAGTTATCCACGGCGGTAACAGACTGTCCGGTGAGGTAGAAATAAGCGGTGCGAAAAATGCCGCAGTAGCTATCATTCCCGCTACTCTTCTCGCTCAGGACGTTTGCCGCATAGAAAATATACCTAATATCAGCGATGTATCCTGTATGGTCAGAATCTTAAGTCAGATGGGCGCACAGGTAAAATACATCAATAAGCATACCATCGAAGTAAACACTAAAACCGTAAATTCCTATATCGTGCCTCACGAGATGACCAGACAGCTGCGTGCTTCCTACTATCTCATCGGTGCTCTTCTGGGCAGATATAACAGAGCCAAGGTAGCCTTGCCCGGCGGATGTGATTTCGGTGTCAGACCTATCGACCTTCACATAAAGGGCTTCGAGCTTCTGGGTGCCACGGCAGTTACCGAGGGCGGTATGATTAACGCCAGAGCCGACCACCTTACAGGCAGTGCCGTTTATATGGACAAGGTTTCCGTAGGTGCTACCATAAACATTATGCTCGCTGCCGTAAAGGCCAGAGGACTTACCATTATCGAAAACGCTGCCAAAGAGCCGCACATCGTTGATCTGGCTAATTTCCTTAACGCTATGGGTGCCGATGTCAGAGGCGCAGGCACAGACGTTATAAAAATCCACGGCGTTACCAATATGCACGGCTGTACTTATTCCATCATTCCCGACCAGATAGAGGCAGGCACCTATATGGTAGCTGCTGCAGCTACGGGCGGTGATGTTCTCATAAAAAATGTAATTCCCAAGCATCTGGAGTCCATTACGGCGAAGCTTCTCGAGTGCGGTGCGGATGTCACTGAATATGACGATGCAGTCAGAGTCCAGTCCGACGGCAGCTTCAGAAAATGCAATCTTAAAACCATGCCTCATCCCGGCTTCCCCACAGATATGCAGCCTCAGATGGCAGTTCTTCTCTCTGTGGCCAAGGGTACCTCTCTCGTTTCCGAGGGTGTGTGGGATAACCGCTTCAGATATGTCGAGCAGCTTATCAGAATGGGCGCCAACGTACAGGTAGACGGTACCATCGCAGTGTTCCAGGGCGTGGAGGAGCTTACGGGTGCTCCCGTAAAGGCCGATGACCTTCGCGCAGGTGCGGCTATGATTATTGCCGGTCTTATAGCCAGAGGTATTACCGAGGTCGAGGATATTGTATATATCGACAGAGGCTACGAGGATTATGTGGAAAAATTCAGAAATCTCGGTGCGGACATTTATCGCAAGGAAATCCGTGAAACTGAGGCAATAAATAACGCAGGTTAAAAAATGAAAGAGTTTGTGGAAGTTAATTTTGACAAACTCTTTTTTATGTAAGGAAGGAAAGTATGGCAAAGTTCTGTTCTTTGTTTTCGTCGAGCTCGGGTAACTGTACCTTTCTGGGTAACGGTGACAGAGGCATACTGATCGATGCCGGTGTAAGTGCGAAAAAGATAAAGGAAGCTCTCATTTCCAGAGAAATCGATCCGGCCAAAATCGACGGCATTTTCGTAACTCACGAGCATACTGACCATATAAGCGGTATAAGAGTTCTGGCCTCGGCCTTTAAAATACCCGTCTATGCCACGGAGGGCACTATGTCAGCGCTGGAGGAAAACGGCACCGTAAACGGCAAATTCCCCTTTGAGCTTATGCCGAGAGAGGGAGTGCAGGCGGGAGACCTTTTCGTAACCTCCTTTGAAACTCCTCACGACAGCCGTGAAAGCTGCGGCTATAAAATCTCTTTCCCTCACGGACAAAGGGCGGTCATCGCCACAGATATCGGAATCATCACTCCCACGGTAGAGCGGGCGCTGATGGGTGCGGAGCTGGTAATGCTCGAGTCAAATCACGACATCGCCATGCTGCAGAGCGGCGACTATCCCTATTATCTGAAGCGCAGAATACTTTCCGACAGAGGGCATCTTTCTAACGCCGCCTGTGCTGAGGAGGCAGTGAAGCTCATAAAGAAAGGTACCTCCAGACTTTTCCTCGGACACCTGAGCACGGAAAATAATTTTCCCGAGCTTGCTTATCAGACTACCTTTTCCGCACTGGAAAGCGAGGGTGCCAGAGAGGGCACAGACTACATACTGAAGGTAAATGCCAAGGAAAACAAAGAAGGAATAATAAGATTTTGAGGTAAGGATATGCAGAATATCACACTTATATGCATCGGGAAGCTGAAGGAAAGCTATCTCAGAGATGCCGTCAGTGAATATACGAAAAGACTGTCGGGACTCTGTAGGCTCAGTGTCGTGGAGCTTCCTGCCGAAAAGCTTTCCGATAACCCCTCTCAGAAGGAGATAGAAAATGCACTCGAAAGCGAGGGCAAAAGAATATCGGAAAAAATACCCAAGGGTGCTTATGTCTATACCATGTGTATAGAGGGTAAGCAGAAAACCAGTCAGGAGCTGAGCGAGGAAATGGAAAGTCTTGCCGTCAAGGGCTACAGTAGCATAGCCTTCATTATCGGCGGCTCCTTCGGAATCAGCGAAAGGGTAAAGGCGGCGAGTGATTTCCGCCTGTCGATGAGTAAGATGACCTTCCCTCATCAGGTGGCGAGGGTTATGCTCTTAGAGCAGATTTACAGAGCGACACAGATTTCTATCGGTACCAAATATCACAAATAAATAATTTTAAAACGGAGGACATTATGGAATTTTTTGGTTACACATTATTCGGATCTTTGAGCGGCGGCGCCCTTATGGCGGTATCCGCGGTAATTTTCGTGGTCGGTCTCGTCTTTATCATCAAAGGCGGCGACTGGTTTGTTGATTCCGCATCCTGGTTTGCGGAAGCTACAGGTATCCCCAAATTCGTAGTAGGTGCTACTGTAGTATCCTTTGCCACTACTCTTCCCGAGCTTCTGGTTTCTGTCAGAGCTGCCATGAACGGCTCCGCACAGCTGGCCATCGGTAATGCGGTAGGCTCGGTTACGGCTAACACCACTCTCATTATGGGTGTTTCTCTCGTAGCTATGGCAGGAGCCGTAAACAGAAAGAGCTTCACTCTCAAGGGCGGTCTTCTTTTAGCCGCATCCGTCGGACTCACTCTTCTTTCACTTTCTCTCGAGCTTCCCACATGGTCTGCATATATTCTTTGGGCCATATTCCTTGTCTTTATGATAAGTAATCTCGTGGAAGGTAAAAAGGCATCTGAAAACGATGAAATCGACTCTTACGAAAAGAAAGAAATTCCCTCAAAGCTTCTCTTCTTCGTGCTCGGTACTGCAGGTATCGTGTTAGGTGCTGAGTTTCTCGTAGGCTCAGGTCAGACCATCGCCAAGGGCTTCGGCATCAGCGAAGCAATCATCGGCTTTACCGTTATCGCTCTGGGTACATCTCTTCCCGAGCTCGTTACTACTCTTACGGCTATCCGTAAAAAGGAATCCGGTCTGTCGGTAGGTAACATCGTCGGTGCTAACATCATCGACCTTACGCTCATTCTTCCAGTATGCGCCATCATCGACGGCAAGGCTCTCCCCGTAGAGCAGATGAACATAAGCTTTGACTTCCCGGTTTGCATTTTTGCCTGTGCAGTAGCGGTAATCCCCACTATCATTTCGGGCAAATTCAGAAAGTGGCAGGGTGTGGCACTTCTTGCCATCTATGCAGGCTATATGGCTTGCCTCGTGCTTAATGAAATGGGAGTAGTATCCTTTGCTTAAATTACTCTGATTAAACATCGGTTCAAAAGCGGCTCTTTGCAAGGCATCGCTTCCTTGCGAAGAGCCGCTTTTATGTGTTTATTTCCTACCGACAAAAAAACTACTTTTAAGCCTATGTTTTTGATTTGTAAACTAAATGTAAATACTCTTAAAAAAGATAAAGAAACTCTTTTTTTATTTTTTTTAATGATATATAATAAAATAGCATTTTGTTGTATCGTTTTACAAAAAAAGGAGAGTAAAAACAAATGAAAGAATTTATCAGAAAAAACTGTGCGAATTTTTTCTCAGTTATCAGAATAGTGGGAGCTCTTTATCTGCTTCTTACGGATGTGGGTAATGACTTTACCCCCAAGTTCCTGATACTTTACGCTATTTTCTGCTCGACAGATGCTATTGACGGCTTCCTTGCCAGAAAGCTTAATATTTCCAGCGTGCTCGGTGTTACTCTTGACACCATCGGTGACGGCCTTATCGGCTTCACTCCTGTCAAGGTTCTGGTTATTCAGAAGCTCATCCCCGGTTGGTTCTATGTTTTACTCGGTGTTACCGTTGCCGTATTTGCTGCAGCTGCCGTAGTAGCACAGATCAAGTTTAAGAAATTCACCTTCCCTCACACTTATTTCGGCAAGCTGAACGGATGCTGCGTGGCAAGCTCACCCTTCCTGTTCCATATTGTTCCGCTTGAGGTTCTCTTCATCATCGTCGGCGGTGTATTTTTCTTCGCAGGTGTCGAGACACTTATCATCGTTATCAAGCTCAAGGAGTTAAAGCCCTTCGTTCCTTCCGTTTTCCACACGGACTACGAGCCGAAGGCAAAGGAAACCGCTGCTGCGGAAAACAAATAATAAGCACATAAAAAGCATAAACCCGTTCCGCAAGGCACGGGTTTTAATTTTTATTTTCTAAAATGTAAACTAATCGTGAACAATATAAAAAAGTTTTAAGAACCCTCTTTATTTGAAAAGAAAAATTAAGTATAATTAATGCGACAGTTTTACAGGTTTCGTTTAAAAAGGGGGAGAATTATGAAGAACTTTGTGAAATATGTGCCTAATCTTCTGTCTGCGAGCAGAATAATAGTAGCAGCTTTTCTGTTTACTTTCAATAGCTTTTATGATACCGCATTTCTGGTTATATATCTTTACTGTGCGACTACGGACTTTTTCGACGGCAAAATAGCCAGAAAGTATCACTGCGAGAGCAAGCTCGGTGCTGCCCTTGACAGTATCGGCGACGGTATGACCTATTTGCCACTTCTTAAAATTCTCATCGTGCAGAAGCTTATTCCCGGATGGATTGTAGCGTGGATTTTAGTTTGTCTCGCTTTGGCTTTTGTCGGTGCTTTTATTGCTCTGGGCAGATTCAAGATGTTTTTCGTTCCGCACACTTATGTCGGAAAGCTTCTGGGCGGTGTGGTTTTTGTGCTTCCGCTTGTTGCCCAGTTTGTGCCGCTGAATGTGTGGCTTGTCGCTATTGCCGTTACTGCCACGGTAAATGTGGCTGAAATTATTTACATCCAGCTCGTAAGCAAAGAACCCGAAGATGTGCTTTCTGTGTTCCATGTAAATAAAAATGTGAAAAAAGACTTGACAGAGGATACGGTCAGTGCGACTGTTTTATCAGATAAGTGATAATATTTGATTTTACTCATACTGCCGTTCCGTCAATTTTTTCATTGCAAATGAGCCGATAATAACTAAAGCACTCAGAACCTTTTCTCTGTTTTGAGTGCTTTTTTATTTTACAGGTATTCCTCGGGAATACTTTCTACGAACATTTTCTGTCCGTCTGTATTATAATGGATGAAATCCTTGGTCAGCTCCTTTTTCATCACCTCACGGTCGTTTTCGTCTCTGAGGTAATCGGTGAAAATCTGTCCGTCGTGCTCGTCAGTTTCGGCTATCCATCTGTCCATAGCATCTACGATATCCTGTATTTCCTGTGTCCAGGTGAAATCACGGATGCCAGGCAGAAGCTTGCCGAAGCCCTTGAAGGGGGTTTTGCGTGAAACGTAAATTTCCCAGCCCTGCTCCTTGCATTTCCTTATGGCCTTTTTGGTTCTGTCGATTACTTCTTCGGCAGTTATGGGCGTGCCGCCTACGGTGAGGGAGTGAGGATGAATTACATCATTGATGCCTTCCTTGAATATAACCTTTTTTACACCGGGACATTTCACGATATCCTTGTCAAAGCGGCTGAGAAAGGCTTCACCGTAAAGATTGGCTATGATACCTCTGCCGTTTTCGCCGATGCGGTTTCCCGCTATGGCCTGCTGAATGACTGCCACATTGTCTCTGCCCGTTCTTTTGAGTCTCTCGGCCAAAAGAAAGGGCGTTTCGTTGGCAAGAGTGGAGTCGCCTGCGATTACGATAGCATAAGCGTCTCCGTCAGCCAGAGTGTCCACACGTGTGAGGAAGGGATTGGTTTGCAGGGTGGCAATGCTCGTTTTCAGAATAAGATGCCACATAGGGGTAAAGCCCTTGTTTTTCGTCTGATTTCCGAAGGAAAGCCAGGTATCACTGCCGTAAAGCCCCTTAGTGCGCATAACGGCACCCTTGACGAAGATGTTCACTGCGATTTCCTTAAGGGCTTCCGTAGAGAAAACTGCCTCGTCGGAGGTAATATCTTCACCTGCAGGAATGGTAATTTCCTCTTTTCCGCCGAAGGTGACGGTAACGGGGGTGTCTGTTTCGTGCTTTTTCAGGTCTGTAACCGTAGCCACAGAGCAGCCTGAAATAGTGAGCGGCTTTTTACTGTAGCGGTTAGAAAAGGTGAGTCTGATTTTTTCACCTCTGAGCGTAGGTCTTAAAACGGTTCTGGCGGTAGAGTAAAGCAGACCGTTATTCAGATGGAGTGGGCCGATATGTATACCGCCCTTTACGGGAGCGGCAGACCAGCAGGCTACCCATTTTTTGTTTTCTTCCATAAGACTTTCTCCTTTTATATCATATTTATAATCTTTTCCACGCATTCCTCAGCCGTAAGTCCGTTACATTCTACAGTGATGTCTGCGTATTTTTCATAAAGACACCGTCTTTCCTCATAAAGCTCTCTGAGAGTGACACCGTTTTTCATCGCTACGCCTCGGGTGTGAATGTCCTTTATGCGCTTTTCCAGCTCCTCTACAGGCAGAGAAAGATAGACCACGGTGCTGATGCTTTTCAGCTTTTCCATTGCCTCTTCGCCGTAGACTGCGCTGCCGCCCGTAGCTATTACTGCTCTGTCAAAGCTTTGGCTGCAGATGATTCTGTTTTCTGCTTCGAGAAAGCGTTCGGTGCCTTCCCTTTCGATTATTTCGCACAGGCTTTTTCCTGTTTCACGCTGGATAATCAGGTCCGTGTCTGCGAAGTCTGCCAGCAGAGATTTGGCTAAAAGAACACCTACGGTGCTTTTGCCGGCTCCGGGCATTCCGATGAGGGTGACAGATTTTTTCATTTGTATCATCCTTTTTGCTTTATAACTGAATTTTAGCATTGAGTTTCTGCTGAGTCAAGACAAAAATTAAACTTTATAAACCTGAAAGTAAAAAAGAATAATTCAGTGGACAAAAGAAATTATTTATGCTATTATTAAATTTACAGGCATACAATTATATACCGAGGTGAAATTATGAAGAAAATCGACATTAAAGAGCTTAAGGGTAATGCCGTTTCGCTTTTCGACGACAAATGGTGTCTCATTACCGCGGGCATCGGTGATGACTATAACACCATGACTGCCTCGTGGGGTGCTATGGGTGAGCTGTGGAACAAGGATGTGTGCTTCTGCTTCATCCGTCCTCAGAGATACACCTATGAATTTATGGAGAAAAATGAGCTTTTCACACTCAGCTTTTTCGGTGAAGAGTACAGAAAGGCTCTCACCTTCTGCGGCAGAAACAGTGGCAGAGACTGTGACAAGGCAAAGGAAACAGGTCTCACTCCCGTGGAGACCGACGGCAGTGTCTCTTTTGAAGAGAGTGAAATTATCATTGTTCTCAGAAAGGTCGCTTATCAGGATATAAAGCCGGAGGGCTTTATCGATGAGACCATAGACGGAAAGAACTATCCCGAAAAGGACTACCACCGTATGTATATCGGCGAGGTAGTAAGCTGCTATGTAAAATAAATTTATACTATAAATATAAAGGAGAAACCAAATGAAAAAGATTATCGCACTTAATAATGACTGGGTATTCTGTAAAGAGGGCGTGAAGGAAACGGTAAATCTTCCCCACACCTGGAACGGTCTGGACGGTCAGGGTATGAATGAAGGCTCCTACTACAGAGGTGCCTGCACCTATACCAGAATTATTCAGAGATATGAGGGAACAACCTATCTCGAGCTCAAGGGTGCAAACAGTGTAGCTACAGTAAAAATCAACGGCAGAAAGGTAGGCACCCACGAGGGCGGCTATTCCACCTTCCGCTTCGACATTTCCTCTTTCCTTTCCTCTCCGAAAAACTTCCTCGAAATCACCGTGGATAACAGTGAAAACAAAAAGGTTTATCCCGGCTTCGCAGACTTCACCTTCTACGGCGGTCTTTACAGGGAGGTAAACCTTATCACCGATGTTCCCGAGACCAGATTTTCTCTCGACGACTGCGGCAGTAAGGGCGTTTATGTTACCGCCAAAACAAACGGTGACGTGAAGGTAAAGGCCGTTATCAGCAATTATCAGAAGGATATCAGGGTTCTTTATGAGGTTCTTGATGCCGAGGGTAAGGTCGTAGCATCAGCCGGTGACAGAGAGAAATTACACGTGGAGTCTCCCATTCTCTGGAACGGTATGAAAAACCCCTATCTTTACACTCTCCGTGCCACTCTTAAAAAGGGTGACAGTCTTATCGACAAGGTCGAAGTACGCTTCGGCTTCAGAGATATTAAGTTCGATGCCGAGGATGGCTGCTTCCTTAACGGTGAATATATCAAGCTCAAGGGTGTTTCACGCCATCAGGACAGAGAGCTTATCGGCAACGCTCTTACCGTGGCAGAGCATAAGGAGGACCTTGACCTCATAAAGGAAATGGGTGCTAACTCTATCAGACTCGCTCACTATCAGCAGGCCGAGGAGTTTTATGACCTCTGCGACGAGATGGGCTTCCTCGTATGGGCGGAAATTCCCGTTATCTCCCGCTTCTCAAAGGCTGCGCAGGACAATGCCATCAGTCAGCTCGAGGAGCTTATCAAGCAGAATATGCACCACGCTTCCATTTATGCCTGGGGTATTCAGAATGAAATCACCATCACCAGCGAAAACGAAGCACTTATCGAGGGTATAAAAGAGCTCAATGCTTATGCAAAGCTTCTCGACTCCTCCAGACCTACCACCTGTGCTCAGTTTACTATGTGCGGACTCGACTCGGAGCTGAACAGAGTTACAGATATTCTTGCCTACAACCACTACTTCGGCTGGTATATGAAGACCTGCGACGGTCTCGACGAATGGCTCGAGAAATTCCACGCTGCAAACCCCGACCTTAAGATGGGTATTTCCGAATACGGTGCAGAGGGTGTTCTCGGCTATTTCAGCGATGCTCCCGTACAGGGCGACTATTCCGAGGGCTATCAGGCTCTTTATCACGAGCATTACATTAAGAGCATCAATGCCAACAAGTGGATATGGGGCTCCTATGTTTGGAATATGTTTGACTTCGGCTCAGCCATCAGAAACGAGGGCGGAGTCAAGGGAAGAAATAACAAAGGTCTTGTCACCTTCGACAGAAAGACCAAGAAGGACGCCTTCTGGCTTTACAAGGCATTCTGGGCAGAGGATAAGTTCGTACACCTCGTCGGTGACAGATATCCTATGCGTAAAATCGGCACACAGACCTTTAAGGTTTACTCGAACTGCGACAAGGTGCAGATTAAGGTTAATAACAAGCAGAGGACAGTTACTGCAGAGGGTATCTTCGTGTTTGAGGGTATGGAAATCAAGGCAGGCGAAAACAAGCTTGTCATTACCGCAGGCGACATCAAGGAAACCTACATCATCACCGGTGTGGAGGAATATCCCGCAGAGTACACTATGCCCGGAGATGCCAAATCTATGGTGCGCAACTGGTTCGTAGAGCGCGACAGTACAAAGAGAGACGACTGCTATTCTCTTGACGACACCATCGGCGACCTTCTTAAGAGCGAGGACATTCTCGGTATGGTAGGCGGCGCTGCAGGCAAGCTTCTCAGAAGTCCTCTGATGTTTGCCGTCAAGCCCTTCACTCTCCGTCAGCTTCTCGACCTTCCCATCGTTAATCTTAATCCCGAAATGGTCGATATGATAGAGGATTATTTGGGTACTATTTCAAAATAAGCGTATAATAAAAAAAGACAGACTTTCGGGCAAGAGAGTCTGTCTTTTAGCTTTCGTTGGGCACATATTCGGCTATATCCTCAAGATTGCATTTAAGGATTTCACACAGTCTGTCAAGAGTGTAAAGGTTTACGTTTGCATTCTTTCGCAGTCTGTCAAGCTGGCCGGTGCTCATACCGTATTTATGGATGAGGGCATATTGGGATATATCTTTTTCTTTCATTGTTTTCCACAGTCTGTCATATTTAATCAAGAGTATCACCTCAACTAAATTGTAAAATATGTAACGTCTCTTGACAATTGCCCATAAACGGGCTATAATTAAGAAGCGGTAACAAATAAATACAATAAGCAGCATAGACGGTAATAGCACGGTTTAATATGTAAATGCTATGTTGATAAATAAAAAAATATATGTTATATTAAAATCAAGGAGATAACAAATAAGGAGGTTGTTTGTATGAAGAAAAAAACAAAGATTTTGGCAATGGTAGTTTTAGCGATGATTGTTTTACTTCTTTCTGCCGTGAGTGCTAATGCACAGGAAGCTGATTTGCCTGAATGTGAACAACATAGCTATGAAGACGTAATAGTGCCTGCTACAGTAAATGCAGACGGCTATACGCTCAGAAGATGCAGTGTGTGTATGGCAGAAAAAGACAAAGCAATTATAAGACAGATTGGCGGAGTAAAGCTTTCGAGAACGGAGTATCATTTTTTTAACGGAAAAGCCTTTCCCGATTATACTGTTTATGATGCTGACGGCAATGAGATTGAGGAGGTATACGGATACACGGTTAAGAAACCCTCTAATCCTAAAAAGCCGGGTACATATAAATATGTAGTTAAATTCTTCGGCAGATATAGCGGTGAATGTACTGTATACTATAAGATTGAAAATCCGTCTTCTACGCCGGCGCTTAAAAGCATTGCTTCCACATCGAAGGGAGTGAAGATTAGCTGGGATTTATCTGAAGAGGTTGATTATTGTCTTGTGTTCAGAAAAAAAGGAACAGGAAGCTGGGAAGAGATAGCAAGAGTTGAAGATAAATTAACTTATACAGATAATACGGCTGCTTACGGAAAAACCTATAGCTATACCGTCAAATCCTATACTTACTGTTATGGCACTACAGTCGAAGGCGATTACGATAAAAACGGTCTTTCGGTAGAAGTGAAAATCGTTGGTAAGCCTGATAAACCTGTGGTTACACTTAAAAATAAGACTGCTGTTATAAAGTGGGCTAAGGTTCCGGGCGCTACGCAGTATAAGATTTACAGAGCAACGTCAAAAAAAGGTGAATATAAAGAGATATACACACATAAAAAAGGTAAACTGACCTATACGGACAAAAAAGCAAAAGCAGGAAAAACATACTATTATAAAGTTCGGGCGTATGTCGGTTCAGTTTCGGGTGCGATGTCTTCTTACACTAAAATTTATATAACTCTATCTGCACCGGTTTTCAATAAAAAAGTTACATCTACACCGACATCGGTTACATTCGGATGGAAAAAAGTAGAGGGTGCGGACTATTATGTCGTATACAGAAAGAAAAACAAAAAAGATTCATGGAAGAAAATAGCAACCGTCAAGGCATCAAAAAAATTAGAGTATACTGATAATGTGAAGAGAAGCTACTATTATAGTATAAGAGCTTATGAGAAGTTATCTTCCAAAAAGACGATTAAAAGTGCGATGTCTGAAGATTATTATTTGGGTAAAATGGGTAAGCCTAAAATAAAGGAGATAAAGGTGGGTGGTTTTGACAGGGAAGCTATGATCGTTTCTTTACTCAAGGATAAACCCAGCAAATATCAGCTTTATTGTAAGGTCGGTTCTAAAGGCAAATGGAAAAAGCTTGTAGCAGGAAGTGCAGGCGCTTATGTCGGTGACAGACCGGATGAATATAATGAGAACGGTGTAGTAAACATAACAGAGCTCAAAATGGATGAAACCTATTATTTCAAAATAAGAGGGTATTCCGAAAAGGGTGGCGTTGTGCAGTATGGTCCCTATTCCGATGTGAAGTCGGTGAAACTGTACTACAATCCCAAAGTAACCGTAACTCTTCCTAAAAAAGAAATCAAGGGCTCTGCTTTGCCTGTTACCATAAAAAATAATAGCTCGACAACCCTCAGGATGTATGCTGACGGCTCAAAGGCTTTCGTAGAATATGAAACACTTGATGTGTTTATTGCACGTGCAGAGGGCGCAAAAGCAGTCGATGGTAAATATATTGACATTCCTGCAGGAAAGACGGTTAAGGTTTACCTGTTAGGAACCAGAGCAAATCCTGACTATACGAAGGAAACCGCCGTTTTGTTAAAGTTCAGAAATAATAATTCTGAATACTATTCATCGTACGGTTATAAAAATACAAAAACATTTGTGAAGAGTTAAATGAAGTTATAATAGAGGCGGTCTTAAAGGCCGCCTCTATTTTTTAATATACTTTATATAGAATTTACCGAACTAAAGCGAGGGACAATACAATATATAGTGTAGAAAATGAGGTGAGCCCCAAAAACACCCGGAAGGGAGTACAAAAAGAGAGTCAGTAGTGCAAAATATCCAAATATTTTATCGAAAAACTGTTGACAAAGACGGAAAAGGGTGATAGAATAACGCTACTCTGTTTCGGCAGCAGC
>SVPD01000008.1 GCA_015066045.1 Oscillospiraceae bacterium
CGACATTCTCCTGAATAGATATAAAGTTCACACCTAAAGACGGATAAAGCACCTGAGTATAGTGGTCAAACAATATATGCTCACGACCAAAACGGGACAAGTCTTTTACAATTACAGTACCAATTTCGCCTGCCTCTATCATACGCTCCATACGCTGAAAGTCAGGTCGGTCGAAGGTTGTGCCTGAGATGCCGTCATCAACAAAGAACATTGTATTCTTGTATCCGTGCTTTTTGGCATAGTCTGCAAGAATACGTTTTTGATTAGTGATACTGTTGGATTCTGAATCCTTGTTCTCTTTGTCCTTGTCTTTATCCTTTATATCATCAACAGATAAACGGCAGTATAATGCGGTTATTTTTTCATCAATATTTTTCTCGGCTTTCTTTGCCATAATTTAAAACTCCTTTCTGGAAGCCGAGCATTGCATTAGGCAACGCCATTATACAATGCCCGACTACCGCTTAACTAATGTGTGATTTTATGCGAATTGTTCTGTTAGTATGATTTCTTTAAACTGCTGTAGCAACGATTTATTTAACTTACCGTCAAAGACACCTGTTTACGGGCCAGAATCCTGTTGTCGCCAATTTCCTATCTTCTCCTTTCTTGGCTTAATGAGTACATCACTGATTTCAGCAAGAAGATTACTTTTGCAAAATCACCCATTATAGAGTAACAAGTGAAAATTAAAATCCGTAACATAGCTATAAAGCATTATCTATAAAGAGATATCCGGCCTTTTATGTTTACTTAATATTATTCGCAACAAAAATTTCTTGAGTATTATTGAATTATTGCATCCTTCCTTAAATAAAAAAGCCCCGTTGAGAAAGCAGAAATCTGCAATCTTAACGGGGCTGATGTTATATAACAATCCACACATTCGACATCACATATAATCAATCTTATACTTTGAATGATAATTATACAGTATCAAAAGGGATTTGTTTCTTCGTGGAATATCCAATTCCAAGAAACGATTTATTTGCACAATTTTAGCAAATTGCAACAATAAAATCAAGATATTTAATAAAAAATTACATAATAATATGTCGAAAAATTTTATCTGTTATCAAATTGTATAATTAAAGTGACTTAATAATTGCGATTTTATCGCTATTCGGGGTCAAAAAAGTGGTAAGGAGGCTTGGTTATTATGCCACGCAGAGGTGAAAACATCAGAAAAAGAAAAGACGGAAGATGGGAAGGCAGATACATTAAAAACTATGATATTTATGGCAAAGCAAAGTATGCTTCTGTGTATGGAAAATCGTATTTAGAAGTAAAACAAAAATTAATTACTGCATCAAGTAGTATTGATGCGGATACAGATATTCACAAAAACAAAAGTTTACTTTTTCGTGAAGTACTTTTTCTGTGGCTTGAGAACAACAGAATAAAACTTAAACCATCAACTTATTCAAAATATTGCAGAATAATAGAAAAACATTTAGTTCCGGTTGTTAGGAACACACCAATAAGTACAGTATTTCTTTAAAAAGAAACTCAAAGAGTCAAATTTAGATGATATAAATTTTCACGCACTACGTCATACTTTTGCAACCCGTTGTATAGAGTCGGGAATGGATGCTAAAACACTGAGTGAAATATTGGGACATTCTGATGTTAATATTACTCTCAGAACTTATGTACATTCATCATTAGAGCACAAGAGAAAACAAATGGAAGCAATGGTCGCCATTTGTGGTCAAAAATAATGGTCAAAGAGTGAACAAAACCTTGATTTATAGGGATTCTTCACTCTTTTTTCTTGGAATTGGATATTCCACGAAAATAATTTCAAAAGACTGCTATTTTTAATATGCAAGAATTAGGAGGTTTTATTAATGGGATTTGATGGTGTAGAAAAATCCGGAGGCAGTTCAATGGAAAACACAGAAAAAGTTGATAATGTTGAAAATGATGACTCTGGGATGGAACAGGAAGAAAAATCACAAGAAAAAATGTCTGCTCTATTAGATAAATATAAAGAAGCCCAAGAAGGCGAAAATACCGAAAAGACAAAAGATGACGATGCGGATAAAAAAGAAAGCATGCTTGATAAGTTAAAGGCGATGATGGATAAATTCAAAGGCGCTGACTCCGGTAAAGAAGATTCAGATAACAAAAATGAAAATGAAGATGATTCTGATGAACTTGAAGATGAAGAAATGAATGAAATGGAGGACGAAGCCGAAAACGAAGATACGGATGAAAAGAACGAGGGAGAAGAGTCTGATAAAGATTCTGAGGATAACGAAGAATCACAAGAAAACGATGAAAGTTCATCCGACAATGTGAAATCTCAGATAAAAGACAAGATAGATGCTTATAACAATACTGATGACCCAAATGAGAAAAATAAAATTATGGGTGAAATTGAAGATATGAAAGCATCGTTAGATAAAAATGATAAGACGGAAAATGAAGAAGATAATGATAAAAATGAAGAGTCTGCTGAAAAATCTGAAGAGGCAGAAGAGAATGATTACACTTCTGACGAATCGAATGAGGTCGATAACACAGAAAATAAAGAGACTTCAGTTGAAGATATTCAGAACCAGTTAAAGGACAAAATAGACAAATTAAATAGTACAGAGGATTCCGCTGAACGGAATGCTCTGATGAAAGAAATAGGCAATTTAACTGATTCTCTTAAAGATGCTGTCAATAATGAGAAAAACGATACAACTGATGAAGCTTCGGACGATTCAGAAGATGATGACGATGTTATGAATAATGAGCCTGATATGGATAAAGAGAGAACCCCCGATGCTCCATTGTCAGACACCGACAAGAAAAAATCTGAAACAAAATCAAATTCTTTCCTTGATAGTTTGAAGGTTGATAATAGTGATAATCATATTGAAACAGATGCTGCAGCAAAATTTAAAGAGGCACAGGAAAACAAAAAAGAAGAAACAAAGGACGATAACGAAAGAGTCAGAACATTATACGATGATTAAGAAAGGCTTTACTTATGGTTACCTATGAAAAAAGTTTAAAACTGGCGGAAGCCGAAAAAGAACGACAAGAAAATTTGCTGGCATTAGAAAAAGGTTTTCAAGTTGCAAATGTATTTATCAATAAAGGTTATTTGGACGAGTTTTCAAGGGCAGATATTCTTGACGGAAAAAGAAGTGAAATTTGTCTTCCGCAAAAAATCAGAATGTATGAACTATCAAAGGTAGTTTTTGACCCAAATGAAGATGTACTTGATAAGTTAATCAGTGTATACAATTCTTTATACAACCTTTCGGTTACATTGGCTGTTATTATCAAAGGTTCTGTCAAAGGTGTTAATTTCTATTTTGCGGTAAGATCCAACGATGCAGCACCTCTTGCAGGTAGCATTCTTGAATCAACTCTCAGAGGTAATTTTCCCGGAATAGAATTGAAGGGGTTGAATTCAGAAGAAACGGAGAAAACGCTCAGTGAAATCGGTATAAGTGAAACAGGTAAGGAAATGATTCGCGGTTTAGCTACTGTTTCTATGGTTCCATCTATAAGAGATAAAGAAAAGGAACGAGAGCAATTTATTCAAGGTTTAGAAAAGCTAATCAATACATTAAAGGGTAGAGACTATTTAGCTGTATTGTTGGCTACACCTTTAGGTGATGAGGCTATAACTAACAGGCGTCATGGTCTTGAGGAAATGTATTCTACTTTGACACCGCATGCAAAGCTTTCGTACGCTTATGGAGAAAATGATAGCCACTCTGTAAATCGCGGTGTAACCAGATCATTTTCAAAGTCTGTAAATGAAAGCGTTACTAATTCCAACAGTACATCCAGTTCTAAAACTGACGGAACATCTTATGGAAGTTCAAGTGGCTCTAGTTTCGGTGGCGGTTCCTCTGGTGACGGTTCAAGTTTTAATTGGGGTTCAAACAGTGGTACTTCAAGAAGTACATCTTCATCTTACACCTCGGGAACTTCTTTTTCTAATTCAATTTCTAACAGTGTTGGCAGCACAGAAACCGATGGAACAAATGAAGGTGAAAGCGATACCAAAGGAACATCGCAAACTAAAACTATCAATTTTGAGAACAAAGGCATCACTGATTTATTGCAGAAAATCGAACAACAAATAGCACGCTTGAACCAAGGAGAATCTTATGGCTTGTGGGAATCTGCTGCTTATTTCTTTTCTGACGAAATTGCAACATCTGTTTTAGCTGCTACAACATATAAAGCGGTAATGACGGGTGAACAATCCCTTGTTGAACAGGCTCATGTAAATGTTTGGAACGGTAACCGAATGCAGGCAAACAATATCCGTCTGATTTATGATCATGTAAAACACCTTGTGCATCCTCGTGCGCAGATTACATTTACAGATGAGTATAGCAGACAGTATGTAACACCTGCTTCTTTAGTAAGCGGTAACGAATTGGCTCTGTTGTTAGGATTCCCAAGAAAATCTGTTGCAGGCGTTGCTGTTCAGGAAATGGCAGAATTCGGCAGGGCTGTTGTCTATGAAAACAAGAAGCCTAAAAAGACAATCAGTTTTGGTAATATTTATCACATGGGTATTGAAGAAAAGGATACTCCTGTTGTTATGGATGCGGAACTTTTTTCGTCCCATTGTTTTATAACTGGCTCTTCAGGTTCGGGTAAATCTTACGCCACTTATAATTTGTTGGATAAGCTTCTTGAACAAGGGATAAAGATGATGGTTATCGAGCCTGCTAAGGGTGAATACAAGCAGGTATTTGGTAATCTAAAGCAGGTTAATATTTTTACAACTGATGCTACAACATATAGACTGCTTCGAATAAATCCGTTTCAGTTCCCTGAAAAAATTCATGTGCTTTCTCATATTGAGCAAGTTTTACAGATATTCAGTGCAGCTTGGCCGCTTTATGCTGCTATGCCTGCCATTTTAAAGGAGGCAGTTGTAAACGCATATGTAAAATGTGGTTGGGATATCCAGAATTCTATATGGATTGAAGAAATCTGCGATCACAAGTATCCAGTTTTTGAGGATGTGTTGGAAACCTTACCAGATATTATCAATACTTCAGATTATTCGGCTGAATCAAAAGGCAACTATAAGGGAGCCTTACTCACCCGCGTTCAGGCAATGACAACAGGTATAAACGGTATGATTTTCAGAAAAAGCGAAGGTATTTCTGATGAAGAAATGTTTGACCAGAACACATTGATTGATCTTAGTGAAGTAGGTTCAGATGAAACTGTCGCTCTTCTGATGGGCGTAATTATAATGAGACTTAATGAATACAGAAAGTCTCAGCGAAAACTCGGTAAAGTTTCAAGCCATGACAGCAATCTTAAGCATATAACGGTTCTTGAAGAAGCTCATGCGTTATTAAAACGCACGAGCAAAGATCAGAATCAGGAAGGTGCCAACCTTGTTGGCAAGTCAGTTGAAATGATAAGTAATTCTATTAAAGAAATGCGTACGTACGGTGAAGGATTTCTTATCATAGATCAGTCTCCGTTGGCTGTTGACAGTTCAGCAGTTGAAAATACTGCTACAAAAATTATTATGAACACTCCTTCTAAAGATGCGTGTGAAGAACTTGGCAGTGCTCTTTCTCTTAATGAAGAGCAAACAAAAGAACTTTCTCGTCTTAATGTTGGTGTTGCTGCGGTAATGCAAAAAGGTTGGCTTACACCTGTTCTTATGAAGGTTGGATTATGGGATGCTAGAAAATATGAAGCAGAATTGCAGTACGAAAACTTAAGTATGATGATTTTTGTAAGAAGCTGTCTCGTAAAAGAGTTTATTAGGCAAATTAAAGAAAATAGCTATTCTGCACTCCCGTTAGGAAAAATCATCAGAACTTCGAATCTTGAGGCTGATCGCAAACAGGAATTGATGGAAATTATAGACTTGTTCAAGAACTATCGTCTGCAGTCATTAAAATTAAGCGAAGAATTTATTGGTCGTTTATTGTTGGAAATGATTGCTTGTGATGCGTTGTTTAATGTTATTCCCGATAAAAACATTTATACCATGTCAAAGTTTCTTGCAATAGGTGAAAAAGACCAGGAAGAGGCTTTTACCCTAATAAGAAAACAGAGAAAATATTGCAGTGAATGGGTCCATTTGCTGGAAAGTGTTTTGGACAGATATGTAACTGTAACAGCTGAAGAAAAGCGTTGTGCTGTAGAATATATGCTTGCTTATAAAACCAAGAACGGTGATGACGGTTCAAAGCTCAGTGTTGTATACGGACTTCTAAAAAGTGGAGATATAAGTATTATTGATTCCGGCACATGACCAAATAGTTTTTAAAGGAGTTTGAATATGTCAACAAGTGTTGAAATAATTAACAACCCTTATTTACAGCGGTTGCAGATTTTAATTAACGGTGAAGCTGTGTCGGTTTACAGCGGTCTTGAAAAATTTATGGATGAACCTTTTGTTTATTGGTGTGATAAGATTTTGCCCGCAATTTATGCAGAATTGAACTCATCATCTTTTTCTCTTCATTTCAAGTCAAGCAAAGAAGAGACTGATATTATGAGGGCAATTGCCGCTCAAACACCATATTGTATTCAATACACCTCTTCAGGTTTTGTCAGAAAAACTACGTTGATAGAAAGAATGGCTAATCTGAACAGTTTAATTAAAACAAACGGTTTAAAAGGATACAGACAACAAAAATGCACAGCCATTTTCATCGTTCCTGAAAAAGTGGCGTCATTGTGCTCCGAGTTGAAGCAGATTGAGATTAAAAATTTATACTGTAATGTGGAAATTGTTGCTATAACATATAATGAATTTATGCAAAACAGATTAAACGGTGATATCACCTTTATTATTTGTCAAAATGGTGATCAAAACATAGCAACAGAAAACCTTTCTTTGTTTAGCGGATTTATAGTATGCATAGGGCAGGAAAACGGTTTTGTTGAAAAAATCGGAGAAGCATTGTGCTATGAGACAACAAGGGAGAATTTGTTCAATACAATTTTTACATGTTTCATCGTAGGTCCGTTAGGAAAGATTTTCACTCAGACTGTTGAAGGCTTGTCGAGCGATATAAAATCACGGTTCAAAGATGATGTTGAATGTTTGCTCAGTACCTCTCTTCGCGTTATTCCGAAGCCTGAATCATTAACTGTTGAGGTTGGTCATAGTGTGCAGATAAGTTTTGATGCTGACATTGATGGTTATGAGTTCAGTAAAACGGAGTTCATTTTTGATTCTAAACCAAGAGGAATTATTAAGTGCAATGGCATGAGAGTTGAGGGTCTTAAATCCGGTAGTGCTACTCTTTATGTGTATCGCGAGGGTGAAAATAAACCCTGTGCAGAACTGGTATATACAGTAATTCAAAGAAATCGTATAACTGAGTTGTGTATGGAAGAAAACAAAATCTTTTTGGGTGAAGGTGATTTATATTCGTTAGAATACTCGTTTCAGCCGGTAAATGCAGATAATGTGAGCGAAATCATATTTGAAACTGAAGACGACTCCATTGTTCAGACGGATGACAACGGAAATATAAAGGCTGTTAAAACAGGTGATTGTGTTATACGGGTTATAGCCGGTAATGTGAGTGACAGCTGTATGATTTATGTTTTGCCACACATTAAAGATATTATTGTGGATGAGAGCGACGTATACCTTGCACCGGGAGAGAGTCTTAATATTTCTGCGAAACCGTTTCCCGATATATGCATTGATTCTAAACTTAAATATGCTTGCATGGATGTCAGGGTTGCAAATATTATCGGAACACAACTTAAAGCTGTAAGTATCGGTGAAACTGTTCTGGTTATACAGAACAGAGAAGAAACAATAACTAAAAGAATACGGATTTTCGTTGGAAGAAAAAAGCCGTCGGAAAATAAATCGACAGAGAAAAAGGGATTCTTTTCAAAATTGTTTGGTTAAATAAACTTAGAAAGAAGGGTGTTTATGGGTAAATACATTGGCATCGATCTTGGAACAACATTTTGTGCTGTTTCATACATTGATGACAAAGGAAATCCGCAAATAATAAGGAATAGAGAAGGAGACAATACAACTCCTTCGTCGGTTCTGTTTGAGGATGGAAAAACAATAGTAGGTAAGACTGCAAAAAAGAAAAGCACGGCAAAGCCTTTAGGATATGAGGCATTTGTAAAAAGGCATATGGGTGAAAGCACATATACTTTTACGGCACCGGACGGAACATCATATCGTCCGGAAGAAATATCTGCAATTATTCTTAAGAAATTAAAAGATGATGCAGAAGCTGCATTAGGAGAAGAGATTCTGGGCGCAGTTATTACGGTTCCTGCATATTTTGGAGACCCTCAAAGAGACGCTACGAAGGATGCCGCTCAGATTGCAGGTATTAATGTGTTGGGTATTATTAATGAACCTACTGCGGCAGCAATTGCATTCGGAGTAAGTAAGGATATCGAAAAGACTCAAAAAGTTATGATTTACGATTTCGGTGGCGGTACATTTGATGTTAGCGTATTGGAAATCGACAATGGTAACATTCGTGTCATTTCAACAAACGGCGATCATCAGCTTGGCGGTTACGATGTCGATATGGTAGTTTACAATATGATTAAGGAAGCGGCTTTTGACGAGGGAATTGACATAGAGAAAAATCCTCGCTATAAGCAAAAGGTTATGCTTGAAGTTGAGGAAGTTAAGAAAACTCTTTCAACAAGTATGACAGCGGAAATATCTCTTGAGTTCGGTGATGATATTTTTGAATGTGAACTGGACAGAGAAGATTTTGAAGAAGCTATCAGCGATATTCTTGACACAACAATGAGTATTATGCAAGGTGCTTTAAACGAAGCGAAACTCACTTATGGGGATATTGATAAAATACTCTTGGTCGGTGGTTCAAGTCGAATTCCCGCTGTAACAAGTATTATTGAAGAACAGACAGGCATCCATCCTTCTTCTGATGTGCATCCCGACGAGGCTGTTGCTATAGGTGCTGCTTTTCATGTAATTGAACTTGCCAAAAGAGGTCTTGAGCAACCTCAAAACAGTAACACTTTTAGTAATGCACAGCAATTTACAAATAATGCAACAGCAGATGTAGTATTACCTGAAATCGAAAAGCAGTTTAAGTTTGTTGATGTAACAAGTCACGGTATTGGAATTATAGTTTACAGCATGGAATTACAGAAAGAAGTCAACTCAATACTGATGCCCAAAAATACAGAAGTGCCCGCTGAAATAGTCAATGATAATTTTAGCACGGTAAATCCTTATCAGGAAAAAATAGCGCTTACTGTAACGCAAGGTGAATTTGAAGAAGTTGAGTATGTTACGGTTATCGGTCAGGCGGAATTAAATTTGCGTCCTCGAAATAAACTTGTTCCTATTCGTTTTATTGTCAGTTGCGATGAAAATCAGATTATTCATGTACGTGCAATTGATTTAGACGAAAATGTTGATCTTGGTGAAATCACTATCAACAGAGAAGAACATAACATGACTGAGGAGCAGGTTGAAAAGTCTGCTGAAAACATACATAAATTAAATATCGGATAATACAGGAGGTTATCAAACAATGGCAAAAAAACTCAAGTCAAAAAAATCACAGGTTCTTACTGAAAATGTATTCGATTACTACGTTCACTTCAAGCTGAACAAAAATGCTTCTGAAAAAGAGATACAAGAAGTGCTCAGAACAAATCTTAACAAAGTTCGTCAGATGATAGCATCATTATCATCTTGTGCAAATGGTTCAAAAGAACTGACATGGCTTCAGGAAGAAGAGAAAAGAATTCACGCTGCTAACAATATCTTCCGAAAGAAGGAAACTCGTGTAGAATATGATGAAAAGCTTGAATTGGCAATTACTGCCGGTAGAGTGGATGCTGCATCATATGAAGTTGCTGATGATGTTTATGCTGAGATTGAAAAAATGTTTGCTATGGGTGATTTTAATGGCGTTATCCGCAAATGTCAGGAGCTTATTTCATCAGGTTCTTCGGAAGTAAGGCTGTATACATATGTTGCTCGTAGTTATTATATGTCTGATCGTAATTCCGAGGCTATTGCAACTGTAGATAAATGCGTTGATGTACATCCGAATGATTTGAATGCTTTGCAGTTGGCTTCACGTTATTACAATATGTGCAATAACGACATTCAGAAAGCACAAGAATTTATCAATCGCATGCTTGAAATTGATGCTGAAAGCTCGCTTGCTGTTTGTGAACAGGTTTATCTTTATCTTTGCATGGGCAACAGAGAAATGGCTTATAAGGCTTGCGATGATTATATAAATGCTCATCCTACAGATGAAGATTTCAGAGAATCTTGCGCAATTGATATGATTTCTTACACTTATAGATTGTTTGTTGAAGATGAGAGTGGCACAAGTCTTCTTATTAGCCAGGAAGCATATGACGAATGCCTTGAAGTTTCCGAAAAAGCAGCAAGCATTTTCGCTGATGAAGATATAAAGGCTCACCTTGATTATACAAGACAGTTTGGCGAGATTGTATACAATGAGGACAATAAGGCCAATATCCGTTGGACATTCTTCGCTTCAGCTTGCTATGCTGTTCCTGCGGTTGTATATTTTGTTATGTCTTTTATGGCACTTTTCTCAGGTGAAGGGTTCCTTGCTTTCTTAGGAGGACTTCTTGGTTCACTTCTTGTGGGCGCTTTGTCTGCCGGTGGCTTCTATTGCGGAATTCAGCTTCATAAGGTTAGCAAGCGTCCTTATTGGCAGATATTCAAATATGAATTAACCGGAAAAAGAGAGAAGAAAGAACAGCTATACGTTACAATCGGTAATATAGTTGGCGGTTGGATGCGACTGAGTTTCAAATTCTCTTGGTGGTTATTTAAATTGGCTATAAGATGGGCTCTTCCCGGTTAATGAATTATGGGATTTAAAGACAGGCTTTTTCAAGAAGGCGTTGAAAAAAGCCAAATCGAAAAAAGATATGAAGATGTTGCTGAATCAGATTCTTCTTTAACTAAACTTGAACAATTGTTAGATAAATATAAAACTGACGGTTCAAAATATCACTCGAGTTTAACAGAGGATTATGAAGCCTCCGGTGAGTTTAAACCAACTGAGTCTGAGGGCTCAGTTGGCGAAAACTCAATGCCTGGTTCGCTTGCGGTTAAGAACGAACATAAAGCGAAAGAATCCGATGCCATTGTTGACAACAATGGTAAAAATGTTGAAGATTCACTTGATACATCAACAGAAAGTGATCGTCATATAGTCAAATTTGAGAAAAACGGTATCAGATATGAGATTGATAATAACCCAATATCAGAAGACGAACTGGGTGACCTTTTTGATATTGAATTGGATGATCCGGGATATGTAAGTAATAAAGTTTTAGATTATGATGATAAAAAGTATCAAAAAGAAGGTTTTCACCATGTTAATTGGAAATCGGATGCCGTTGAAGGAACAACTGAAAATGTTGTTCTTGAAGCATCGGACAGACCGGTTATATGTCAATGGAGTCATCCTGCGAAAACGGGTAGTTACTTCTGTGATCCTGATACTAAATACGAAAATTTGCAACTTCAGGATATTCAGGAAAAACGTGAGCAAAAAATCTATGAGGTTATTAAAGATTTGCCAATGAAAAGAAGTGTTATCAATGATCAACACTTTTTAGATGGTGTATCTTTCGACAAGACATACCAGTATGTTTCGTCTCTTAAAAATGATCAAGGAAAGCCTATGACAGCTAAAGAATTAGTTCAAGCTGGTTATTTAAAAGAAATAACTAGCACAGAAAACAACAAATAATAAAGAGTGTATATATAGTTTTTACGAATATATAATATGTTTCAATAATTGAAAACACCGCCGATTAACGTTTATCGTTTATTGGTGGTGTTTAATTATATGTGAACAAACCTCTATTAAAAGTATATTGCTAAATTTATTCATACCATTCATAAGAAAATTGTATACGAAACATATAAACTTAATTTTTGTTTTTTTACTTATAAAAATATCTGCTGTACTTGGTGGATTTGTTCCACCTTATAACAAGTGGTTAACCCAATGTGTAGATTGTAATATAAAAGAAAAGCCAAGAAAGATATTACTCTCTCTTGGTTACTTCTTTTCCTTCTGCAATGCACGGTATATAATTAATGTTTTTATAAACTGTCCTTAGCAATCCCATACATCGGAACAGGATTTTTTTATTCAATCCAAAGGATTGGAATGTAATCGCCGCCAGGCGTATGTAATCACGCAAAGCGTGTATGGCATCGCCGTAGGTGCATTTCTCCTTCGGATTGATTGCATACCTTTCTGCGAAAAGATTACATACATCCCTACGGGATGATTACATTCCGTCTTGAGACGGATAACATACAAGGCTACGCCTTGATTTTTACTGACGAAACCGCACACGATTGTATTTTGATTTTTTGTGTGATATAATCAGCTTGAAAATAAGTATTGCGGAGGTTTTTATGCCTATAGAAGTAAACAGTATTACGCCAAGACAAAAATTAACTATTAATATAGGTTTGTGTGAGTATCAATACATAATGGAAAACTGGCAAACAAACAGCGAAGATTTCAAAGCAGTTTTTTATGATTTCTATTTGAAAGCAAGATGGTCAGTAATGACAAAACCAAGCAATAGTATCCCTTACTTTAAAAAGCTCCAAAGCATCTCGCCGACAGACGATTTAATAGATATAATATCTGACTTAAAAGAAGAAATGGGCCAACATGGCTTTGAATTTTCTCTGAGCAGCAAATTGCTTCATACAAGAAATCCATCATCTCCAATTTATGACAGTAAAATCAGAGAATATTTGTCTAAAGAAGAGAAAGTTGAATTCTGGTGGGGACGAAGCAAGGGAATGTATGGAAGCCCTGCACCTCGAGGCACATCGGAATGTGAAAAAATCAGACATGACTGGATTAATCTATGCCAATGGTATAATCAGTTTTTGTCATCAAAAAGGTGTAAGGAATGGATTAATTGGTTTGATGATAATTTCCAAAATCACACAACTATTTCCGACGTAAAAAAAATAGATTTTATAATCTTTGCCTCAACTTAGAAAGCTATTAACCTCTAATTTACCAACCTACATAAAAGCGGTCACGGACCTACATCCGTGACCGCACTTTTTATATCGTTTTATCTTACCAGCCGAAGCCGAAATAATCGTTAAAGAAATCCTCGAAATCACTGGCACCGCCGTGATAATATCCGCCACTGTAAGGATCGGTGGTGGTCTCCTCCTCTTCTGCGGATGTACCCTTATCCTCCACGAGGGTGATGGTTACATCAAAGGTAGAGGTTTTATAGGTTCTGCTTTCGATGCGGCAGAGAGTGAGAGTGAGAGTGTCGCCTACCGCTCCGGTCTCGATAAGGTCGAGGAGAACGCTTGAGTCGTTCATTTCCTTACCGTTTACACCGATAATAAGGTCGCCTACCTCTGCCTCGGTGTTTGCCAGTGAGCTGTCGGCAGAAATGCCTGCGATAACGAGAGAGCCCTGAGGAAGTCCCTTTATGGAAACGACCATACTGTAAAGCTGATAGGAGCTCACTGCAGCATATTCGATGCCGAGCTTAGGTCTGTTAGGAACATATTTATACTGAACGAGAGCCTGTGCCACAGGGAGAGCGATAGACATAGGCACTGCAAAGCCCATACCCTCATAGTCTGTGTCGGCTATTTTTGAGGAATTGATGCCGATAACCTGTCCCGAAGTGTTTACCAGTGCTCCGCCCGAGTTACCCGGATTGATGGCAGCACTGTGCTGAATTACCGTCATAGTGTAGGTGGATGAAATAGAGCGGTCGATAGATGACACTATACCGTCTGTCACAGAGCCGAAAAATGCGCTGCCGCCGGGATTACCGATAGCATAGATGGGCTCACCGATTTTAAGGGTGGCCGAATTACCTATCTCAGCCAGAGGAAGACCTGTAGCCTCTACCTTGAGCACACCGATGTCGGTTCTGGTATCAGCCGCCACCATTTCTGCCTCATAGGTTTTACCGTTTTCGAGCATTATACCGAAGGTCACGCCCTTGGAATTTATAACGTGAGCGCAGGTAATAACATAGGTAAAGCCGTTTTCTTCCTTCCATAAAACGCCCGAGCCTTCACCGTCGAGCTGCCCCTGATTATAGGTCATAACGCCTACCACACTGGGCCTTGCCTTTTCGGCTACGATAACGGAATTAAACTGATCCACGGCTCCTGCCTGTGTAGTGGCATAGACCGTGTCGGACGAGGTAGTGTTTTCTGCCGGAGCTGTGGTCTCGACCTGAGGATTTTTCACGCTTACTCCGTGGTCAGAAAAGCTGATAGCCATAGCTACCGCACCCACGATAAGACAGAGAACTATTATCACTGCAGCGATCTTTTTACCCTTGCCCTGCTTTTTAGGCTCCTCAGGCACAGGCTGATAGGTGGGCTGAGTGCCGAAGTTAAAGGGCTGCTGAGGCTGATAGGTTCGGTGAGGCTGCTGAGCAGGCTCCTCATGTGAGGGCATATCTGCCTGTGTGTAATGGTAGGTGCTGCTTACGGGAGGTGCATAGGGATTAAAGGCAGGCTCTGTCTTCGGCTCCTCCGGTTTTTCTTCTGTATGATATGCGGGAGGCTTCGGAAAATCAAAGGAAAAATAGGGAGAAGGATTTTCCTGTGCGGGAGTGGTATCTTCGGTCTTTTCTTCCCCGCCGAAGCCGTCAAATCTGTTTTCATTGTCATTCATAAGAATTTGCTCCTTTTTTTGTTTTGCCTGTTTGATTTTATGAATAGAGATTAACTGTTTACATTAAAAACAAGTTTAAAAATCTTTAATTATTCATCGATATAGGGAATTTCGAAGGAAAATTCCGTATATTCGCCCTGCTTGCTCGAAGCGGTTATTTCACCGTCGTGCATATTTATAATGGTTTTTACGATGTAAAGACCTAAGCCTACACCCTTGGTGTCATAGGAACGGGATTTATCCACCTTATAAAAACGCTCGAAGATACGTGAAATCTCCTCCTCGGAAATACCCTGTCCCGAATTTCTCACAGTGACCGTCGTAGTCTCACCGTCATTTTCCGCAAAAACACTTATGGTTCCGTTTTCGGGAGTGAATTTTACGGCATTGTCCAAAAGATTATATATTACCTGCTGAACCAGATCCTTATCGGCCCGCATAAGCACCGAGCCCATTTCCTCGAAGCCTTCTATATCGATGTGCTTTTCGTTGATAGTCTTTTCAAAGGAAAGAAGCGTTTCGAAAACCTGAGCGGTGACATCGTAAATGATGGGAGAAAGCTCTATTTCTCCTGCCTCTATTTTAGACAGATTAAGCATCGAAACCACCATTCTCGAAAGACGCTTTACCTCGTTTGACACGATACCGAGGTATTTTTTCTCCTGTCCTGCGGGAATAGTACCGTCCATCATTCCGTCTATAAAGCCGCCGATAGAGGTCATGGGAGTTTTCAGCTCATGGGAAACATTTGCCACGAAGCTCTTTCGTGAGTCCTCGTTTATTTTCAGCTCATAGCCCATTTTATTGAGTGCCTTGGCGAAATCATTAAGCTCACGGTTTTTATAGTTTTCTCTCGCCTTATGGTCGAAATCACCCTTGGCATAATAGTCAGTGATTTTCTGCATATCGGAAAGCGGCACGGCTACGTCTCTCGTTATTACGAAAAGTGCGATAAACACGGCGATGAGAGCGATAATCAGAGAATAGAAAAAGGACTCGATAATACGGACACTGTAGGGAACCAGTCCCGTTATGGCATCCTCTACACCGAAGGCCACTGCGACAGGCTCCTCACCGTCAAATATGGGAGCCACCACCACAAAGGAGCCGATTTCAAAATCTTCATCACCGATATAGTCTGAAAATTTACCCTTAAGTGCTCTGTTGATATGCTCCTGAGCCACATTATAATTTCTGTGGTTTTCGCATCCGTGGGAGTTTCCCGCCTCACAGTCACTGCAGTAAAGCACATCACCGTTTATATCGGTAATAAAATACTCGGAAAGGGTTGCCTTGCCCATAGTATTCAGCACATTATGCAGTGTCATTTCATCTGCTTGGGCCTCGTCATCACTTTTCTGCGAATTTTTATGAATGGAAAGAGCCGTATAGGTCTCGCATATATTATTTATGTTCCGGTTCAGAGAAACATTCTTTTCGTCCCACCA
Source organism: Oscillospiraceae bacterium (assembly GCA_015066045.1). Taxonomy (GTDB): domain Bacteria; phylum Bacillota; class Clostridia; order Oscillospirales; family Acutalibacteraceae; genus UBA6857. The sequence continues at coordinate 16,127 of SVPD01000008.1, forward strand.
CTGGCTTCCGATGAAAAACATCATAATAAAGCACAGAGCGATAAAGCCTGCCACGACCGTAGCGGCGGAGCGGAAGAAGTATTTACGTAAAATACCTGCTCTCTTTCTCCTTTTCAGCTGTTTTCTTTTCGCCATTTTTTCTTTCCCTCTTTTCAAGAAGGGGCTGTTGCAGTAAGCTGCAGAAGACCTTTTTTCACCCCGAAGACGCAAGATTATACTCCGAGCAGGCGAAAAAATGTCTGAAAAGCAAAATTATTATATGCAATACCGTATTATTCCATATAACAATTAAAACAGATGTGTTTCAAAAGTCAGATGCAGCTTAAACACATCTGTTTTTTTTTGCTTTTCGGTCTGCGCTTAGTGCGACAACCCCACTTTTTCAGGCTTATTCTTTTGTTTCGAATTTATAGCCTACACCCCATACGGTGCGAAGCTCCCATTTGTCCGAAGCTCCCTCTAACTTTTCACGCAGACGCTTTACGTGAACGTCTACGGTACGTGAATCACCGTAATAATCATAGCCCCATACCTCGTCTAAAAGCTGGTCACGGGTGAAAACACGGTTCGGATTTTTAGCCAGATGGAAAATAAGCTCCATTTCTTTGGGAGGTGTATCGATCTGTACGCCGCCTACCTTAAGCTCATAATTTGTGAGATTGATAGAAAGCTTGTCGTAATGCACTTCCTTTATTTCCTCGGTAACGGAGGAGGCACTGCGGCGGAGAACTGCCTTTATTCTGGCTACTATTTCTTTGGTATCAAAGGGCTTTACCACATAGTCATCGGCACCGAGCTCGAGACCTAAAACACGGTCAAAGACCTCTCCCTTGGCAGTGAGCATAATGATGGGAGTTTCAGAAAACTTTCTGATTTCTCTGCATACCTGCCAGCCGTCAAGCTTGGGAAGCATAATATCCAGCAGAACCAGAGAGGGGCTTTCCTCCTGAAAGGTGGTAACGGCACTCTGTCCGTCATTGGCTATGACTACATTATAGCCTTCCTTGGTAAGATAAAGTCTTAAAAGCTCACAGATGTTAAGGTCGTCATCAACAACGAGAATTTTTTCGGGATTCATAATATTTTCTCACTTTCTTTGTAGTTTATTTTATTATGGGTTATAAAACTTAATTCTGCTTTTCTTTTTTAGTATTTTAACAAACTGCCTTAAAAATACATTACATTCTTTCAGGTGAGTCAACCTTAAGCATTGTGAGAATACTCTTCATAGTATCTCTGACACAGATGCAAAGGAAAAGTCGTGCCTGCATAAGACTTTCGTCCTCCACACCTACACGGCAGGCGCTATAAAATTTATGGAAAAGTGTGGCAAGATCCACCGCATAGTGGGTAACCTTGGCGGGATCGTAGTTTTTGGCTGCACCGATGATGGTGTCGCCGAGAGTGGAAAGGAAACGGATAAGCTCTCTTTCCTCGGGGCAGGTAAGCTTCTGAAGCTCCTCACTCGTACACTCTCTGGCCTTTTTGCCTTCACCCTCCAGCTTAGAAAGTATGCTGCAGATTCTGGCGTGAGCATACTGACAGTAATAAACGGGATTCTGCGAGCTTTGCTCCACTGCCAGATCAAGGTCAAAGTCCATAAGTGAGCCCGGCTCTCTGATATTGAAAAGGAAGCGTACTGCATCGATGGGGACCTCATTGAGAAGGTCTACGAGAGTGATAGCCTTACCTGTTCTCTTTGACATTCTGACTACCTCACCGTCACGGACGAGACGTACGAACTGCATAAGAAGAATGTCCAGTCTGTCAGAGTCTATGCCTACTGCCTCCATAGCACCCTTCATACGTGCTACATGGCCGTGGTGATCGGCGCCCCATACATCGATAGCCTTGTCAAAGCCTCGTTTTTCCAGCTTATTTCTGTGGTAAGCGATGTCCGCAGCGAAATAAGTGGGGTTACCGTTTGCACGGATAAGAACATCATCCTTTAATTCCAGCTTGTCGATATATTCCTGACTTTTGCCCTCACGCAGAAGCATTTTGGTCTGTACCTCTTTATTCTTATACCAAAGAGCGCCGTCCTTTTCGTAGGTATAGCCGCCCTCGGTAAGAATGTCGATGGTTTCCTGAAGCTCGCCGCCGTTATGAAGCGTCAGCTCACTGAACCACAGATCATAGTCGATACGGTACTTTTCCATAGCCTTTTTCATATTTTCGAGGTTTTTGGGAAGAGCAAACTCTACGAGAGCCTTTCTTCTTTCCTGCTCGGTCTTTTCCGCAAAGGAGTCACCATAAACTGCTCTGAACTCGGCCGCTCTTCCGGTGATATCCTCACCGTGATAGCTATCCTCAGGAAGCTCCACCTCTTCACCGCAGAGCTGACGGTATCTTATATCCAGTGAAAGACCGAATTTTTCGATCTGATTACCTGCATCGTTTACATAAAACTCTCTGGCTACCTCATAGCCGGCATAGTCGAGAACACCTGCCAGACAGTCACCGAGCGCACCGCCTCTGGCGTTACCCATATGCATCGGACCTGTAGGGTTGGCCGAAACGAACTCCACATTTATCCTTTTTCCCTGTCCGTAATTGCTTCTGCCGTAGGAGGAGCCTGCCTGTCTGATTTCAAAAAGGATGTCTGCATAATAAACATCCGAAAGATAAAAGTTAATGAAGCCGGGGCCTGCGATTCGGATTTCTCTGAAATATGTACCCTCCAGCTCGGCATTTTCCGTTATAGCCTGTGCGATTTTTACGGGAGGCAGACGGAAGGCTCTGGCATTTACCATAGCCGCATTGGTGGAATAATCACCGTTATTTCTGTCTGCAGGCACCTCCACGGAAAAGGCATTTGCCTCACCTTCGGGTAAAGTACCCCTGCTCTGTGCCTGTGCGATAGCGGAAGCCACTATCTGCCTTATCTGATTTTGTGCTTTATTTACTGTAACGGACATTAATGCTCCTCCTGTTCTTTTATATAGCCGTTTTTTCTTCTGGCGGTTATGTCGAATTCGATGACGCCCAAAGGATTTTTTTCTATATCCGTGGCATAGCTGAAGCGGAGTCTTCCGCCCTCGGCAGTCATATCAGACATAATTTCTTTGCCGCATACACCCATGGAAAGACTACCGTAGGGTGTCACATGATGAGAATGGTGACGGACCTCATTTTCGATAAGCATATAGGTGGCGATGCTTCCCTCACGGTTTACCGTGATAAGCTTACCCTTTTCCACCTGCAGCCTCGTGGTGCTTTCGGTGCCGTCCTCCTCCTGCTCTGTGTATATAAGAGTGTAACTGTCACCCTCACCCTCTAAATGGCCGTGGGTAGTGACCTCTAAAAGATCCCTTTCACCCTCGATTTCCTGTCGGGTGACAATGGTTACAAGATAATCTTCCTTCATCGTCTGAGCCTTTCTGAAAGTTAAATATAAATATACATAATATATGATAACACATATTAATTCAAAAATCAATTTTTTTCTTATCTTTTATCATATTTTATATTTAATTTTTATGGTTGACACAGAGCGTCAAAAAAAGATATAATAGAAAAAATATTGCAATTCCTGATGAGCAGCTTTCACGGAGTTATCATTCATAGGAAATCAGACAGTTTTCAGCAGACGACCGATGGTCGCCCCTACGATAGCCACATAAAAGCGGCGTAAAATCATTACTTCCTTTGCGAAGCCTTCCCCGCAATTGCGAATTGTGAATTGCTAATTCCGAATTAATAAAGAGGTGTTTCTATGTATTTATGCTATAAAGAGCCGGCACATATGAGCTACTACGGCTGGGAAAACGAGGCCCTTCCCTTAGGTAACGGCAAAATCGGTGCCAAGGTTTTCGGCGGAATAAAAACCGAGCTTATCCATTTCAACGAAAAGACCTTATGGTCAGGCGGCGTAACCGCAGACGGCTTCGACGGCGGCACGGGAAAAAGAGACAAGGGTGTAGCCTACAGAGAAATTCAGGAGCTTTTGGCCAAGGGTGACAATAAGGCCGCTACGGCTAAAATGAAAAATCTGCAGGGTGATATGACGGGCTTCGGTGCATACCAGTCCTTCGGAAATCTTTACTTTAATTTCGACGGGGGCGAAAGTGCTGACAAATATGTGCGTGATCTGGATCTGGACACCGCCTCGGCTATGGTTTCCTATAAGATAGAAAAGGTTTCCTATACCAGACACTATTTTATTTCCTACCCCGATAATGTCTTTGTAGCCAGATTTCAGTGCGAAAGCAACGACGAAGAAAGCACGGAGGCGCCGGTATTCGGCTTTGAGGCTTATGTAGCTTCGGAGCAGAAGGGCACCGTAAAGGTAGATGAAGACGGTATCTCTCTCTACGGTACGGTAAAGGCAAACATCGGTCTCGACGGCAAGGACGGCAAGGACGCCAACGGAATGAAATACGGCGGCTTCGTGAAAATCACTACCGACGGTGACATAGAATACAAGCAAGACCGCATCGTAATAAAAAATGCTACAGAAGCAGTGGCCGTTATGAGTCTTGCCACAAACTACATAAACGATTATCCGAATTATTTCAGCGACACCGATCCCCTCTCCGAAGCAAAGGAGACGGTAACAAGAGCAGCGGAAAAGTCCTTCGGTGACCTTTACAGAGCTCATATAAAGGACTACACCGACCTTTATAACCGTGTATCCTTCTCTCTCGGTCAGGAAAACGCAACCGTCACCACTGACTTTATGCTCAAACGCTTCGCAAAAAAGGGCGAAAACAAAAGAAACCTTATCACCCTCCTTTTCCAGTACGGCAGATATCTGCTCATAGCCTCCTCACGTGACGGCTCTCTCCCCGCTAATCTGCAGGGTATATGGAATGCGAAAAACGATCCGCCGTGGTGCTGCGACTATCATTTCAATGTGAATTTACAGATGAACTACTGGCCCGCCTATGTAGCCAATCTGGCAGAAACTGCCCTCCCCTACATCGATTTCGTAAATTCTCTGAAAAAGCCGGGCAGATATGTGGCCAATATGTACCTCGGCATAGGTGAGGACAAGGCTGACGGCACCCCCGACTATGAAAAGCCTACGGGATATATGATAAACACTATGGTAAGCCCTCTGGGCTTCGTAGGTCTCGGCTCAGACTGGCAGTGGGGCTGGGCACCCACAAACGGTGCCTGGGCATTGCAGGGAATGTATGACTACTACCGTTTCACGCTCGACACGGAGAAGCTGAAAAATGACATCTATCCTGCTATGGAGGAATGTGCCCTTATGTGGACACAGCTTCTCATCGAGGATAAAAAAAGTGGCCGTCTGGTGGTATCTCCCGGCTATTCTCCCGAGCACGGCCCCGTGGCTGCCGGTAACACCTATGACCAGTGCATTATCTATAATCTTTACTCGGATCTGCTCCACGCTGCCAAAGAGCTTACGGATAAAGGCTGCGGCGACATCGTTAACAGAGAGGTAATAGCCGCTGTAGAAAAGCAGATAGTCCGTCTGAGCCCCGTTAATGTGGGTAAATGGGGACAGATAAAAGAATGGTATGATGAGGATTCCTTCTTTATGCGAGGCTACAGAACGAAAAACGTTCAGAGAAAGCACCGCCACATTTCCCATCTTCTCTCTCTTTACCCCTTCAGTCAGATTTCACCCGACGATGAAAAGCTGAAAAAGGCCGCACTCACCACTCTCGAGGACAGAGGACACAAAAGCACGGGCTGGGGGCTCGCCATCCGACTTCTCTCCTACGCCCGCTTAGGCGAAGGTGACAAGAGTAATCTCATAGTGGAAAACATAATGAAGGGTGCCATACTGAAAAATCTTTTCGGCACTCACCCTCCCTTCCAGATAGACGGCAATTTCGGCTTCACGGCAGGTATATGTGAAATGCTCGTCCAGAGCCACGGAAAATATATCGCTCTTTTACCCGCTCTCCCCTCCACATGGCACGAGGGCGAAATCAAAGGCCTTATGGCCAGAGGCAATTTCGAGCTTTCAATCAAATGGGAAAATGACAAGCTTAAAGCCGCCACCGTAAAATCAAACGAGGGCGGAAAGTGCTCACTCAAATATGACGGAAAGATTATGCTGGTTTACGATGAAGAGGGCAAAGAAATCGATACCTCCTTCGAAAACGGCGTAACCGCATTTATGACAGAAAAGGGTAAGACATATTCTGTAAGTTAAAAACATAAAACCATTGTATCAGCTCTCTGCTTTTACAATGGTTTTATTTATTCTGTTAAGCCGATAGGTGTCGGGTTTACAGATAAGCTATTTTAAAATTTTTATACTCTTTTTCAGGGTATGTCTTTACGAAGCTTACCGTAGAACCTTTCGGAAAAGCAGACAGAACAGGAAGCGACTGTCGGAGTGAAGGTGCCTCGGGAGACGGAACACGAAGTGTCGCAGACACTTCCCTACCGGACAAAATATCTGTGCGATGAGGGAACACGGCAGCGATTTTCCTGTACAGGTTACTGAAAAAGCACTCTGTACGCTCACTCTGTCGGTAAGGCAGACTATAGAACTGAAAATAACGGTAGTGCAGAAGGGTGTTTCTATGTAGGCGGCAGACTAAAGGCAGCACGTAAAAGGAACTGAAAACCTTGCTCCGTTACTTTTCTGCGTTCGGATTGTTTCCGCCAAAGAATGATTTTGCCTACTTTTGTCGAAACAAAAGTAGGTCTGCGAAGCAAAACTCACTAAATGTTAACTTAAAACAAAAAACACACGACCGACGGTCGCCCCTACGGTGACCTTTCCGTCAGCCTGTCGTCTGCCACCTTTCCTTGATAATGAATTTAAAAGCATTATAAAACCTTTATGCATTTGCATAGTGTACTATAGATATCTATAGTGCTTTAAGTAATAAAAATAAAAAGAATAAAACAAATAAAAAAACAAGTCAATATACAAATACAAAGACAAACAAAAGGGCGACACTTCATAAAGAATTTAAGCCTTAAAATTCGCCATTTTTGCGAATAGCTGCGTTAAAAATGCTCGTAATCCGCAAGGATTACTGTGCTTTTTGCCTTGTTCTTCATCAAAACTATCTGAATTTTAAGGTGCAAAGCAGTTTTTATTGAGATGTTTTTTTGTTTGGGGAAGTGACAAAACCACCGCAATACTTGCGTATTACGGTGGTTTTTCGCAATGTCAAAGCGGAAAATAGCCAATAAAAACCTTAACTTCCTTATGAAGTGCCGCCCAAAGAACCATCGTGTTTTTTCACAATGGTTCTTTTAAAGCTTACATCAAAGAACTTTTGATAAAAATTCCTTCGCTCTTTCACTTTTCGGATTAGCAAAGAACTCCTCGGGAGTGGCTTCCTCTACGAAGCGTCCCTCGTCCATAAAGACGATTCGTGTGCCTACCTCACGGGCAAAGCCCATTTCGTGAGTAACTACAACCATAGTCATACCCTGGTCGGCCAGCTCCTTCATAAGCTCGAGCACCTCACCTACCATCTCCGGATCCAGAGCAGAGGTGGGCTCGTCGAAAAGGATAACATCGGGCTCCATAGCCAGTGAACGGACTATGGCTACTCTTTGCTTCTGTCCGCCCGAAAGAGAGGACGGATATGCATCTGCCTTTTCCTCCAGACCGATTCTTCTGAGAAGCTCCAATGCCTTTTCCTTTTCCTGAGCTTTAATGTCTGCCAGTGAAGAGGTAACGGGAACGGCTTCTCCCTTTTTAAGATGAAGCTTTATGAGAAGGTTGTCTCTTTTCTGCTTTTTGATGCTCTTTTTAGCCACATAGACGGGAGCCATCATAATGTTTTCGATAACCGTCTTATTGGCGAAAAGATTAAAGTGCTGAAAAACCATGCCCATCTTACGGCGATGAACATTGATATCTACCTTCGGATCAGCCAGATCCTCACCGCCGAATATAATGGAACCGCTCGTAGGATCCTCCATACAGTTAAGGCAGCGAAGAAAGGTACTCTTGCCTGAGCCGGAGGGACCGATAACGACCACCTTTTCGCCTTTTCTGATGGTAGTCGAAATATTTTTCAGAACACTGTTATCACCGAAGGATTTGCAGAGGTCGGTGACCACTATAAGGTTTTCGTTTTTATCTGTCACTTTTCCTCAGTCTCCTTTCCATAAGCCTGATAAGCAGTGTGATTATCATAACTATAGCTATATAGATGGCTGCCATTACCAGATAAGGCACCATATATTCATAGGTACGGCTTCCTATGCTTCTGAAAGCCTTGTAAAGGTCCGTAGCACCGACGAAGGAAACGACTGAGGTTTCCTTTACCAGAGCGATGAATTCATTACCGAGAGTGGGAAGAATGTTCTTTATAGCCTGAGGGATAACTATTTTAATCATCGTGGCGCCGTAGGACATACCGACGCTTCTGCCGCCCTCCATCTGACCGGGATCGACGGAAAGAATACCGCTTCGCATAATCTCAGAAATGTAAGCACCCGAGTTCATACCGAAAACGATAATGGCGACAGACACCGAATCCACTCGGTTAAAGCCTAAAAGCGGAAGAACCACATAGTAAAAAACCAGCAGCTGAACCACGATAGGTGTGCCTCTGAAAAGACCGACATAAAAAGAGCAGAAGCCGTCGAGAATTTTCGGCAGAGTTTTATATTTCGGCAGCACTCTTACCACTGCGATAAGAGTACCGATGAGAATACCGATGAAAAGACCGCTTACGGCTATGAGCATAGTGTTCTGCAAGCCCTGCAGCACACTTTCATAAGCGCCTTTTTCGATAAACTGCTCTAAAAATTTAGCAATTTTTAATTCAAAATCAAGCATATTTTAAATCCTCTTAAACAAAGCAATGCCCCACTTTGAAAGTGAGGTATTGCGTATAATGATTTACTTTTATCAGCCGTTGATGGTTTCAACGATGGAAACTGCGGGATCTGCATCGACGATAACGAAATCGATGTTACCGTTTACGAGGTCCTGAGTAGCCAGAGCAGCACTGTCATAGGTTACTGCCTCAGCGTTTGCGATGCCTGCGAAGCCGAATGCATCGTTACCCTCGATGTAGGAGTGACCTGTGGTACCTGTCTGAGCACCGATTTTGGTTCCCTCTGCGAGAGTGGCAAGAACTGCTTCTACCTCTTCTGCAGTGGTGCAGGCGTCAAATCTGGTATCGTCAGCCTTAACGATAATCTTCTGTGCTGATTTGTAATAGGGAGTGGTAAAGGTTACGGACTCCTCTCTCTCAGGGTTAACGGAAAGGCCTGCGATAGCGATGTCGCATTTCTGCTGACCTACTGCCAGACAAACAGAATCGAAGTCCATATTGTCGATTACGAGCTCTTTGCCCAGCTCCTTAGCCAGAAGAGCAGCTACTTCCATATCGATACCGTAGTAAAGGTCACCTTCTTTATATTCGAAGGGAGCAAACTCAGCGTTTGTAGCTACTACAAGCTGATCCTTTGAAGCGTCGGGCTCAGCGGAAGCCACACCCTCGGGAGTGCCGTCTCCGAGATATTTGGCGCAGATAGCATCAAATGTACCGTCTTTGAGAATTTTGTCGATAAACTCGTTTACGTCAGCGAGAAGCTCGGGCTGATTTTTGTCTACACCGAAAGCGTACTCTTCGCTGGAAAGCTGAATGTCGATAAGCTTAACCTGTGTCTTTGTTTCGTTTGTGTCTTCATTTCCGCCGCAGGCTGCGAGTGCGAAAAGCATAACGGCAGCGAGTGCGATTGCTAAGAATTTTTTCATTGTTTTTACCTCCGTAAATTTATGTTGCGGATATTCTATCACCAAAAAGAGCCTTTGTCAATGTTTTTATGCAAAAAGCATATAAAATAATGTATATTTATGAAACCGCACGGTTTACGGTTACTGTTTTTACGAAAGGAGCCTCGGGAGTGAGTGAGGCAAAGCTGTATTCTCCGGAATTTGTGAAGGCTATTTCATTTTCTCCCTCTTCCAGAGTAACATTAAAGGTCGCCGTCTTATATGTATAGTCACTGTAGGTGTTTCTGAAGAAAATGTCTCTGCCCTCTGCACCGTTCACGCTGACGGTGAGATATCTTTCGATAAGGTCCACATTATAGTCGTGATAACCGCCCTCTGAGTTATTGGAATAAAGCACGGTCACACGGTAGTCGCCGCCTTCGGGAGCGGCAACCTTAAAGGTACCCTTGCCCTTTCCGCCTGCGATGCTGCCGAGGTAGGTGTTTCCGTATTTATCCGTAAGGATTTCTGCACCGTCACTCACGGTGATATCCTCTGCTCCGATAACTGCCACGGGAACCTTGGGCTCAGCCTTGGTAAGCTCAAGAGAGGAGGGAGCAGAAAGTGCTATTTCGTTAAGACCTCTTCTGAGGTAAACCGTACTTCCGCTTTCAGCCACGGCCTTGGCTCCGTCGATAGCGATGTCGTAAGTGCCCTCATCGAGACTCACATAATAGTATCCGTCCTCGGGTGCCACGGCCAGATATTCCGTTCCGTCCTCAGAGTCCTCGAGCACGGCTGCGGTATTATCCGCCACCGCCCTAGACATAAGAAGGCTGTCGAGAACGAAGGTGCCATCATTATGTGAAAACTCGATGGTGTGTCTGCCCATACAGAGGTCAACATAGACTGTTTTCATTGTAGTGTATTCACTCTTTATGGTGTTTTCGAGCATAAGCTCTGTGGTTTTTCCGTCGAGGGTGAAATTTGCCACGCCGTAGTCTCTGCCGTTTTTCACACCGGAGTCATTATGCTTACCATAAATAATATCGAGTCTGTAGAGGCCTTTTTCCTTGGCGTTTACGGTGATTTTTACTCCGTCACCCTCATTTTCGAAGCCTCCGCACATACCCTGTACCTCACCTGTGGTGGCATAGGCACTGTCATAGGTGTAGGCTGAGCCGAGAAGCTTTCCGTCCTCGAACTCATATCTTACGGGAAGATTAGTGTTTCTCACGGCATCGAATTCCTCTGTATGCTCCTTAACGGAAACGAAGTAAACGGTGTCTGTGTCCGTACCGGGAATGTTTATGTTAAGACTGTCGCCCATAACCTTTGTTTTGTATTTTCTGACGGTGTAAGGCTCACTTACGATACCTGTCAGACCGCTGAAATAAACACATTCCACAGTAACATCGACTATCTTACCCATCTGTGTTTCGTCTATATTCTTAATCCTTACTGCCTTTTTATTATCACTGCCGTTACAGATGACATTTATCTCTTTTCCGTCAGAGGTAAGGGAGGCGATACCTGTGTAATGATACCACCAGTCGTGGTCGAAAAGGCGGTCCTCATCCAGTGCCGAGGTGCTGACAGCGAGGGTAGAGCCCTCCATTTCAGCATATTTTCTGTAAAGCCACCAGTTTGAGTTAGGTGAGTTATCGTCGGCGCAGGTGTCATTGAGATTATTCGAAAGTCTCCAGAAGGCCATATCGCCGTAGGTGTTTGTCTTTTCCATGGAGACTATGTATCTTACCATAGCGGCGGGGTTACCGCATTCATCCATAGCACCGTATTCGGTTACGATTACGGGAAGCTCGGAGATGCCATTTTCCTTTTCGATTCTGCGGTAATCCTCCACGTGCTTCGGCCACTCCACACTACACCAGAAGCTCAGCTCGTGATAAATCATTATATCGGGTACACAGCCATTTTCTTTGGTATATGCGAGGAATCGGTCTATCTTTTCTGTCACGTAGTCGAAATAACCGGGACCGCCTATCTTAGCGTCGGGATCTATGCTTTTTACCAGATCATAGGTAATTTTCCACGCCTCATAGAAATTTTCCTCGCCATCCTCATCATAATTACCGAACCATATTCCGTTATCACATTCATTGAAAATGCAGTAAACGATGTCATCGGCATAGTCCTTCTGAGAAAGTGCCGTCACCTTTTCCTCCACGATAGGAAGATATCTCTCATAAAGAAACTCTCTCCAGTCATAGGTGCCCTGCTCTCTCATCTCAGCGATTTCCTTATGGCAGTAGTACCATGTATCAAATGAGTCCTGCAGATAAACTACTCTGTAGTCGCAGTTTTCCAGCTGTGGGGCCACACGGTCCACGTCACCCGTCGGATGCTGAAGACCGCCCACTACCTTCTGTGAAACAGTGGAAATGTCCAGACTGTCCGTCATAGCTTCACTGGGCACACCCGGCTCTGCCAGACCGTAAAGAAAGCCTGTAGCATAATTCGAAACATCGTCTCCCCTGTCGCCTGCATCCACCGTAAGAGTGGGCACCCAAACGAGGGGCACGGATTCGAAAAGCATTATAACCGTAATAATAAGGGATAATAATTTAGCCATTTTTCTCTCTCCTTTTATATCTTTTTAGCCAGCTCGGCTATTTTCTTCAAATTCGGCATGAAGCCTGTAAAAATTTTTATGAGACCTGCGGCGGAGCCCTCCTCATTAAGAAGCATCAGAAGTCCCTCTGCCATCTGCTCGGTGAAAGTGCCCTGCCCCATAGCATAAAGGTTCCTTATGGGACTTTCGAGAACCACATCTCTCATGGGATCGCCACCGGGAGCATTGGGATCGGGCTTCTTTCCGCCCGTAAGAACGGTAATTATTCTCTTTCCCCATTTCGTATGCTCTGCATCCATAAGACAGCTTTCCACGGTGAATTTATCGTTCACATCGGCATACTGCGGCGGTATATCTCTGCCTAAAAGAGCTCTGTACTGCTTATCGGGGACGTTCTTCACATCGGCACCGTAATAGCAGGGAGCAGACTCTCTGTAATCAGGCACAGACACCTCAGGAAGCGAAGAGATAACCTCTGCCTTTGCCTTAAGCCTGATGTCACGGCTCGAGGCACCGATAAGGATTTCAAACTCACCCGACTCCACGTGCCAGTCGCTTATATTTATATTATAGTATGCGAAGGCTCTTTTCGAAAGGGAGAAGGAAACCTCCTTCTCTTCGCCCTTTTCAAGATAAATCTTGGTAAAATCACGAAGCTCCTTAGACGGTCTGAACACTGTGCTTTCGCAGTCGGAAACATAAAGCTGAACTGTCTCCGCACCGTCTCTGTCACCGATGTTTTTAATCTTACAGGTAACAGTGAGAGTGTCTGTATCATTTATCCTTTCAGCGGAAAGCCTTATGTCGGAATATTCGAACTGAGTATAGGAAAGTCCGTGGCCGAAGGGATAAAGAACCTCCTTCTCTGCCGTGTCATAGTAGCGATAACCGATGTAGATACCCTCTCTGTGCTCGGCCGTAAGACCTCTGCCGGGATAGTAGGCACTGCAGGGAACGTCGGCTTCCTTAAGAGGATAGGTTTCGGCCAGCTTACCCGAGGGATTTACCTTACCCGAGATAATTTCTGCCACTGCCTTACCGCTTGCCTGACCGCCGAGATAGCCGTTAAGGATAGCCTTCACCTTTTTCGCCCAGGGCATAAGTACGGGTGAGCCTCCGGAAAGAACCACGGTGACATTTTCGTTTACCTTCAGTATCTCCTCTAAAAGTCTGTTATGAGAAATCGGAAGGCTCATAGTCTTTCTGTCGTAGCCTTCACTTTCGTACTCCTCCGTAAGACCGATAAATAGAAGAACCGCATCAGCCTTTGAAGCTATGTTACAGGCATCCTTTACCATAGCCTCACTCGGCTCGTCCTGCTTTTTGAAGTAGCCGGGTGCGAAGGTAACCTTGTACCCCTCCTCTAAAAATCCGTCGAAGGCATCGGTGATTTTCGTAGGAACGATAACGGAGCTTCCCTCACCCTGATAGCGGGGTGCTCTGGCCATTTCACCGATAACGGCCACTGTTTTTTCCTTAGAAATAGGAAGCGTATTATCCTCGTTTTTAAGTAAAACCATCGAATTAGCGCAGATTTCCGCAGCGAGCTTATGATGCTCCTGCTCGTCGTAGGTGAATTCACCGATAGCGCCCTTCGATTTTTCGATGAGAGTAAGCATTCTGTCTGCGGCTGTGTCGAGATATTTTTCATCCAGTGTACCCTTTCTCACAGCCTCGCAGATTTTCTTCGTGCCGTAGCCGTTAGAGGAGGGCATTTCCAGATCGTTACCGTTTGCGATACCCTTTACACGGTCATTTACGGCACCCCAGTCGGACATAACCGCTCCCTCGAAGCCCCATTCCTCACGAAGAATTTTATTCTGTAAATATCCGTTTTCGGAGCTGTAGGTGCCGTTTACCTTATTATAGGAATTCATCACCGTCCGGGGCTGAGCCTTCTTTACGGCGATTTCGAAGGCGGTGAGATAAATCTCACGGAGTGACCTCTCATCCACCACACTGTCGATAACCAGACGTCGCTTTTCCTGACTGTTTACAGCGAAGTGTTTGAGAGCCGTACCTACGCCCTTCGACTGAATACCGTTTATGAGACCTGCGGCCAGCTCACCTGCTAAAAGAGGATCCTCAGAAAAATATTCGAAGTTTCTTCCGCACAGGGGCGAACGCTTCATATTCACACCGGGACCTAAAATAATGCTTACATTTTCCTTCAGACACTCCTGTCCCATAGCCTGTCCCATCCTGTAAAGGAGGTCTCTGTCCCAGGAGCAGGCAGTGGTTACCGCCGAGGGGAAGCAGGTGGCGGTGACGGACTCTCTGATGTCACCGTCAGGCTTACGGAGACTGAGGCCGTGAGGGCCGTCCGTAAGAGTAACGGAGGGTATGCCGAGTCTTTCCACGCCGTTAAGATGCCAGCAGTCCTTACCTGTACAGAGCTCTGCTTTTTCCTCGAGAGTGAGCTTTTCGAGTATTTCTTTATTCTTCATCTTACTCCACCTCTATTTTTCCTATGGCAAATTCAAGAGCCATCGATATGAGCTCGTTTCTGCTTCTGTTTGTCTTTGAGGCAAGCTCATCATAATAGTCCATTATTGATTTATCGACACGGATACTGAACATAACAGGCTGTGTCTTCTTAGTGATTTTTAAAGTTTCGTTTTCTTTGCTCATATTTAACACCTCATATTCATTTTACAACATTAATTGTCACAAATAAATGTTTAGTATATGTTTATATTTAAACATAACACAATAAAATAGACTAAAAAAACTATTAGCATCGTTCAAATCCGCAGTTACGAACCTTTCCGTAAAACCTCCCTAAAAAGCAGACAGAGCGGGAAGCGACTGTCGGGGTACGAAACAAGAGAGTTTTACATCTACTTTCATCCGTAGATAAAACCGTCAGGCTTTCAACGCTCAAGCCGCTATGGCTTTTACTTTGGCACATTCGAGCGCCAAAGTAAACAAAGCGCCCTTTTGCCTCGGGAAACTCCTTTCCCTCGGTGGCCGCCTGCGTAAACTCGGCGGAGATAGAAAACCACCATAGTGAAATATAATTTTTGTTTTACTTCACCCCGTTCAAAACCACTGTTTCGCATAAACACTCTTTCAGTACCTCATAACAGTAAGAGTCAGAGTGGGGCACACCTGGCAGGTGTGCAGACAATGAGTAAAGCTTCGGGTTAAAAAGGAAAGTTTTCGAAGCCTTTCCGTAGAACCTCTCTGAAAAGCACATCGAGCGGTGAGCGACTGTCGGGGTGTAGGTGCTTAAGGGGTAAAAGCATATATTAGACGAAATATCTGTGCGGGGAGGGAATGCGGCAGCGATTTTCTTTCCCTTTCTTTCTAAAAAGCACTCTGTACGCTCACTCTGTCTGTAAGGCAGTACATCGAACTGAAAATAACGGTAGAGTAGTGAGTATATTGTTATGTATGCGGCAGACTGAGGTGGATTGATAAAAATTAAACAAAACCTTACTCCGTTACTTTTCTTCGTTCGTATTGTTTCCGACAAAAAAGCGGTTTTGGTGACTTTTGCCAAGCACAAAAGTCACTCTGCGAAGCAATAGTACATATAATTTTACTTGAAACAAAAAAACGAATAACCGATACGTAAATATATAGATTTTAACCTTCAAACTGCATCGTCACTGAAATGGTCACCGCTAAAGATAAAACAATAAAGTTACAGTATTCGCTTTCCTCCGCAGAAAAAACCTTTAGGTTTTCAACGCTCAAGCCGCTATGGCTTTTACTTTGGCACATTCGAGCGCCAAAGTAAACAAAGCGCCCTTTTGCCTCGGGAAATACTTCCCTCGGTGGCCGCCTTCGCAGGCTCGGCGGAGATAATGAACTGCCATTACAGTATTAATTTTTGTTTTACTTCGCCCCGTTCAAAACCACTGTTTCGCATAAACACTCTTTCAGTACCTCATAACAGTTGAGTCCTGCTTGCACCCCGTGGCAGGGGTGCAGACAGTCGGTAAAGCTTCGGATTAAAAATGAAGCTTTACGCTACAGTTAAATTTACGAAGCTCACCGTAGAATCTCTCTGAAATGCAGACAGAGCGGTGAGCGACTGTCGGAGCGTAGGTGCTTAAGGGGTAGAAGCATACATTAGACGAAATATCTGTGCGGGGAGGGAATGCGGCAGCGATTTATTTCCTCTATCTTTTAAAAAAGCACTCGGTACGCTCACTCTTTCTGTAAGGCAGTACATAGAACTGAAAATAACGGTAGAGTAGTGAGGTTGTTTTTATGTAAAGGGCAGATTGAGGTGGATTGGTAAAAACAAAATAAAACGTTACTCCGTTACTTTTCTTCGTTCGGACTGTTTACGACAAAAAAGCGGTTTTGGTGACTTTTGCCAAGCACAAAAGTCACTCTGCGAAGCAATGCTGCATATAATTTTTTCGAAGCGTAAAAACAAACAAGTTTGCTAAAGCATATAGGCTTTCAACGCTCAAGCCGCTATGGCTTTTACTTTGGCACATTCGAGCGCCAAAGTAAACAAAGCGCCCTTTTGCCTCGGGAAATACTTCCCTCGGTGGCCGCCTTCGCAGGCTCGGCGGAGATAATGAACTTCCGTAGTTGAAGATAATTTTTGTTTCATTTCACCCCGTTCAAAACCACTGTTTCGCATAAACACTCTTTCAGTACCTCATAACGGTGAGAGCCAGAGTAGGGTGCAGACAGTCGGTAAGGCTTCGGATTTACAAAAAAGTTTTCGAAGCTATTCCCTCAAAAATGATTTTGCCTACTTTTGTCGTAACAAAAGTAGGTCTGCGAAGCTATATTATTTTTTAGGCAAAGGCTTCGCCTCATTGGTAAAGCCTAAAATGTAATCAGGTGATACATTATAGTATTTGCACAGTGCTATCAAATGCTCTATGGGAAGAGGCCTGTGTCTATTCTCATATTGAGCGTAGTATGACTGTGTTGTGTTCAGAATTTCTGCGATATCCTTCTGTGTTTTTTTGTTATCTTCTCTTAAATCTCTTATTCTTTGTGAGTAGTGTACTTCTATCATTTCATCACCCCGACTAAAATTTTACAATAGTTTATTTATGAACTATTGGCTTTAGTCGAAAATTCGACTATAATAATATTTGCGCAAGCAAACAATTCAAAGCCGCAATCCAAAACAAGGATGCAAAGCGACACACTTTTCCGGCAGAAAAGGCGGGGATTTTCTCTGCCTTTTTTGCTTTACAAACACCGCAAACAACATCCCCCTTATACAAGTGTCGGGATATACTGCGGCATATCTTGCCTCACTCACTACACTTTTTCCGCCCATTCTGCACTAATTATCACCCGAACAGACTCTCAAAAAGCCTCTTCTTCTCCTTGCTGCAGCAGCATTCACCCTCGTCCACACATACCAGCACCGTCTCCTCGCCGATAACCTGTATGTCCTTCCAGGGTATGCGGATATCCTCACACCTGCCGCCGGGCTCGAAAAGTCTGCTCTTGCCCCAGATGACGATGGCGCAGAGCTGCCCGCTTTCGCAGCAGATTTCCACGTCGCTTACACAGCCGAGGCGGTGTCCGTTTTTAGTATTGATAACCTCTTTATTACGAAGATCGGTAACGCAGCAATTCATAAAATACACCTCACTGCATTATATGCACCGATAAAGAATGCGTTAATAAATAAATGCATTACTTATTTGGGCTCCGTAACGGGGGCAAGAGTGCTTTTTTTACATTTCCTCTCTCTTTTACCAAAAAATTTTCGCTAAAGTCTATTTACAATTTGCATTTAAAGTGTTAGAATGTTAGGTGGTAATTTAATTGCTAAATTATAATGTATAAATACAAGGAGGACAAATCCAATGGCCAGAAAAATGAAAACCATGGATGGTAACAATGCCGCCGCTCATGTGTCCTATGCGTTCACAGAAGTAGCAGGTATTTACCCCATCACACCTTCCAGCCCCATGGCAGACTACGTAGACCAGTGGTCAGCACAGGGCCTCAAAAACATTTTCGGCACGAGAGTAAATGTAGTAGAAATGCAGTCTGAAGCCGGTGCAGCAGGTACCGTTCACGGCTCACTCGCAGCAGGTGCTCTCACCACTACCTACACAGCTTCACAGGGACTTCTTCTTATGATCCCCAACATGTACAAAATCGCCGGTGAGCTTCTTCCCTGCGTTTTCCATGTTTCCGCACGTTGTGTAGCATCACATGCTCTTAACATCTTCGGTGACCATTCCGACGTTTATGCCTGCCGTCAGACAGGTTTCGCTATGCTCGCCGAAACAAATACACAGGAAGTTATGGACCTCGGTGCAGTAGCACACATGGCTTCCATCGAGTCCCGTGTTCCCTTCCTTAACTTCTTCGACGGCTTCCGTACATCTCACGAGCTCCAGAAGATCGAGGTATGGGATTTCGAGGACCTTAAGGAAATGACAAACATGAAGGCCGTAGAGGAGTTCAGAAAAAGAGCTCTCAACCCCGAACGCCCCGTTATGCGCGGCTCTCACGAAAACGACGACATCTTCTTCCAGAACAGAGAAGCATGTAACAAATACTATGATGCAGTTCCCGCTATCGTAGAAGAATACATGGGCAAGGTTAACGCCAAGCTCGGCACAGACTATCAGCTCTTCAACTACTACGGTGCTCCCGACGCTGAAAGAGTTATCGTTGCTATGGGCTCCTTCAACGACGTAGCTGAAGAGGTTGTTGATTACCTCACAGCAGCAGGCGAAAAGGTAGGTCTTATCAAGGTTCGTCTTTACAGACCTTTCTCTGCTAAGCACCTTATCGCAGCTATCCCCGCTACCTGTAAGAAAATCGCAGTTCTCGACAGAACCAAAGAACCCGGCTCTCTCGGCGAGCCTCTTTATCTTGACGTTGTTACCGCTCTGGCTACAAACGGCAGAGCTGACATCAAGGTAGTCGGCGGCCGTTACGGTCTCGGCTCCAAGGATACACCTCCCTCATCTGTTTTCGCAGTTTACACCGAGCTTGCCAAGGATGAGCCCAAAAACGGCTTCACCCTCGGTATCGTTGACGACCTCACCGGTCTTTCACTTCCCGAAACAGAGGCTCCCAACACTGCAGCAGAAGGCACTATCGAATGTAAGTTCTGGGGCCTCGGCGGTGACGGTACCGTAGGTGCTAACAAAAACTCCATCAAAATCATCGGTGACCACACTGACAAATATGTACAGGCTTACTTCCAGTACGACTCAAAGAAGACAGGCGGTATCACCATTTCTCACCTTCGTTTCGGTGACAAGCCCATCAAGAGCCCCTACTACATCAACAAGGCTGACTTCGTAGCATGTCACAACCCCTCTTATGTAGAAAAAGGCTTCAAGATGGTTAACGACGTTAAGCCCGGCGGTGTTTATCTCATAAACTGCCAGTGGTCTGACGAAGAGCTCGATGCACACATGCCCGCAGATGCTAAGAGATACATCGCAGCAAACAACATCCAGCTTTACACAGTTAACGCTATCGACCTCGCTCAGAAGGTTGGTATGGGCAAAAGAACAAACACAGTTCTTCAGTCTGCATTCTTTGCTCTGGCAAACGTTATGCCCTCAGCAGAGGCTATCCAGTATATGAAGGATGCTGCTACCAAGTCCTACTCAAAGAAGGGACAGGACATCGTTGATGCTAACCATAACGCTATCGACGCCGGTGCTACTGCATTCCATAAGGTAGAGGTTCCCGCAGCATGGGCAGACGCTACCGATGCTGCTGCAGCAGCTAAGAGCGAAGGTGCTGAAAAGCTCGTTAAGATGGTTGACGGTATCCTTAAGCCCATCTCTGTTATGGGTGGCTACTCACTTCCCGTTTCTGCTTTCGCAGACCACGCTGACGGTACCTTCGAGCACGGTGCTTCCGCTTACGAAAAGAGAGGCGTTGCTGTTCTCGTTCCCGAATGGGATGCAGCCTCCTGTGCTAAGTGTAACCAGTGTGCTTATGTATGTCCCCACGCTACTATCCGTCCCTTCGCTATGAGCGAAGAAGAGGTAGCAGCAGCTCCCGCAGCACTTAAGAAGGCTGAAAAGCCCATCATCAAAACAAACTACACCTACACTCTCGCTGTTTCTCCCATGGATTGTATGGGCTGCGGCGTATGTATCGGTGTTTGTAAGACAAACTCTCTCAAGATGGTTGCCCGTGAATCTCAGATGGCTCAGCAGGAGGTATTTGATTACTGCGTAGCTAACGTAACTGAGAAGCCCGAAACCACCGCTACCATCAACGTAGTTTCCAGCCAGTATAAAAAGCCCCTCCTCGAGTTCTCCGGCTCCTGCGCAGGTTGTGCTGAAACTGCTTATGCACGTCTCGTAACTCAGCTCTTCGGTGACAGAATGTATATCTCCAACGCTACAGGCTGTTCCTCCATCTGGGGCGGTCCCGCAGCTACATCTCCCTACACCGTAAACGAAAAGGGGCACGGTCCCGCATGGGCTAACTCCCTCTTCGAGGACAATGCTGAGCACGGTCTCGGTATGTACTACGGCCAGAAGGCTCTTAGAGACAGACTTATCAGCGAAGTTAAGGAAATGGTTGCTTCCGATTCCTGCAAGGCTGAGGTTAAGGCTGCTGCTGAAGCTTATCTTGCTACCATCGATGACGGTGAAAAGAACACAGCAGCTGCTGATGCTCTCGTTGCCGCTATCAAGGAAGCCGGTGCTACCTGCGACCTTTGCAAGGATGTTCTCGAAAACAGTGAATACCTTTCAAAGAAATCCGTATGGATCTTCGGCGGTGACGGCTGGGCTTATGATATCGGTTACGGCGGTCTTGACCACGTTATCGCTTCCGGTGAAGACGTAAACATCTTCGTATTCGACACAGAGGTTTACTCAAATACCGGCGGTCAGGCTTCCAAGGCTTCCAACATCGGTCAGGTTGCACAGTTCGCAGCTGCCGGTAAGGAAATCAATAAGAAGAGCCTCGCTGAGATCGCTATGAGCTACGGCTACGTATATGTAGCACAGATCGCTATGGGTGCTAACATGAACCAGACACTCAAAGCTATCCAGGAAGCCGAAGCATACAAGGGTCCCTCCATCATCATCGGTTACTCACCCTGCGAAATGCACTCTATCAAGGGCGGTATGGTTAACTGCCAGGCAGAAATGAAGAAGGCTGTAGAATGCGGCTACTGGAACCTCTTCCGCTTCAATCCTGCTCTCAAGGCAGAAGGCAAGAATCCCTTCACTCTTGACTCCAAGGAGCCCAACGCTGAGTATCAGGCATTCATCAAAAATGAAGCCCGTTACACCAGACTTATGCGTGAATTCCCCGACAGAGCCGAGGCTCTCTTCGCTAAGAGTGAAAAGGTTGCTCTCGACAGATATGCACACCTTCTCAAGCTCAAGGATCTCTACGCTCCCGACGATGAATAATTTATCCGCAAATAAATTTTCCCTCCGAAGAAATTCGGAGGGATTTTTTTCAGATGAAAAAGGGGCATACTGCCGCTTCATTTCAGAATATTCAGTTTATTTCTTAGCTATATCTGCGATAATTTCCACGCACTCGTCGTGACCGATGGCACTGCTGTCCAGACAGATATGATAATTGCTCATTTCGCCCCAGTTTCTGCCCGTAAAATACTTATAATTAACCTTTCTGCGTGCGTCCTTGTCCTCTATTCTCTTTTCGGGAGAGGCCTCTCTTTCACCGTAAAGCTCTACTATACGGTGGGCTCTGAATTCGTCGTCAGCATAGATGAAAACATTCAGACAGTCATCTCTGTCCTTGAGAATATAGTCGGCGCAGCGACCTACTATTACGCAGTTACCCTCATCGGCGATTTCGTTTATCATTTTACACTGAGTGCTCCACAGGTAATCCGAGGCATTCATATGTCTGGGCGCACCGTGAGGAAAGGCAGAGGTAAAGGCATAGGAAAGAATGCTCTTTCCCGGTGCATACTCGCCCACATCAGCGATAAAGGAAGGATCAAAGCCGGTTTCCTTGGCTACCATATTTACGAGCTCCGTGTCGTAGCATTTGTAGCCCAATTTCTCAGCCAGAGCCTTGCCTATGGTTCTGCCGCCCGAGCCGAACTGACGGCTGATGGTGATTATCTTTTTCATATAACCAACTCCTTATGTTTTCTTCAATTATATTATACACGCTTATTTTTTATCATACAATATATAAAATAAACAAAAAGGATACTCCCTGTTTTGTAACCCGAGCTTATCTGTTGTGCAAAAGCTATAAGCGTAAATGATCATTTATGCTATATATGCACCGCCAACGGGCTTTTTGTGGCACAAAAAGTACTGCAGTCCTTAAAGAGAAGCAGAAAATATGTGCAATTTAACGAAAATTTAATTTTTTGTTTTTTTATGTTGACAATGTTTGAATTAAGTAGTACAATATGCTTGAACTTTAAATGGGGCCTTGCCCTGTGGTTATAACTACAAATTTGCCGAAAGGAGAAAACAACCATGGATTTAAGCAAGTTTCAAGAGCTTTGGAATGATTTCCTCGAGTTCCTCGACAGAACATTCCAGTGGCTTATGTACCTTTTCAATGGCGAAGACAATACTTGGCCTCCCGCAGATTACCCCGACATCAAAGAAGAACAGTAATATTTTTAAATTCCGAAAGGAGATAAATTATGGATTGGCCTATGATGGAACAGCTTTATCTTGCTTTCACCAGAATTTTCGATGCCTTCATCGATTTCCTTGTTAAGGCTTTTGGTTAATAGCTAAGAAAAGCGAAGCTTATCAAAGAACCTGTAACACCCTTCATACGAAGGGTGTTATTTTTTGTCTTCTTTTCTAAACTTTTATCAGTAAAACCCTTGATATTTTCTCTGAAATTTGAGATAATATATTGAAATATACCCATTTGATTGGAGGACTTTGTTTGACTGATAATTTCAAGCTTGCGGAATTACTTTTCCCCGATATAAAAGACACACCCGAGGTATTAGAAGAAAGATTTCCCGAGAGAAAGCTTAAGGAAGGCACCAAGGTTACCCGCCTCGCCCCCTCCCCCACAGGCTTCCTTCATTTCGGAAATCTTTTCACAGGCACCATCGCCTATAAAACCGCTAAAACCACCGATGACGGCATTTTCTTCGTAAGAGTGGAGGACACCGACCAGAAAAGAAAAATCGAGGGTGCGGTCGAGGTTATGCTCGGCGGCCTCGAGGCCTTTGACGTCATCGCAGACGAGGGCGTTATAGGCGAAAACAAGGAAAAGGGTGACTACGGTCCCTATTACCAGAGCCACAGAAAGGAAATCTATCACACGGTGGCTAAAAAGTTAGTTCAGGACGGCTACGCTTACCCCTGCTTCTGCTCCGAGGAGGAGCTCTCTGTCTTAAGAGAAAAGCAGGAGGAGGAAAAATGCGATAATAAGGGCTATTACGGCAAATGGGCCAAATGCCGCAGTCTTAGCTTCGACGAGCAGAAGGCTCTTATTGAAAGCGGCAAGACCTACACTCTCCGTCTCCGCTCACCCGGCAGCACAGAAAAAAGAATCACCTTTGAGGATATGATCAAGGGAAAAATAGAGATGCCCGAAAATATACAGGATGTAGTTCTGCTGAAAACCGACGGTATTCCTACATACCACTTTGCACACGCAGTAGATGACCATTTTATGAGAACCACCCATGTCATCCGTGGCGACGAATGGATTTCGTCAGTACCTCTTCATATCCAGCTTTTCAGACTCTGCGGCTACAGAGTTCCCAAGTTTGCTCACGTGGCTCCCATTATGAAGGAGGAAAACGGCGGCAAAAGAAAGCTCTCAAAGAGAAAGGACCCCGAGGCAGCCGTAACCTTTTATCAGCAGGAGGGCTATCCGAAGGAAAGCGTAAACGAATATATTATGACTCTCGCCAATTCCAACTTCGAGGACTGGCGCAAAACAAACAAGGATGCAGACATCTCTGCCTTCCCCTTCAATCTCAAAAAGATGAGTGTTTCAGGTGCTCTTTTCGATATGGTGAAGCTTAATGACGTAAGTAAGAATGTTATCTCTCTTATGTCCGCTGAAACCGTTTACGGTTACACCCTCGCATGGGCAGAGAAATACGACAGTGACTTCGCCGCTGTTCTCAGCCGTGATGCAGATTTCGGCAAGGCTATACTGAACATAGACCGTGAAACACCGAAGCCCAGAAAGGATATCGCCTGCTGGAGCGAGGTAAAGGATTACGTGAGCTATTTCTTCCCCGAATATTTCGACGGAGCCTTCGAGCTTCCCGAAAACATCTCCTCAGAGGATGCCAAGGCTATTCTCGGGGCCTATCTGAAGGTATTCAGTGCCGACGACGATAAGGACACCTGGTTCGCTAAAATCAAAGCGCTTTGCGAGCCTCTCGGCTTCACTCCGAACGTAAAGGAATACAAGAAAAATCCCGAGGCCTTCAAGGGACACGTAGGTGACGTTTCCACCGTAATCAGACTGGCCGTTACCGGCAGAAAAAATACTCCCGACCTTCACTCCATTATGGCTCTTTTAGGTCAGGACACAGTTACAGAAAGACTTGTCAGGGCTATAGCAAAATAAGCCCCTGACAGAAAGGATACAGTTATGGAAGAAGAAATCAAGGTTTCCAATTTTATTCACGATTTCATCGATGAAGATCTGGAAAAGGGAGTCTATACCCACGTACAGACACGTTTTCCTCCCGAGCCTAACGGCTACCTTCACATCGGACACGCCAAGGCTATACAGATAGATTTCAGCACCGCAGAAAAGTACGGCGGCACCTGTAATCTCCGTCTCGATGACACCAACCCCTCCAAGGAGGACGTAGAATATGTCGATGCCATCAAAGAGGACATCCTCTGGCTCGGCTACAAATGGGACAAGGTTCTCTACGCTTCGAGCTATTTCGATTTCATCTACGAATGTGCCGTGAAGCTCATAGAAATGGGCAAGGCCTATGTCTGTGACCTGACTGCAGACGAGATCAGAGAATACAGAGGCACTCTCACCGAGCCCGGTAAAAACAGCCCCTACAGAGACAGAAGCATAGAGGAAAATCTTGACCTGTTCAGAAGAATGACCGACGGCGAATTCCCCGACGGTGCGAGAGTTCTCCGTGCGAAGATAGATATGGCATCGCCCAATATCAATATGCGAGATCCCGTTATCTACCGCATCGCTCACATCAGTCACCACCAGACCGGCGACAAATGGTGCGTTTATCCCATGTACGATTTCGCACATCCCATTTCCGATACCAGAGAGGGCGTCACCCATTCACTCTGCTCCCTCGAATTTGAGAACCACAGACCTCTCTACGACTGGTTCCTCAGAGAGCTGGGCTTCGAAGCTCCCTCCCGACAGATCGAGTTCGCCCGTCTCAATCTTAACTACTGTCTTACAAGCAAGAGAAAATGTCTCGCTCTCGTAAATGACGGCATAGTAGACGGCTGGAACGATCCCCGTATGGTTACCATCAGCGGTATGCGAAGAAGAGGCTATCCCGCAGAAGCTATCAGAGATTTCATTAACCGTGTCGGCGTTTCAAAGGCCTACAGTGTAGTTGACTACGGACTTTTAGAGGCCTGCGTAAGAGATAATCTTAACCAGAATGCGCCCCGTGCCATGGCAGTTCTCCGTCCTCTCAAGGTAATCATCGACAATTATCCCGAGGGACAGAGCGAAGCAATAGAGCTTCCCGTAAATCAGGACAAGCCTGAAATGGGTACCAGACGGATTTATTTCTCAAAGGAACTATATGTAGAAAAAGAGGACTTTATGATAGAGCCTCCCAAAAAGTATTTCCGTCTCTTCCCCGGTAACGAGGTACGCTTAAGAGGTGCCTACTTCGTAAAGTGTGTAGGCTATGACACCGACGAAAACGGCGAGGTCACTGCAGTACACTGCACCTACGATCCCGAAAGCAAGGGCGGCAACTCCCCCGACGGCAGAAAGGTCAAGGGTACTCTTCACTGGGTAAGTGCAAATCATTGCACCGACTTCGAGGCCAGACTGTACGACCGTCTGTTCAAGGTTTCAAACCCCTCCGACGAGTCTGAAGGCTCCTTCAAGGATAATCTCAACCCTGATTCTCTCAACGTTTTAGAGGGTTGTAAATTAGAGGGTGAAATCAAGGATCTCAAACCCGGCGACACCTTCCAGTTTATGCGTCAGGGCTACTTCTGCGTGGATATAACAAGCACAGAGGACAAGACAGTCTTTAACAGAACGGTTGACCTCAAATCATCTTGGAAATAAAAGGAGATACAAAAAAATGAAAATCGCTTACCGTATAATCACTCCCCTGTTAGCCATAGGGGCAGTCGTAATGGGCTTTTTCCTTAAGCTCTTCTATTTCGCTCTCGGCGGTCTTACCGATGAAATCAGCTCCATCGTAACTCTGGCTTCACAGTTCGGTTTAAATACCAACTATGAATTTTCCGCCTTCGAAATCATCAAGCTTCTGCTTTCAGCAGACCTTTCCGCCGATAAGGCTACCGACGGTGAAAACTTTATGACCATCATCGAGCCTATCCTCCCCCACATCGTGGCTTTCATCGTTTTCTTTGTGCTGACTATGCTTCTTTTCCTCGCTCTGGGTGCAGTGGCAGCAGCTACCGGAAAAAGAAAGACTGTTATATTTATGTCAGTGGGCGGCCTCGTGCTCTGCTTTATCTGCATTATCATTTCCAGACTCGCCTTTGACAAGCTCGTAGGCGGCGAAATACCTCTCTCGGATTTGGTAGGTATGTTCTCTGAAAGCACCTGGATGCAGCTTCTCACCGCAGTGGTAACCGTTTCCTCGGCTACTCTCTCTGCAGGCTTCTATGCAGTATTCGGTATGTATATCCTCGTTATCCTCTGGACCGTGCTTACCAATATGCTCATCAACACTCCCATCGAAATCAAAAGAAAGCACAGAAGAAAGAAGCCCCTCAGAAGACCTTCCGCAATGTTCAGAAGATAAACCCGAGTTCCCTTCCGTCACGGTAAAAGGCGGAATACACAAAAGCATAAAAAGGGGCTGTTGCAGTAAGATGCAGAAGGCGTTTTCTTCGCTCCGAAGATGTATGATTATACCTCGAGAGGGCGAAAAAACGTCTGAAAAAGCAAATATTTATTATATGCAACACCATATTATTCCGTAAAACAATTAAAACAGATGTGTTTTATAAGTCAGAAGCAACTTAAACACATCTGTTTTTGTTTTGCTTTTTGGTCTGCGCTTAGTGCAATAGCCTCTAATATTTTAGCATATATTTCAGAAGCTATACGTAGCCTTTGCGCAGCTTAAACTCCGCCGCCTACTGAGCCGTCCCAGGTATCTACGCTGGTAGCCTTCATCTCTTCTTCGTCGAACCAACGTGTGGTTACTGCCTTGGTTTCTGTGAAGAAGCGGAAAGCATCCTTGCCCAGACAGTGGAGATTACCGAAGAAGGAAAGCTTGTGGCCTGTGAAGGGGAATACGCCTACGGGCACGGGAATACCTACGTTAACGCCTACCATACCGCCGTCGGTTCTCTTTGCGAACTCACGTGCATAATAACCGCTCTGTGTGAAAATAACGGAGCCGTTAGCGAAGGGATTACGGTTCATAAGAGCAAGACCTTCCTCGAAATTCTTGACTCTCTTTATGCAAAGAACAGGTCCGAAAATTTCCTGTGTGCCGACTGTCATATCCTCTGTAACATTGTCGAGAATGGTGGGACCTACATAGAAGCCCTTTTCGCAGCCGGGAACCACTGCGTTTCTGCCGTCGAGAACGAGTGTAGCGCCCTCCTCGATACCCTTGTTGATCCAGTTGATTACGGAAGCCTTGTGCTCTGCGGTAACCACGGGACCGAGGGTGGATTCGGGAAGATATGCGGGGCCGAGCTTGAGCTCTTCGGCGTACTGCTTGAGAAGAGCCACTAATTTGTCTGCGATGCTCTCCTGAGCCACTACTACGGGCAGAGCCATACATCTTTCGCCTGCGCAGCCGAAGGCTGAATTGATGATACCTCTGGCACTTCTTTCGAGTGCTGCATCCTCTAAAACGAGAGCGTGGTTCTTTGCTTCGCAGAGAGCCTGCACTCTTTTACCTGTGGCGGCTGCCTCCTTATAAACGTGCAGACCTACCTTTGTGGAGCCTACGAAGGTGATTCCCTTTACATCGGGATGCTTAAGGAAGATATCAGCCTCTACTCTGGAGCAGGTAACAAGGTTAACTACACCCTTGGGAAGACCTGCCTCGCAAAGAAGCTCGTTAAGCTTCATAGCAGTCATCGGTGTCATGGATGCGAGCTTGAGAACGATGGTGTTACCCGAGGCGATGCAGCAGGGAACCATCCAGCCCATGGGAATCATACCGGGGAAGTTAAAGGGAACGATACCTGCGAAAACACCTACGGGCTCATAATAGAGAGTAGTGTCATAGCCGCTTGAGGTATCTCTCATAGAGTCACCTAAAAGAGAGATGGGAGCACTGATAGCCAGCTCCACAGGCTCCTTAACCTTGAGAATGTCACCCTTGGCTTCGGAGAGGACCTTGCCGTGCTCGAGTGCGCAAAGCTCGGAAAGCTCGTCGAGATGCTCTATAAGAAGCTCACGGAATTTATAAAGCACCTGCACTCTTTTCATAACGGGAGTGTTTGACCATGCGGGAAAGGCTGCCTTGGCAGCAGCGATAGCCTGCTCCACTTCTTCTGCAGTGCAGCAGGGAGTTTCAGCGATAACATCACCTGTGCTGGGATTGTAGACGGGCATATATTTTTCGGTCTTTGACTCTAACCACTGTCCGTCAACGAAATAGCGTAATCTTTTTACCTGTTCCATTTTATGTAACTCCTTTTTTAAAATTCTGTCACCTTATATTAAGCCACAAAATCACAAATAAATCAAGTATAAAAAAAGAAAAACTCTTTTTTATAATGCTTTTTATTCAATTAATTCGCTTATACTGTCTGCCACTCTTGCTCCGGTTTTCTCCAGAGCCTCACGGCAGTTATGTCCTCTCGAAATGAGAACACACTCGCAGCCTATGCTCTGCGCCACCTCGAAATCGTGGGTAGTGTCGCCGATGAAAAGCACCTCGTCACCCGAAACACCCTTTTCGGCCATCCATTTTTTCGCTATATCCACCTTGCTGCGGGCATAGATATCCCCCGTGCCGAGAATATCCGAAAAAAGATGGTCTATACCGTGAAAGGCCACCTGAGAGAAAAGCCATTTGCTTTCTGTCATAGAGAGGATAATCTGCTCCACTCCCGCCGTGCGGAAATATCTTATTACTCTCTCGGCATCACCGAAAATCTCTGCCTCGTGAAAACGCTGCTCATATTCATAAACATAGTCTCTGGCTATGTCCTCAAAGCGCTCGTTTTCCAGATCAAAGCCCATTCTTTCATAAAAGCGGATAATGGGAAAGGTGAAAACCTGATGGTATTTCTCTATGCTTTCCATTTCCCTGAGCCCTCTTTTTCTGAGAAGAGAATTTTCTATTTCGAAATTAATCTGAAGGTCATCCAGCAGTGTCCCGTTCCAGTCCCACATTATATACCTTATATTTTCCATTTTTTCATTCCTTTGCTTTACATAGCTGTTTTAGCTCTGACTATTTCCGTGAGCTCACCCAAGGTGCTTACGGTCTGAAGCTCCTCATCCTTTATGGTGATGTCAAATTCATCCTCTATGGACATTATGCAGTCCACCACGTCCAGACTGTCCAGCTCCATTTCACCGAAGGTCATTTCCTCGGTGAAGGTAATATCCTCATCGAAGCCCATATTTTCTATTATTATATCACAGATTTTCTCAAATGTATCCATATTATATCTCCTTTTTAATTATTTTTCGGTTCGGCTACTGTCACCTTGTTATCAGAACCCTATCATATTATCTATAATGCCCTTATGTCAACAGGTATAAAAATTATTTAACATACCTTTTTTTACCGCAAGGAATATTTCAGGAAAAGCTTTCCAATAATTTACACGAATACAGACAGGGAGTAAATTATAATGAAGCTTAAAGCCATCGAAATATACGCACTCATCGCCCTCATTTTTACCGTAGCCTCTGCCCTTTCCTTTGAAAGCAGCTGCGAGGGCATCAGAGAAAAGGTGCTGCGTCTGCACGTCATAGCCGCATCAGACTCCGTCACCGACCAGAGCATAAAATATGCCGTCAGGGATGAGCTTCTCAGAGACGGTGAAAGCCTTTTCAGAGGAAGCGAAACCGTAATACAGGCCGAAGAAAAAATAGGCAGCTCTCTCAGCATTTTACAGAGCAGCGCAGAGGCCACTCTTCGCAGGCTCGGATGTGACTATCCCGTCACCGTCACTCTCGGCAGAGCATATTTCCCCACCCGTGAATACGAAAGCATCACTCTCCCTGCAGGCTACTATAATGCGGTCAGAGTCATTATCGGCGAGGGCAAGGGTAAAAATTGGTGGTGCGTTATGTTTCCGCCTCTGTGCCTGCCGGCCGCTGTAAAGGACAGTCCTGAGCTTTCTGAGCTTCTTTCCGAAAAGGAAGAACAGATAGTCAGCGGAGGCGAAAAATATGAAATACGGTTCTGGTTTGTGGAAAAGTACTATGAACTGAAAGAAAAATTTATACATTAACACCAAGAGCAACTTTGAGTAAAATATTGTCAATTCTTTAAAATAATGTTATGATTAATATTGATAAAATATTATTTTATAGGAGTGTTAAATATGAAGAATTGCGATATTTTAATCGCCGGTGCATCCACCACAGGCTCATATTTTGCCTATCAGATGGCAAAAAGAGGCTTCAAGGTAGTAGTAATCGAAAAGCAGGAAAAGGATAACATTTCCCGTGAATACGACATTTTCCACATGGGCAGAGAGGATATGGAAAAATTCGATCTGGAAATACCCGACAAGGAAAACACCGGAGTTTACGGCTTCGAATTCGCCTCCACCGCAGTAGTCTCTCCCTACGGCAATTATCCGAAGAGAACCCACGAGGCAGTGGTAGGTATGCATAAGCACGAATACATTATGACTATGATCGACCGTGCGGAAAAGGCAGGTGCCGAATACATCTACGGCGCTCCCTTCAAAGACTTCATTTATGACGAAAAGGGTAAAATCATCGGTGCTAAATACGAAACCGAGGATGGCACGCAGGAGATTTACTCCAAGCTCGTGGCTGACTGCACGGGCATTCCCTCAGCGGCGAGAACCAAGCTGCCCGACACCTCCTATGTAGAAAACTTCAGACTCACTCCCAAGGACATTTTCTATGTAGTTCTTTACTATGCAAAATATAAGGACGAGTCAGTGGATCCGAAAAAGCTTCACGGCTCCTTCCTGCAGTACAAAACCTGGTCTGCTCCCTCGGGCGACGAGCACGGAGCCATTCTCGGTGTAGGCGGCAACTATTCCTACGAGTATGCAGAGGAGATTTATAAGGACTTCCGTAAGAATGTGCCCTGGCCCGAATACACCGTAGAAAAGGTAGAAAAGGGAATGACTCCCTACCACAGAGGCATTTACTGCTTTACCGAGGACGGCTTCATTGCTCTCGGTGATACGGCCTGCCTTACCAAGCCCAACTGCGGTGAGGGCTGCACCTCCTCGCTTTATCAGGTAGAAATCGCAGTGGATGTTATCTCTGAGCTTCTCCGTGAAGGCAAAGAGCTCAGCCAGAGAAATATGTGGTCCATAAACAAGCGCTACATCGATGTTCAGGGCAAAGCCTTTGACTCAATGCGTCCTCTGCTTACCGGTATCGTTCAGGCCTCCTACGATGAGGCAGAATACCTTTTCAAAAAGGACATCATCTTCAGCCAGAAAATCCTCGGCGGTATGGGACAGGACCTCGCTCTCAGCGCCAAGGACATCGCAGAGCTCGTTTCCGGCATAGCCTCAGGTATCGTCACCAAAAAAATCAGACCGTCCACCATTAAAAAAATAGTCAAAGGTCTGCTCGACAGTGACAAGGTAGGCAAGCACTACGACACCTATCCCGAAACTCCCGACGGCTTCCCCGAATGGAAGAAAAAGGCAGACGAAATCTGGGCTACTACTACATTTATGTATGAGACGGCTGATAAGGATGTAATGAAAAAATTAGGCATCGGCTGATTCTCTATCCGTAAATTCAATACATAAGGCGGGCTCAGCCTACACCTATAATAACAGAAAAAATGAATTTCTGCAGTAAGCAGCAGAGGAAGTATGCTTATACTTCGAACGGGCGAAAAAACGTCTGAAAAAGCAAATATTTATTATTTGCAGCGTCATATTTTTCCGTATAAAAATTAAAACAGATGTGTTTTAAAAGTCACTTAAACACATCTGTTTTTCGTTTTGGTTTTTGGTATGCGCTTACTGCAGTAAACCGTTAAATTGTTTTAATGCGTCTTCCAGTTCTTTATGCCGTTACCCCATTCGAGGATGTAAATGTCCACATTACGTCTGCCGAAGCTTCTGCAGGTACTGTAGCCGCGCATATAAAGGTCTACCACCGTATTACTGTTATAGATAAACCCGCCCGTGTCGCTGGCGGTACAGTAGCCGTAATTCCACTTTCCGTCAGAGGAAACGATGTACATTTTGGTTCCGTAGGGTATCTCTCTCGGATCGACGGCTACTCTGCCCGGCATAGCCGGTGCGCCTGTGGAGCAGGTAGTACCCGTGCAGTATGCCGTAGCCTTACCTGTGATAACCTTTATGTAATTAACGGGCCTGCCGTTTTTATTGAGCGGAATTTCGAAGGGTGGCTTAAGCTCGGAGATAACCTTGCCTGATTTAACGGATGCACCCGTAAAGCCGGTAGACCTTACCTTGGTGCCTCTGACGATAACCTGAGTAACGGGCTCTTTTACTACCTTACTGCTCAGCACCTCTGTCTCAGCGATTTCACCGTCAACTATCTTATACTTATATTCGTTTATGCTCTTACCCTTGACGCCCTTTTCCTTAACCTTTCTCTGGTCCTCATACATGGAGTCGTCATATTCTACCTTGGTTTTAAAGTCGGTTTTTACGGTTTTGGTTTCGGTCTTGTATTCTATTCTGTTAATAGTCACCGTAGTCTTTTTCGTCAGCTCCTTAGTCATCTTTTTAGAGATTTTATCGTGCTGACCGAGGCTTATACCCGCCTGCTTTATGACATCCTCTACTGTACCCTCGGTAATATTCACCGTCTTTTCCTTACCGTCAACCTTGATTTTAACAGAAAAAGCTCGGGTAACCTCTATTTTCATATCAGAGGTGATGCCTGTCTCTTCGTCATAGTTCAGGCTGTCTCCGTCCTCTAATTTTATTCCCGCCTTATCAAGAGCGGACCTTACGGTGCCTGCCACATTGACGGTGGCCACCTCTTTTCCGTCGTCATATACGGTTACATTATGAGGCTCAGCCACGATGATTACCTTTTCTCCCTCTTCGGGATTAAAGTAGTCGAGAACCATACTATTTGTGCCGTCGAGAGTAATGCCTGCCTCACGCACGATTTCCTCGGGATTTTCGGAAAGAGTCCTAACTCTGTACTCCACACTGTCGCAGTACACATAGGCAGCTCCCACATCAGATTTATAAATGAGAAAGCCTATCAGCAGACAAAGCAAAATAACACCGAAGGCAATAAGCTTTTTTATGTTGATTCTTCTTATAAATGCGGTGCCGTTTATAAAACGCATCACATATCTGCCCATAAAACATATCTCTCCTTTAATAAAAATTAACGAAATCTTAAGCATTATACAGATTTCTGCCTTTTTTGTCAAATTCATACAGTCTTTTTCTTTAGTCAAGAGATACAAAAAAGAGCGGATTTTTTTATTCAAGAGAAACAATAACTAAAGTAAAACAACCCTGTATTCCGCATTTTTTCTCTTTCTCTTTCGTCAAAAGAAACAAAAATAAAGCTCTTGACAAACCGTGAATTTTCCTCTAAAATTATATATAGTGATTCCGCAAGTCACTCAAACTAAATAAAAGCTCACAGGTTTTCTGTGAGGTCTCAGGCTGCTTTTTTCCCCGTGGGAGGGGGAAAAGGGTAGCTTTTTATTTTTTTTACCGAAGGAGCAAAATTATGAAAAACTATCTCATTTATCCCTGTAAGACTATGAGAATCACTCAGAGCTACACAGGAACCACCTCCCATCTGCCTCATACCACAGGTGCGCCGAAGGATTATCCTATCGACGAGGGCTGCAGTGATACGGGCAGAGATTACATCTACTGTCCCTGCGACGGAATGAAGGTAAAGCGCATTTACGGAGTAGGCACGGGCGGCACTAATACTATCTGGCTCGAAAGCACGGAAAAGGTTTATTTTGCCGACGGAAGCAAAAATTACTGCACGCTTCTTATCACTCACCCCGACGATGCTGACCTTAAAAAAATCAAGGTCGGTCAGATCTTCACCCGTAAACAGAAAATCTGCCGTGAGGGCAAGGACGGAGCTACGGCCTACCACCTTCACATCTCAGCCGGTAAGGGCAAATTCACCGGCAACGGCTGGAAAAGTAACAGTAAGGGTAAGTATGTGCTTACCTGTAAAAACGGTGCATTTAAGCCCGAGGCACTCTTCTTTATCGATGAAGCCTTTACCAAACTTATCAATGACAAGGGACTCGGCTTTAAGCCTATGCCTGCATATTCCACAGGTAAATACAAGGTCGATACTGCCGTTCTCAACGTGAGAAAGGGCTCGGGTGCTGACGACAAGGTAGTCGGAGCGGTCCTGCTCGGTCAGAAGGTCACCGTAGACAAGGTAGTCGGGGATCGTGGCAGAATCGGTAAAAATCGCTGGATATGCCTCGATTACTGTAAGAAGGTGACCAAATGAGCGAGGCTGTTACAGTGGCAATCATCAGTCTTTTCGGCACTCTCGGCGGCAGTCTGCTCGGTGTTCTGGCCTCAAACAGACTCACGGTGTACCGTATCGAGCAGCTGGAAAAGAAGGTCGAAAAGCATAACAACCTCGTCGAGCGCACCTACAGAATCGAGGAAGAGCAGGAAGTAGAAAAAGAAAAATTTAAGGTTATCAATCACAGGATTGAGGACCTCGAAGCCTTTCACAAGCCTAAATAAAAAGAAAGAAGGAATGAATTATGAAAAATATAGATTTAACACCCGTCATCGAAGCATTAATCACACTTATTACCGCAGCTATCACCGTTTTTATTCTCCCTAAGCTCAGAAGCTATCTCACCGAAAAGCTCTCTGCCCAGCAGAGAGAAAGCCTCAGACAGTGGGTTAAGGTGGCCGTGGCTGCCGCCGAGCAGCTTTACGGCAGCAAAACAGGTCAGCAGAAAAAGGAATATGTGGTTTCCTTTCTGCTCTCTAAAGGTATAGTAGTAGACATCGATGAGGTAACGGCGCTTATCGAAAGTGAGGTTTATAAGCTGACGGCAGACGGAACATAAAATAAATAAGCCTTAAGGGCGGCACTTCATAAGGAAGTGCCGCCCTTAAGATGCTTATTTCAGCTTTTTTATTTTGCGCACATCAGCAATAACAATAAGTCTTGTTCCCTTTTCCAGAGGGACGGAGGGCTCGATTTCCGTAATTACACTGTCGCCCTTTCTTATGGCCACCACATTAACGGAATACTTTTTGCGCAGACACAGCTCAATAAGATTTTTCCCTACCCAATCTTCTTTTACTTCTATTTCGATCATGGACAGGTCCTCCGAAAGCTCCATCATTTCCGAAAAGCCTGCCGAAAGAAGATTTCTGGCAAGTCTTATTCCCGAATCCTTTTCGGGGAAGATAACCTTGTCTGCGCCCACCTTCAGAAAGATTTTCCGATGCATCTCAGTGCTGCATTTTACTATGACATTCTTCACTCCCGCCTCCTTGCAGAGAGTGATAGCCATAACCGTCGCCTCCAGACTGTTTGACATGGCGATAATAACTGTGTCGAATTCACCGATTCCTAACTGCTCGATAGCATCCGTATCGGTCACATCTGCGCATTTGCAAACGGGAAATACAGACGAAAGAGAGCTCACTACCTCCATATTCATATCGATAGCCAGAACCTCTGCACCGCTTTTTAAAAGCTCCTCTGCCACGGCTCTTCCGTATCTTCCCAAACCGAAAACTGCATAAGTTTTATTAATGCTCATCTTATTTCTCCTTTAACCCACACTGATTTCCTCGACGGGACATCTGACAGTGTTAAGGTTTTCCTTTCTGAGATTAAAGGCAACGGCCAGCGAAATGGGGCCGACTCTGCCCAAATACATCGTTATCATAATTATAATTTTGCCTACCGTGTCAAGAGAGGCGGTAAAATTTCTGGTAAGCCCCACCGTCGCTGCGGCACTTACGGTTTCGTAAATAATGTCAAGCATATCACCCTCGGTCACCGCCGAAAGAAGCAGCGTAGAGACCGCCGTTATGCCAAAGGACATCAACGCAACCGACAGAGCCTTTTTTACGGTTTTTTCAGAAATAGCTCTGGAAAAAATTTCTGCACTGTTTTTGTTGCGGATTGCAGAAAGGGCAGTTATGGCCAGAACGGTAAAGGTGACGGTTTTTATACCACCTGCCGTGCCCACGGGAGAGCCGCCGATAAACATAAGAATGAGACATACCAGCGCAGAGGATGTGGTAAGATTTTCCTGCGGCACCGTGGCAAAGCCTGCCGTTCTGGTGGTTACGGACTGAAACAGAGAAAACTGTATTTTTTCCGGAAGGCTGAAGCCTTCCGCAGTAAGAGGATTTCCGTATTCGAAAATAAAAATCAGCACGGCACCCGAAAGTATCAATACACCCGTAGAAGCGAGGGCTATCTTACTGTGTAAGGTCAGAAAGCGGAAGGCTCTGTTTTTCCCGTGCTTTTTCATCACACGGATAACATCCCACCACACGATATAGCCTATACCGCCCAAAACAATGAGAGCGCAGGTAACCGTATTTATAATCGGATTTTTCACATAATCACAGAGACTGTCCTTTCCGATAATGTCAATGCCGGCATTACAGAAAGCAGAGACGGAATTAAAAACCGAAATCCATATACCCCTTACGCCGAATTCGGGAACAAAAACCGTCATATACAAAAGTGCTCCTATGCCCTCTACGATAAGCGTTCCCCTGATAACTCTTTTCAGAAAATCCGAAAGACCGGACAGTGAGTTAAGATTAAAGGCATCCTGAACGAGCAGACTGTCACTGAGACCTAATCTTTTATTTATCATCAGCATTATGCCCGACATAACCGTAATGATTCCCAGACCGCCCATCTGTATCAGAGCAAGAATTACCGCCTGTCCGAATATGCTCCAGCTTTCAGCCGTGGTAACAGTAACCAGCCCCGTTACACAGGTCGATGTGACTGCCGTAAAGAGTGCATCGATGTAGGGTATACTCTCACCGGTGGCACTGCTTACGGGTAAGGCAAGAAGAAGGCTGCCCGCTGCGATGGCGCAGACGAAGCTCAGCATTATGATATGGGTTGTGGAAAGAGAAATTTTCTTTGATTTTTTCATATCAGGCACCTTGTTTTATTTCTTCGCCCAGGTCGAAGCAGAAAGAGTAAGAATTATGGGATAAATTTCCAGTCTTCCGAAAAGCATAGCCATAGAAAGAATTATTTTTGAAAAAACAGAAAAATCAGCATAACTGCCTGCAGGACCTGCTATACCGAAGGCAGGACCTATATTATTAAAGCATGCAGAAACTGCCGAAACAGTAGTTTCTATGTCGAAGCCGTTAAAGCCGATAATAAACACGAAGACACAGAAAAGCATGGTATAAACGGCAAGGTAAGAATTTACCGAGGAAAGCGTGTTACTGTCGAGACTTTTTCCCTCAAATCTGCTTACCTTGACACTTCTCGGGTGAAGAAGCCTCTGAAGCTCCGTTCTGATAATTTTGTAAAGCATAACCACTCTGGCTACCTTGATGCCGCCGGCAGTGGAGCCTGCGCAGCCACCGATAAACATAAGCAGAAGAAGTATCAGCTTTGAAAAATTAGGCCAAAGATTAAAGTCCGCAGTGGCATAGCCTGTGGTAGTAATTATCGAGGAAACCTGGAAAAAAGCATTTCTCACGGTTTCGGATAAGGTTTCATAAAGAGGTGAAATATTAATGCAGATCAGAATTACCGATGCTGCTACGATAAAAGCATACACCCACAGCTCCGTACTTTTCAGCACAGATTTTATCTTTTTAAGCAGGATAAGATAGTAAAGATTAAAATTCAAGCCGAAGGCAAGCATAAATATGCCCACCACCCACTGGATGTACGGACCGTATGCACCTATGCTCAGCGCACGTGAAGAGAAGCCGCCTGTACCTGCCGTACCGAAGGCATGAACCAGAGACTCAAACAGATTCATACCGCCCAGCAGAAGAAAAACGGTCTCTGCCAGAGTAAGAACGATGTAGATAATATAAAGAATGCGGGTTGTCTGCCTTATTCTGGGTACTATCTTTCCGACCACAGGGCCCGGCACCTCTGCTCTCAGCAGATGAATGGAGCGGTCAGAAATAGAGGGTATGATAGCCATAACGAAAACCAGCACACCCATACCGCCTATCCAATGGGTAAAGGAACGCCACATCAGAAGTCCCTTGCTCATGCTCTCCACATCCGTCAGAATAGATGCTCCCGTGGTGGTAAAGCCGCTCACGGTCTCGAAAAAAGCGTCAATATAAGAGGGTATCTCTCTGCTGATGAAAAAGGGCAGAGCACCCACCGCCGAAAGAGCCAGCCAGGAAAGAGCAGTTATAACGAAGCCCTCCTTGGCATAGATAGTCCTTAGGCCCGGTCTGGAAATCTTCGAAAGTAAAAATCCCGAAGCCAAGGCCACAACGATAGATATGACTATGCTCAGAGCCACCGTTTCTCTGTAAACAAGTGCAGTTACAAGGGGTAAAAGCATCAGCCCCGCTTCAACCATCAGCACCCTGCCAACTACATATAAAACCATTCGTCTGTTCATCTTTTTTACCGAACCTTATCTTAAAATAGCCGACAGATCGCTGAGTCTGTGAGCTGCCGAGGCGATGACAATTACTCTGTCACCCTCATTGATTACGGTGTCACCCGTGGGAATAATGGCAGTTTTTCTCTCACGGATTATGCCTGCGATAAGAATACCCTGCTTAATCGAAAGCTCCTTTATGGGAGTGCCTATTATCTTAGCACCCTGTCGCACATTGAACTCGATAGCCTCGGCCTTACCGTCCATAAATTTATAAAGAGTTTCCACGTTGCTGCCCGTGGAATTTTCCAAAGCACGGGCGTAGCGGATAATGATGTCTGCGGTGATGCTCTTGGTGGAAATCACACTGTCAAGGCCTAATTTTTCGCCCATCTTCGTCAGCTCATCGCTGTTTATTTTGGTCACTACCTTCGGCACACTGAACTCACCGGCAAAAAGTGAGGTAAGGATGTTTTCCTCGTCCATACCTGTCAGTGCCACGAAGGCATCCATAGTGCGCAGCCCCTCCTCCATCAGTATGTCGTGGTGAGAGCCGTCGCCGTAAATGATGGTGGTTTTGGGCAGAATTTCACCGAGCCTTATGCAGTTTTCTTTTCTTTTTTCTATGATTTTTACATTAGTGCCTGTGCTTGACAGTATTTTGGCAAGATAGAAGGCAGTCTTGCTGCCGCCGACAATCATTACATCCTTAACTGCCTTTTTAATCATATCAAGGCTTTTAAGAAGCTTCTGCATATCCGAGGGAGAAGCGACGATGCTTACAGTGTCGCCCTCACGAAGCTCGAAGTTACCGTCAGGGATATGAAGCTCGTTTTCACGTAAAACCGCACCGATGAGGAAATGCTGCTTTTCTCTGTCACGGATTTTACTGATTTTTTTACCCACTAAGGGAGAGTCCTTTTTCAGTCTTACCTCTATCATCTCGAGATTTCGTCTGGAGAAATACTCCACCTTATAGGCTGAGGGGATTTTCAGCAGATTATGCAGCTCCTGCGCCATGGAAAGCTCAGGATTTATAGACATGGAAAGCTCCAGCTGATGACGCATAAAGGAAAGAGAGCGGTCGTTATATTCGGGGTTTCTGATTCGGGCTACCGTATGCTTTGCCCCCATCTTTTTAGCGATAAAGCAGGAAAGCATATTAAGCTCATCCGAGCCTGTTACCGCCACGAAAATGTCGCAGATATCCACTCTGGCCTCCTCTAAGGCCTCGCAGTCCGCACCGTTACCGCAAACTGCCATCACATCGTAAACATTTGTTATTTCATTTATAACATCGGGGTTTTCGTCCATAGCCGTAACGTCGTGTCCCTCACTGACGAGAGCCGTCACCACGGCAGTACCGATTTTTCCGCAACCTACAACAATAATGTTCATCTTAAAAGCCCGACACCGAAGGTGTCTTCCTTTCCGTATAGTTACATTGATTTTAACTCATTTACTGTCTTTTTGCAATAGTTTTTACAAAAAGAAATGTCTGCACAAAAAAGAAAACGGCACCATCAATAAACGGTACCGTTTATACTTTCAGTAATTAGTCAGCGGTGTAAGCCATAAGAGCTACCTGACGTGCACGCTTGATAGCAGTGGTAAGCTCACGCTGATGACGTGCGCAGGTGCCTGTTACTCTGCGAGGAAGGATCTTAGCTCTGTCAGAAGTGAACTTACGGAGCTTCTGAACATCCTTGTAGTCGATTTCTTCAACCTTATCTACGCAGAATGCACAAACCTTTTTACGTGACTTTCTGTTGGGGCGGTTAGCGCCTTTTTCGTATGCCATGAGTATTTTCCTCCTGTATTATTTGAAATTAAAAGGGTAAATCATCATCGTCTGTGATTTCTTCGAAATCAGAGGGAACGGCAGTCTGATAAGCGGGAGCGGGAGCTGCTGCAGAAACTGCAGGAGCAGATGTTCCTGTTTCAGCCTTTGAGCCGCAGAAGCTTACTTCTCTGGCCACAACCTCGAACGCAGTTCTGTTGTTACCGTTACTGTCCTGATAATTGCGTGTCTGGATAGAGCCCTGAACGGCAATCATAGAACCCTTTGTGAAGTATCTGCTTACAAAGTTACCTGTGTTTTCCCATGCTACGATGGTGATGAAGTCAGCCTGTCTCTGCTCACCCGGTTTCTGGAATGAACGATCGACGGCGATACGGAAAGTACATACGCTCTTTCCTGTAGTAGTGGTGCGAAGTTCGGGATCCGCTACGAGGCGGCCCATAAGTGTTACGCAGTTAAGCATGAGTGCTCCTCCTTACTTTCTGACGGTGAGAACACGGAGAACGCCGTCTGTGATGCCGGCAATACGCTCGATTTCAGCAGGAAGAGTGGTAGCACCTTCGTAGCTAAAGAGCATATATGCGCCCTGTGTTTCGTCATTGATTTCATAAGCAAGTGTGCGAACGCCACCGTTGCTGCCGAAAGCTTCAGCAGAAAGGAGAGTGCCGTTTGCTTCAACGAGTGCCTTGAACTTTTCGGTAAGTGCACTTACGCCTTCTTCACCCTTTGCAGTAGAAAATACGAACATAGTCTCATATTTGTTCATGTCTTTTTACCTCCTTATGGTCTCTGGCCCCGGCTCTCGTCCGGAGCAAGGAATGTCATAATATGCCTTTGCATACTGCGACAATTAAGGATTATATCAGTAATTTACAGTATTGTCAATAGCTTTAACTTAAAATCTTCGGTAGACAAGAAGAGAAAAATAGTGTATAATAACCAAAAGATTAACAGAAAGGCTGAAAACATAATGAAAAAAACCGCTGCCCTACTCACCGTGCTTATGCTTATACTCTCTTTTGCAGCCTGCGGAAAGAAAGTCTATCCCTACTCCTTCGGGGAGCACGTGGTGACCGAAGGCCTTTATAACTACTACAGAGTCTCAGAGGCTGCCTCTGCCGGAGATGAAGCCGAGCTGAGCAGTGCCGTAAAGCAGCGCTGCAGTGAATATCTGGCCGCCATAGCCCTTATGGAAAAGGAAAAGATTACACTCAGCAGCGAATTCAAAAGATTGGCCGCCGAAAACACGGAAAACCTGTGGGGGCTTTTCTCTGACTATTATAATAGTATAGGCGTCACCAAGCAGGATATCACCCGCTCTCAGGAGCACGAAAGCCGTCTGCTTCAGCTTCTGGACCATTTTTACGGCGCCGAGGGCAAATCTCCCGTAAAGGAGATGGACCTTAAGGAAAGATTTGTAGATATGTATGTGGGCTTCAAGGCTATAGAGGGCTCTCTTACCAAGATAAATGACAAGGGCGAAACCGTGTCCCTGACAGAAAATGAAATAAAAGAAAAGGAAGAGCTTTTCTCATCCATGGCCAAAAGCATAAACGAGGGCACGGCCACCATAGACGAGCTTAATGCGGAATATAACGACTCGCTTGGAATCATTGTCACCTCCCCTCTCT
Source organism: Oscillospiraceae bacterium (assembly GCA_015066045.1). Lineage (GTDB taxonomy): Bacteria > Bacillota > Clostridia > Oscillospirales > Acutalibacteraceae > UBA6857. The sequence goes on from SVPD01000008.1 coordinate 58,586, forward strand.
CCGTTTTGCTGACGAAAGAGGGCGATCCCATGTATGAGGACGACTTTTTTGACACTGTAAACGGCATAAGCCACGGTAAAGCCAAGGCAGTAAAATCGGGCGACAGCATCTACGTAATAGAAAGACAGACCATCGCTACCGATGACGAGGATGCCTTTATGACCTACCGTTCGGAGGTTTTGCAGGATATGAGAATGGGAAAAATCGAAAAAAAGCTTAAAAGCCTCATCTCCGAAATGACAATAGAGGAAAATCTTTAAGGGCTGAATAAAAAATTAACAGGCTGTTTCATCGAAACAGCCTGTTTTAATTTCAGATTATTTGGTTTCCTCTTCGGGCTTATACTCATTTTTGAAGAGTGCAACCAACTTCATTATAAAGTCTATAAGAGCTTTAACATAATCCATAAATTCCAAAGTCGTTCCTCCTCACTTAATTAATCTGTTACAGATACAGTATAACTTATAATTTTCGTTTTGTCAACAATTTATTCAAAAACAGTTTACAAAAGGGAAGAAATTGTCTGACAACAGACACATTATATATCATATTTTATGAATAAATCAACTGTTTCTTTCACAAATTATCCGTTTGGAAGAAATTGATTATCGGAGCCGTTAAACCGTGGTTTCATCCTTTACTTCTTCGGCCTGCTCAGCTTCGCTCTCAGCGACCTCGTCATTTTTTACAGCTTTGAACTTTTTAAAAAATTTCTTTTCCTTAGCTCCGTCTGTGTCGTTATTATCCTCATCAGCCTCTGCCTCCTCGGCACTTTCTTCTGTCTGCACCTCTTCTGTTTCGGCAGCGTCATCACTCTTCTGAGTCTTACGCTTTTTAAAGAACTTTTTCTCTTTAGTCTCTTCGGACTCCTTATCGTCGGAAACGGCAGGGGTAAACTCGGGGATTTCGTGCTTTTCAAACAGAGGATTTTCTGTCGAGCAGATATGTACGGCGCCGTTAAGCACATGGACCATTACGTTCTTATGTCTTCCGCCGTATTCACCGTCCAGTGTCCAGTCCATTTCACCCTCGAGGCAGGTAACCTTCAGCTTCTTTGTATGCAGGAAAATAAGAGGTTCGCCGTCAAATTTACGCTGCTTTACCTTTAAAAGAGCGGGAATTACGGAAGTGAATTTGATTCCCTTACACAGAAGAAGCTCAAACACGCCGTCATTAAGCTTGATTTCATCTGTGTCGAAATCGATAAAGCCGCCTACGGAGGTAGAGTTAGAAATGGCTCCGAAAACGAAATAATCCTCAATAACACCGCCGTCGTGTTCTATTCTCAGCTTATAGTTTTTGATATTGAAGGCATCGGGAACTGCCGTGGGAAGATAGGCAAGATAGCCGAATTTATTCTTAAGCTTCTGACTGGTGGCATAGGAAGAGCGGGTAAATGCTCCGAAGGAGGCCACATAGGTGAAGTATCTGTTATTGAAAAGTCCTACATCGTAGTCATTCATCTGACCGCTCATAATAAGGTCAGTAGCATCCTTTATGTCCTTAGGAATACCGAGAGTGGAGGCCAGATCGTTTGTAGAGCCTGAGGGAATGTAGCCGATGGGCACACGTCTCGGCATATCCATAACACCGTTTACGGTTTCATTCAGAGTACCGTCACCGCCGCAGCAGACAACCATATCGTGCTCATCAAGCTCTCTTTTTACGATATTTGTAGCATCGCCCTGACAGGTAGTGGTACGGACGGTGAATTCATAGTCGCTCTTTGAAAATTTATCGACTATTTCAAATGTACCTGCTCTTGATTTGGTTCTGCCTGCACAGGGGTTTACGATAAGAAGCACCTTTTTTCTTTTATCACTCATAACATAACCTTCTTTTTTCAAAAAAATAAAAAAATATTAAATTTCTTTAACTAATTTTAGCACTTAATTTTTATATTGTCAAATAAATATTCAAATGATAATCAAATCTTGTTATTTCTGAAATATAGTTAACAGTTTGTTGATTTTTATTGGTTATTTATAAAAAAAATCCGTGAGCTTTGATGCTCACGGACTTTGCTATAACTGAATTTATTATACCTCTGCGGGTGCGTCGCTTTCTTCGCCTTCGCCCTCACTCTTGTTAAAGAGAGGTGCCAGAATCTCCATAAGTGCTTTGAAAATCTCTGAAAGCATTGCGATAACTTCTCTGATTGTCATAATATTTTGCTCCTTTCTTAAAGAAATTAATTCTTTCGTATTTATAATAGCACATACTGTTTATATTTGTCAATGATAATGTACTTCTGCGTGTCTTTAACACACAAAGGCTTCATATTATACCTCCGCTGAGACCATAGCAGCCTCTCTCTTTTTCTTGAGCTCATTTTCTACCTCTGCCATATGTGCAGCGTCATCACTGTCGAGGAAGCAGATTACGATAAGATAAAGGAGTGAACCGATAGCAGGGCCGAGAATGAAGCTGTGCCAGCGGTATTTAAGGAAGCGCGGAGCAGTCTGTGCATTGATAACAGTCTGGTTTGATGCTACCTTTACATTAGGATTGAAGCCAAGGAACTTAAGGAAGTAGCCCTGAATGAATTTCGGAATGGCACCTGTAACCTTGGAAACAAAATTCTGCATAGAGAATACGATACCCTCTGTTCTTTTACCTGTTTCCAGCTCAACCTCATCGATAGAGTTTGTAAGCAATGAGCGGTGAGCAATATCCTTCATATTAGTGAAAATCTGTGCCGTGCCGAGAAGAAGCATAACGATAGCCAAATTTCCGATATTGAGAAAGCGGTCATTTGCGCCCACAAAGAAGGCAAGAATACGTGCCGCTACAGTGATAGCCTCTGAAAATACCAAAAGCTTTTTATTTCCGCCCAGTCTGTTGATGAGCTTAACGGCGAAAAACATGGCGAAGGCTCCGGGAATACCCATAATAAAGCCGTAAACCACCTGTGCCGTACCGCCGGAAATTTCGGTATTTCCGAGCTTATATGCGATACCCTGTGTTTCAAAGAAATACTCCCAGGGAAGTGCGAGAGAAATACTCTGTACTATTCGGGCAAGACAGACTATAATCATAGTCTTATTATGTCTTAAATCAAGGATATCCTGTAAAAGGCTGTCCTTATTTTCGTTATCGGCCGGATCTACCTTTTCCTTCATTCTGTAAGCGAGCATCGCAATAAGCATACCGATAAAGCCGAAAACGACAGCACCTAAAAGATAGGTGTTCTTCTCAGACATTATTTCCTGTTTGACAAAGATGTCTTTCACAGTAGGGAAAAGACTTGCGATGGTTCCGCCGAGACCGGCAGCAATACTGATCCACTGAATAACTCGTCTTCGTTCAGCAGCGTCGGGACTCGACATGGCACTTACGCCCCAGATGGCAATATCCTGCAGTGAATAAAACACATCAAAAAGTATGTAAAGAGCGAGCACGAATGCGATAGTCTGGCTCTGTGAAAAACCGAAATCAATAAACATCAGCACCACAAGAGCACCGATAATCGCAGGCGTCCACAGAAGGAAGGGACGGAGCTTCTGACCGGGCTTATGCTTTCTGCGGTCAAGAAATGCGCCGACCAGAGGATCGTTGATTGCATCCCACAGAGTGCTGACACCCGTGATAATACCGGTTTTCTCCGAAGGAATTTTAAGAATAGTATTCAGATAAACAAAAAGTCTGCCTGAAACAAAGCTGTAGGTCATATTCTGACCGGTCAGACCTGCCGCATAGGAAAGCAGTCGGTTATTGGCTACCTTGGTATCCGATTCTTCTTTAGAAAAAAGAAAGAAAGGCTTCATATAATCTCTCCTTTATAATCAGTTGTAAAAATTATACAATAAAATACACATAATTGCAATAAAAACTATATTAATTTTTAAATTAAAATTCTTGTCATTAAATGTCTTTTATGCTAAAATGGATAAACATTTATAAACAGAAAGAGGTGACTCCTATGTTAGGAGTGCTCATAAATGTCTGCACGGTAATCATCGGCAGCACCGTAGGTCTGCTTTTCAGAAAAAGCATAAGCCGTAAATACAGCGATGCGGTAATGACAGGCATCGGTCTGTGCGTGGTTTTAATCGGCATACAGGGTATGCTTAAGGGAGAAAACATTCTCGTCACCATAATCTCTATGGTTATCGGTGCTTTAATCGGCACTGCGCTGGACATCGACGGCAAATTGAACGGTGCCGGAGACTGGCTTTCGGAAAAAATCAGAAATAAAAACGGCGAAAAGAGCTCTCTTGCCGAGGGCTTCGTCACGGCGAGCCTCGTTTTCTGCATCGGTGCCATGACCATTTTAGGCTCTCTCGATGCAGGCCTTAAGGGCGACAACACCACCCTTATCACCAAAAGCATCCTCGACCTGTTTTCCTCTATGATGCTTTCGGCTTCACTGGGCATCGGTGTGATTTTTGCCGCCGTATTCGTTTTCGTTTTTCAGGGCGGCATAGTTCTTTTGGCGGGTGTTTTAGAGCCTCTGCTGAGCACCTCTGCCATAGCGGAGATTACCTGTGTGGGCTCAGTTATGATTATGGGGCTCGGCCTTAACCTCGCAGGAATAGCCAAAATAAAGGTAGCGAACTATTTCCCTGCCCTCATTCTCGCCCCCGTGATGTGTTTACTCTTCGGCCTTTTAGGTCAGTACATTCCTGCTTTAGCATAAAAATTTCGAGGTCAGCTTATGGAAAAACAAAGAAAAGATAACCTTATCGGCTCCTCTCTGCTGATGCTTTGTGCCATAATATGGGGCAGCTCCTTCGTGGCACAGACTGCAGGTGCGGAATTTGTGGGCCCCTTCACCTTCATCACCGTCAGAAGCCTGCTCGGTGCAGCTGCTCTGCTGCCCGTTACCCTAATTACGGGAGGCATCAGAAAGAAAAAGGGTGAGGCCCGTAAAATGACCGCCTCAGAGAAAAAGTATCTTTGGGCAGGCGGTGCCGTGTGCGGTGTGGTTCTCTGCTTCGCATCAAATCTGCAGCAGCTGGGCATCGACGGAGGAACGGAGCCGGGAAGAGCCGCATTTATCACCGCTCTTTACATACTTCTCGTGCCTGTCTTCTCTGTCTTTCTCGGCAAAAAAATCAGAGCCCTTATCTGGCCCTGTGTCATAGTTTCCGTTATCGCTCTTTATCTTCTCTGTGTAAAGGAGGGCGGCAGAACACAGTTTTCCGACCTTTATGTTCTCCTCTGTGCCGTCTGCTACACCGTACACATACTCGTCATCGACAGAGTTTCTCCCAGAGTGGACGGAGTGACGCTCTCTATGATTCAGTTTTTGGTAGCCGGTCTCATCTCTGCCGTTCCTATGCTTCTTTTCGAGGAGGCTTCTGCAGAGGCACTCATAAAAGCCGCCCCCTCCATCGCTTACTCGGGCATTATGTCCAGCGGTGTAGCCTTTACCCTGCAGATTTTAGGTCAGCAGAAAACCGAGCCCACCATCGCTACGATGATAATGAGTCTCGAATCCGTTTTCGGTGTGCTGACGGCAATGATAATACTGCATCAGGTACCCACTCTCAGAGAGAGCATCGGATGTGTGCTGATGTTCGCCGCCATCATCGTGGCTCAGCTGCCTGAAAAAAAGAAAATATAACATCAGGGACTTCCGCAGTAAGCGCAGACCGAAAAGCAAAACAAAAACAGATGTGTTAAAGTTGTTTCTTACTTTTAAAACACATCTGTTTTAATTATTATATGGAATAATACGGTGTTGCATATAATAAATATTTGCTTTTAAGACGTTTTTTCACCGTATATTTCATTCATAAAGGAAACAAACTCGAAGAAGCGATCTGCCTCATCACTTATCTCACGGCAGAAAACGGCAGTGATGTCTCCGCTTATATTATATTCCTTACCCTCACAGGTTATCCTTATCCCGTACTTCACATTAGGTTCGATAGCCTTTGTGTTTGCGGGATTTATGGCCTTGGCAGTCATTTTTCCCTTTATGGAAAAGATGTCCAGCTCCTCAGCCTTGTCATAGATTTTCTTAAGCTCCTGTGCAGAGGGCTTGAAGGTCTTTTCGTCAGTTTTATATGCTTCTGTCTCCACGCCTATTACGTTTTTATAGGTATCATAATAGCTTCCGAGGTTATCTGAGCCGAAGGAAAATTTAATATCGAAATCTGCCGGAAGCGTCTGCTGCTCTCCCGTTTCCGTTTTGCCCGAAATGTAATATGCACGTGTGGTGGGCTCTCCGCTCACCTTTTCGGCTTCACCGCCGTAAAGATAGACAGCATACACCCTTCCCGTTTCAGCCGGATAGGTTTCCCTGAGCTGACCGTCATAAATTATGCGCAGCTTAGTTCCCTTTTTCAGCTCTGCCGTCCTTCCCACCAGTCCCGTATCAGCCACGGAAACACGGATTTTATCGGCGGATTTTCTTTCATCCGTTCCCTCGAGAGGCTCCACTAAAACGGATTTTCCGTCCTTATAAACATCCAGCACCTTCGCATCGAAGGCAAAGGAGGTCTGCTCAGCAGCTGCTCCGCCGCCGTCATCGGATAAAGCAATGTCGAAAACCTCACTTATTATCGCAGTAGAGGTAGCGCCGGAATCGTCATTTACCTGCAGACTCTGACCGTTATAATATACTCTTACCTTAGCCGTGACATACAGATTTTCGAAATCGCTCACCTGACGGATAAATATATTTTCGCCGTATTCTCTCTTTATTTCATCATCCGAGGGCTTGACGGAAAGTGAGTTCCCCGGCATATCAATCCCGATAATCTCTGCCTCGAAGGAATCGCTGTAGTCGGGAGAATTAAAGGCGGAAATCACGTTACCCGTCATAGAATTTATCTCTATTTTCTTCTTTATTTCACCCGTTCCGTAAACCTCCTTCGTATAGGTTATCAGCTTATCCTCGGGAAAGTATGAGGTGCGGTAAATGTATCTTACATCATTCTCCACGCTCTCGAAATATCCTATCTTGCCCGTGTTACAGTTCACCCTCAGCCCGTTAAGCTTATTTGAAACCTCCACGGAAACGCCCATATCCGTCAGAAGCACGGCATTAAGGTCAGAATAGGTGCCGACAGGCTCCATTCTTCCGATGGAGTCAAGATAAGCCTCGGCGTAAGCACGGCACTGTGCGTCCATCTGCGCTCTGTCCTTTTCCGTGGGACTGAGTGCTCTGCTTTCGTACGCTTTCGGGAACAGACGCTTTACGGAGGCTTTAAGATTTGCGCCGTCCTCGGTATATTCCGCATCGAGGAAGATATATTCTCCGTCCTTTTTCTCAAACCTCATTACACCGGCCGTACTGTGACCGCTCTGTGTGATAAACCAGCCGTCCTCAAAGCCGTAAGAGGCATATTCCTCCAGCATATAGACCGTGACCGTACCGTCCTTTTCCGAGGTGCCTAAAATCACGTGTCCCTCTGCGGGACATTCGCCTAAAGAATTATATTGTTTATTATAGTCTAAGATAGCCTTTGACACTGTCTTGTCAAGATCTGTAGGTGCGATGCTTTCAGTCTCGTCAAGCTCATAACGGGCCCAGCCCTTATTGACTCCCGTGCAGTCGGTAAATTCTATGTTGAATTTCCTGCCGCCTAATTCGTCGGTCTCCTCAGTGCCGATAATCTTAACCGTAAAGGTGACATTTTCGCCCTTTTTCTGAGCGTTTATTCTGATTTCATAGGCTTCCTCGGTGAGATAGGTGTCACTGTCGGGAGACCAGCTCACCTGCTTTTCACCGTCGGGCTCGAGATAGTATATGTTTTCTATCTGCGCTTCGCCCGCAGAGCATTCTGCAGAAATCAATCTGTATTCTGTGGGAAGGGAGAAAAACACACAGTAATAAGCCAGTGAGCTGAGATTCGGGTTACAGTACCATTCGTCCTTTTCGTTTATAATCTGAGGCTTGGAAAGACTGTACTCATAGCCTGTGCCCCAGTCGGCGATAACCGTATCCTCGGCGGAAATGAGATAGTAGGTGGCAAAGCCGTCGTTCTGCCCCACCTTTTCGATGCTTACTGTTATTTCCGATTCCTCGCCGTACATAATACCCTTGAAGGTAACCTTCGCCTCGTCACCGACACCCGTATCGGTAATTTCGGGAGTCCACATATATCCTTCACCCCGCTCCTCGGAGGTGTAGGGAGAAATCTTTCCGCCCTCTGCCACAGGCTCCTGAGTAAGGCTCAGCAGCTCGTCGTTATAAAAGACGATAAAGCCGTGGCCGTAGGCACTGCTCGTAAAGTCGCACTCCCAGATATTTCCCTGCTTTATGTATTTTTCCTCTTTAAAAAATGTCTTCGCCTTTTCCGAATCAACGGCATAAAGAGAGCTTTCCGCTTCTTTATCCGTGCTGCGCATAAGCACCTTTGAAAAGCCGTCACAGAAAATCACTTCAATGCTTCCCTCGGAGTTTTCGACCTCGATTTTACCGCTCTGACTGAGACCTTCCGATGTCGCATCGGGCAGTCTTTCCAGAGAAAGAGAGGAAAGAAAATTCAGCACATTGCTTCTTCCGTTACCCGGAGTGGCTCTGAAATAAGACTTTTCGCCCTTATAAACGGTGAAGGTCTCCGAATATTCTATAACCTCGTCGAAGCGGAACATCTCCTCTCCCTCATCGGTCTGAATGAGATAATTCTTTTCGGGCGAGGCTTCATCTGTCTTGGGACTCGTTGCGAAGCAAAGAGCCAAAGCCGCACCGGCTACGAGGGCAAGAGCTATAATCCACAGTGTCGGCCTTTTATAGCTGAGAACTGCCTTTATTCTTTTTTTCACTCCCGTTTCACCGAAGGCTACGGGGCAGGCAGTGATCATTCTTTCGGTTACGGAGCAGTTAATCAGTGCGAGAGAATAGGGCTTTTTGATTTCATCGCCCATTTCCCTTATTACTCTTTCGTCGCAGGCAAGCTCGATATCTCTGCAAAGCAGAATGTATGAAAGCCACATCACAGGGTTGAACCAGTATACCGTGAGTATAAGAAAGCCCAGAGGCTTCCACAGATGGTCCTTTCTTTTAAGATGGGCCTTTTCGTGAGCCAGAACAAAGGACCTGTCCTGCTCATACATAAATGAGGGCATATAAATTTTAGGCCGTACTATGCCGAGGATAAAGGGCGTATCTATCCTGTCGCAGAGATAAATATTGTCTCTGAGGCTGATGCTTTGTCTTGTCTTAAGATAAAGCGGAAGACAACTGAAAACGGCATAAAGCAGCATAATGCATACACCGGAAAGCCAGACTGCCTTCACTGCTCCGGCAGTTATACCGACATCGGAGGCCGACGGAGAGAAGTCAGCCGCATCCTGATTAGCAGGGACTTGCGTTACATCTGACGTAACGCTCTGAGTGTCCTTATCAGCTACGACGGTGAGCACCTGCGAGGAGATAGGCTCGGCAGAGGGAACGAGACTCAGACTGCTTTCGATGGGTACGGGGCAGAGCAGTCTCACGGCCACCACCGCCCACAGTGCCACCATCAGCCAGTGCGGAGCCTTTCTGAAAATGAGGCGGAAAAGAAGCACTGCACCCACCAGCCAGCAGGCACTTATGCTTGTATTGAGCAGATTGATAATAAACTCATTACCGCTGAAATAGCCGATAAAAGCATTGATTGCGCCCATAATCATTCCTCCTCAAAATTTTCCACCATTTTTCTCAGCTCCTCTACCTCCCCTGCCGTCAGCTTTTTACGTGAGGTAAAGGCTGCCAGAAAGGCGGGCAGAGAGCCGCCGAAGGTGTCGTCGATAAATTTTTCACTTTGCAGCGAGCAAAGCTCATCTTTAGAAATAAGAGAGGTGACGGTTCCTTTTTCGTTGCGGAAGATTCCCTTTTCGCACAGTCTTTTCAGCACCGTGTAGGTAGTGGATTTTTTCCACGAAAGAGCCTGCTCGCTCCTTTTTACGAGCTCTGCCGATGAAAGAGGCTCATTTTCCCAGATAATGTCTGCGAAGCGGGACTCGACTGCTCCCAGCTGATAATCATTCATAAAATCACTCCCGAAAAATCAGTTTACATCCTGTAGACTAATTTTAGTTTACACGATGTAGACCGTTTTGTCAAGATTAAATCTTTATCTTAAGAATTTCTTAAGAAAGCTCCCCCCTTTGGGCGGCACTTCATAAGGAAGTTAAGGTTTTTATTGGCTATTTTCCGCTTTGACATTGCGAAAGGGGCTGCCGCAGTAAGCGCAGACCAAAAAGCAAAACAAAAACAGATGTGTTTAAGTCGCTTCTGACTTATAAAACACATCTGTTTTAATTGTTTTACGGAATAATATGGTGTTGCATATAATA
>SVPD01000050.1 GCA_015066045.1 Oscillospiraceae bacterium
AGATATTTTTTTGGTTTGATGAAGTGACAAAACCACCGCAATACTTGCGTATTACGGTGGTTTTTCGCAATGTCAAAGCGGAAAATAGCCAATAAAAACCTTAACTTCCTTATGAAGTGCCGCCCAAGGCTCACTGTCAGACCGTTATAATATGTAAAAAGCAAATATCCGTTATATACGGCATCACATTATTTCATATAACATAAAAACAGATGTGTTTTATAAGTCAGAAGAAACTTTAACACATCTGTTTTTTGTTTTGCTTTTTGGTCTGCGCTTACTGCGGCAGCCCTATGTTATTTGACCTTGATTTTAACTACCTTAGAATAGCTGCCGTAAACTCTTTCACCGTCTACGGTCTTATAGGCTCTGACTCTTACATAATAATTCTTCTTCGATTTGAGTCCCTTTACCGTGGCGGAGGTTTTGCTGCTTTTTTTCAGAGTAACCTTTTTATTGTTTATCATATCACTGTTCCGTGCATAGGATAAAACATAGCCCTTGGCTCCCTTTATCTTTTCCCAGCTTACGGTGATCTTACCCTTGCCTGCCTTAGTCTTGAGCTCAGGTCTGAGCAAAAGCGTGGTCACCGCCTTTTTACTGCTGTAGCTTCCCTTTCCCGAGGAATTTACGGCTCTGACACGGAAATAGTATTTTTTATTGGCAGAAAGCTTTTTCACGGTGCAGGAATTTTTCTTCGTCACCGTCTGACTTTTCCACTTTTTACCGTCGGTGCTTATCTGCACCTCGTACTCTCTCGCAGTGCTTACTGCCGTCCATTTCAGCTTAAGAGAGCTATCCGTAAGCGAGGAGGCCTTAAGCCCCTTTACCTTTCCCGGAGCAGTGGTGACCGTCACCTTGCAGTTACTGCCTCTGTAGATGTTTCCGTTGTTTTGCACATAAGGTCTGACGGCAAATTTATATTTTTTACCCGCAGTCAGATTTTTCACCGTGCAGGAGGTACCCTTTACCTTGTCTATATCCTCATATTCGTCTTTTTTCGAGTTATATAATCTGATGATGTAGCCGTCCACACCCTCAGCCTTTCCCCACGAAAGCTTTACCGAGGTTTTGGAGGGCTTGGCCGTAACGGTGACCTTCGGAAGCTCTATTTTAAAGGTGAAGCTTCTGCTCGCTCTGTAGCCGTTTTCGGTGATTCCCTTTACGGTAATCCTTCCTGTTCCGGGGTATTTGTTTGCCGAATATGTAACCTTATAATGTACGCCGGATTTCAGCACAGTGTCACCGTGCTTTACGGTAAGAGAGGGCTTTATGCTTTTCCCCGTGTAGCTGAAGGAGCTTTTATATTTAAAGGAGCAGGCCGCTATGTTTACCGTGTCCTTATATTTATAGCTTTCCACGTAGGCCTTTTTATGCTTTTCCACGAAATCGTCACAGTCTGCCGAAAGGCTCGGATCCGTAAAAAGATAGCCCGTATATTCTCCGCTTTCAGAGGTAACCACATTACACAGGTCTGCAGTGTACCATTCACCGTTCACATAAACCTGACTCCATGCGTGATTAGCCTGCTGATTTACGGGAACGGTGGCGGGAATACCCGCCGCATTACATAAGTCCTTGAAGGCGTTGGCATAGCCGCCGCACACGGTAAGCCCTACATTCAGGGCGTATCTCGGATCGTTTGTGTAGCCCGTAAGGATAAGATAGGTATTATTTTCGTCGAGCCATTTAAGGAAAAACTGCACCTTTTCCATTTCGGTGGAGCATTCCTTTTCCGCCTGTCTTACCAGAGAAAGGAGCTTATCGTCATATTCCTTTCCGTATTTATCCTGCTCACTGCCGTTAAGATAAAGGCTGAAATTTGCGCTGAAATGGCCTGCGGTTTTGTAATGGGTGGCACTCATGGTCATTTTATTATAACGGCTCCATTCCGTAAAGAAATTGCCGAATTTTTTCTTGACCAGAGAGAGCTCGCCGAAAAACCTCTCGAAATCGTTGCCGTAGGGCTCATAGGTAAAGAAAAACTTTACGCTGACTCTGCAGTAATCCTCCACCGGTCTGCCCATAAGAGACTGTGCGATGTCGCTGAGCACCTCAAACATTTCCTCCTCAGAGACATCCCATTTTTCGTATTCAAGATAAACCGTGCCGTCCTCTGTCTTTACATAGGAGTCGTCATAGGCCGAAATGCAGCTTTTCACTTCGCTTTCGGGCATAGCGGCATAAGTGCCGAGGGTAAGACAAAGGCATAAAAGCACCGTAGAAAAAAGAGTAAACATCAGCTTTTTCATTTTCAGTCACTTCCTTCCGGATTATATTCGTAGTTACACACTCAATCTATTTCCATTCCCGCATAAGCATTAAGCTCGGGGCCCGCTATGTTTCCGCTGAGATATTCATAATAGCCCTGCGCACCCACCATAGCCGCATTATCTCCGCAGAGAGAAAGCTCGGGAAGATAAAGCCTCCAGCCGTTTCTTTTACACATAGCCTCTATGTCTGCTCTGAGCACGGAATTGGCCGAAACACCTCCTGCTAAAACGAGTGTGCTGTGGCCGAAATCCTTCATCGCCTTCTCGGTGTTTTTACAAAGGCAGGAGCTGACGCTTTTCATAAAGGAAGCACCCAGATCCTTTTCGCTGATTTTTTCGCCCTTCTGTGCTGCATTGTGGATAATGTTTATAACCGAGGTTTTGAGGCCTGAAAAGCTGAAATCATAGGGTGCATTTTCCACCTTGGGTGTGGGAAATTTAAAGGCGGTGCAGTCTCCGTCCTTCGCTATGCGGTCAAGATTAAGACCGCCCGGATAGGGTATACCCATGGTTCTCGCTGCCTTGTCGAGAGCCTCGCCCGCAGCATCGTCTCGTGTTCTGCCGATAACACGGAAATCCGTGTAGTCACTCACCTGTGCCATAAGAGTGTTTCCTCCGCTTACAACCAGACAGAAAAAGGGAGGCTTCAGCTGCTTATGGGTTATGTAGTTGGCGGCGATGTGTGAGCGCAGATGGTGGACGGGAACCAGAGGAATACCCGCCGAATAAGCCAGACTTTTCGCATAGTTTACCCCCACTAAAAGCGCCCCGATAAGCCCCGGTGCATAGGTAACGGCTATGGCTCCGATGTCGGAAAGAGAGCAGCCTGCATCCTCCAGTGCCTTTTCGGTCACCGAAGAAATGGCCTCAGCGTGTCTGCGTGACGCTATTTCCGGCACTACGCCTCCGTATATTTTATGCTCGGCCACCTGTGAGGCTACCACATTGGAAAGCACCTGTCTGCCGTTTTCCACCACTGCCGCCGCAGTTTCGTCACAGGAGGACTCTATGGCTAAAATTTTCATATTATCACCTGTTATCCTTTAAAATTTTCGTCATAATGAGAGCATTTTCACGGGGAGCGGAATAAAATTTCTTTCTTTCTCCCGCCCTTTCGTAGCCCTCTGCCGAGTAAAGACCTATGGCACTCTCATTACTTACCCGCACCTCAAGGCTGATAAACGAGCAGTCCCTTTCTCTCGCCCTTTCTTCAGCATAGCGCAGAAGCAATCTGCCTATGCCCTTTCTTCTTTCGGCGGTGCTTACTGCCACATTTGTCACATAGCATTCGTCCAGCACGCAGTGCATACCCATATATCCGACAGGAACGCCGTTCCTTTTAGCCGTGAAGAAAACCGCATTCTCATTGGTAAGCTCGTCACTGAGCCCCTTTTCCGTCCAGGGAGAGGAAAAGCACTCTCTTTCCAGAGCAGCGATAAAAGGTATGTCCTGTGCGGTCATAGGCTGAATAAGAATATCCGTCATTTTTTTACCTCATCCTTTTCAGTGCATATCACTCTATTATATATAATACTGTTTTTTTATATAAAAGTAAATATTATTTATTGCCAATTTATTACTATTTTGTTTATATAATGAAGAGAAGGAAACAAAATCTTTTATTTTTCTATTTTGTAATTAAAACCGACCGCCGATGATATATAATAGCCCTGTACCTATAAAAAGGAGGTAAATATTATGAAAAAGCTTTTAGCAGTTCTTCTCTGCGTCATCTGCCTGTTTTCCTGTCTTGCCCCGTCAGCAGGTGCTGCAAAGGGCGGAGTAATCGGTGAAATAACCGTCAATTTCTTTGAAAGACTTTTAGGCGAGGAATTCGAGCAGGACACCTCTATCGGCTACGGCGTTATCTATGACACTGATCCCCTTTCCGGTGTCAGCGTGGTTTACAAGCCCAGTCCCTCTGTCAGCTTCGAAAACCCCGGCACCTACACCATCACATCCGACACTCCTCTCTCCATCGACTACGAGTTCGTCTGCTGGAAGGACAGCCACGGCAACCGTTACGATGCAGGCGATAAAATCTATGTAGACGGCACCGTCACTCTCACCGCAGTATGGGTGGAAAAAAACGACGGTGACATCAGAGTGGCCAGAATAATCAAAACCACCTTTGAGGCCTTCAAAAGACTCATCGGAAAGTTTTTCGGCATTCTCGACACTATGGTAAACTTCGAGCCCGATCCCACCGTTCCCGGCAGATACGATCTGACTCTGACCGGTATTTACTATGAGGACACCGACTACACTAAGACCGAGGGCGACGAAAGAGTTCTTATCTACATCGATTCCTTCGGCTTCAAGGATGAATTTATGCGCATCGATGAAAGAGACGGCGAAAAGGATATGAGCACCGTTAAAATCGAGCTTTTCACCGACTGGGATAAGGCCCTTGACAAGCCCATAAACGGTGTAGCCTTCACAGGACTCACCTATAGCTTTTCCGAAATCAACGGCCCCGAAAATGAGGACGTAATCATCGTGCCCACCGTTCTGGCAGACGGCACCGACGTGGTAAGCAAATATGTACAGAGTGCGGGCATAACGGAAGGTCAGACCTTCTATATGACAGTAACCGTAGAAAGCAGAGAGACCACCCCCGAAGAAATCGCAAAAACCTCTCTCTACTACTGTGAAAGCTCAGAAGCAAAGCTCGGCTACGAATATACCGCTCCCGTTTCCGTGGCATTCACTCTCGTTACAGAATAATAAGCCTGCATAAAACAGTCTCCCGTGCACCGTCCGACGGCACACGGGAGCTTTATTTTTTCAGCTTTACTCTGATATATTATTTACCACGCCCGTAAACAGAGGCAGATTTCCTTTGGAAATCACAAAGAGGAACGGTCTGTCGAGAAGAAAATCTATTATTTCCTCCGGCGGCATAGCAGCACCTGCACCGGGGATTTCTATATAAGCGGCCGCCTTTACGCCCTTTTCGTCGATTTCAACTCTTGCCGACTGATTAACGGCAGTAATCCACACGGGAGTGTCTGAGGTAATCGCCGTAAAATCCGAGCTTTCCGTATCAAACACCTTGTTTACGCCCATTCTGCCGAGTCCGTCCTTTAGGTTCACGGTAGAGGAAACGTCAAACTTCGGCACAGACAGATTTACCTTCATATACTTTTTATTCTGCCAGCCGTCTTCACCGTCAGAGGAGGAAATCATTTCTCCGTAGGCACCGTCTTTCAGCACATCGGCAGCCGTCTTTCCCTCGTCGGGAAGAATAAACCACATGGTACTGCCGTTTTTGAGACTCAATGCCACTGCACTGTAATTCTCGTGCCAATAATAATCCATCTGACAGAGCTTTTTGTTCATATAGGTGACCTCGGTATCACCGCCGACACCGTGGAAAACATCCTCGGTATTGTTTTTACTGTCAAACTCATCGCGCCATTTGGCCTGAAAGAAAAGTGTCGAATAAAGAGCGAGAACGGTGTCGGGAGACAGGTCTGTTTTACCGGTGCGGTCCTTTAACATTCCGCCTGTATTTTTATCGAGCCATTCGCCGATTGCCTTGTCTGCACTGTCGCTGCCAAGGTCAGTCTGATACACTGAGGCATAATAGTGGTAGGCAAGGTTATCCATAGTGTCCTGCCTGTAGTCAAGGCCGTCCTTAAGCCAGAGAGAATTGGCCGGGGTGCATATTTCATTTCCGTCATCCTCATAAACGGATTCCCAGACGGCACTGACCTGACTTCGGAGTGCTTCAATATCCTCTGCACCGAACAAATCTAAAATTTCCCTGCGGCTGTCACCGTCTGTTATTTCTGCGAGCATAGAAAGGCCGATGTAGGCGTTTATCGGTGACCACAGGACATTTTCACCGTTCTCCGAGACAAGAAATTCTGCGGAGGCCTCGGTGAAAAAGGGAGAGAGAGAACCGACGGCGTTTTCTTTCAGAGCTTTTCTCGGCTCCGATTCAGCCTTCCACGCATCATAATCTGCCGTATAGCTTTCTATGTCCTTATAATCACCACGTATGGGATGCTCCGTTATACGTGCCTCAGCGGGAAGTGCTACGGCTTTCGCAGCTGCGGGTGCAGAGCCGAAAAAGGAGCCGATACAGATTACCGCCGCCAGTGCTGCGGCAACGACACCTATCCAATACGGTCTTTTTTTCGCTTTCTTCGGCGGATTTTCAGCTTCTGCTATATATCTGCCGTCTAATTTATCCAAAATTTCCAATACATGCTTACGCTTCATAGTAATATCCCTCCTTGATAAGATATTCCTTTAGCTTAGCTCTGATGCGGTTCAGCCTCACCGAAACGGCACCGCTTTTCATATTTATGTCCTTTGCTATATCCTCCACTGCATCTCCGTACCAATACCGACGCATAAAAATATATCTGTTCAGCTCGGTATCCTGTTCTAAAAAGCGGTTTACGGAGTCAGCAATTTCCTGAATAATAAAAGTCTGTTCGGGATCGACATCATTATCAGGCAAACAAGCACCAAGCTCGTCCAAGGACAAATCATATCTGCCGTTGCGTTTTTCTGCCGAAAGATATTCCAGCCGTTTCAGTGCCATATTTCTTCCCGTACGGTATACATAAGGAGCCAAAGGCTCGGGCTCTTTAGGCGGTATTGCATTCCAGAGGGCAAGATATGTATCGTTGGTCGTTTCCTCTGCATCGTGATGATTGCCGAGAATATTCATTGCTATTTTGTATAAGGTGCTTCCGAAACGCTCCTTCAAGGCCCCGATTGCCGCCTCTGCTCTCGCAAAGAAAAGCTTTATTATTTGCTTGTCTTCCATCTGAAAACCTCCTCTCACTTATATAAACCGATTTTATATGCCTCATCTTACACAGATTTTAGCATTATTTCCAGTTAAATACAATACTTCTCACCCCGAATAAGGCGCAAAAAAAAGCCGAAAGCCCTTCGGGAAAGGACTGCGGCTTTTAAGCTTTCAGAAAGGGGCTATTGCACTAAGATAGCCCCTTTTGGCACCCTCTGCGGGAATCGAACCCACATCTAACCCTTAGGAGGGGTTTATTCTATCCATTGAACTAAGAAGGCATATTCACTTCATAACCAGTTTATTTTACCATTCTTTATCCTTAAAGTCAACATAAAAAGGTCGGGAAAAGCAAAACTTTTTCCCGACTCTTCTTTTTAATAATATTCCTTGCCGTTAAGGTATCTCCATGCTGCCACATATTTGGTGGAGGCTCTGGGAGTGTGACTTCTGATGTCCAGAAATCTTTCATCGTCCACGAGGAAAAGAGTTTCCTTGGAGGCAAGAGAGGACTGTCTGACCTTATCTACGGGCATTACTATGGTTTCGTTTTCCATAGCGATTTCGAATCTGTCCTTGTAAAGGCTGAGGGTAGCGTTTTCGGAAAGCACCTCGTCCACGTCCACCTTTACCAAACGGACTATCTGACCGCCCTCAGAGAAGATAAGCTCACCGTCAGCGGCTGAAAGAAGTCTTTCCTTCCACTGCTTTCTCTGCCACATATCCCAGTCGTAAACATTATCGTAAACCACGTCGTCACCGTGGAAAAAGCCGTCTGCCTTCATGGTATAAACGGCTCCGCAGTCACACTTAAGGTCGTCGCCCTTACTGTGAAGAGTGCCCACCTTGCCGCATTTGGGACACAGATAAAGGATTCTTTCCACACATTCGGCCAGATTTTCGCCCTCATAGGGGATAGGATTCTTTTTCTGCTCCTCGTAAACATTTACACGGATGTCACGGCGGATAAGCTCATTGATTTCCTCTACGGTCATCTCCGAAAGCTCCTCGGGAGAATATTCCGCCACGAAATAGCCCTTTATGGGGCCCTTTCTGGCTTTGTTTGCCCAGCGGGGACTTCTCAGATAGCCGCCTACAAACTTATAGGTAACCAGAGCGCAGCCCGCTTCCTTTACGAGCTTACCTGTATTGGGAGAGAAATAGCCCGTCTGTCCGTTAAGAGACATGGCACCCTCAGCGAAAAGGCCGACGGGAATGCCTGCCTGAAGATTAGCCTTGATGTCATTCATAAGATACTCAGAGGGCTTATCCCTGTATTTGACGATAACACCGCCGAAAAGCTTGAAGGCCCAGCCGAGGCTCATTCTCAGAGTATGGTCACTGGCGATAAATCTGATGTATTTGTCCAGACCTACCATCAGATAGCCGGGATCGGCAGCCTCCGTATGGTTACCGACGGCCAGAAAGCTTTTATGTCGGGGCTTATGCACCTCGAGATGCACGTTGTTTTCTTTTATAACCTTGTTTTTAAGCAGTGCGATGATGGTTTTCATGGCAAAGCAGTTAAAATAATAGCCGCTGCCTATTTTCGTTACCTTCTTACTCATTTCGCCATAGCCTCCTCTTCTGCGGCGGCCTCCTCCTCGAGGGTGTGGTATGCTACCTTACCGACGAGAGTTTTAGGAAGCTCGTCCTTAAAAATAATTTCCTTAGGTCTTTCGAATACATCGAGATATTCCTTGCAGTAGGCGATAATGGCCGCCTTGGTTTCTTCCGTGGCCTCGTAGCCGTTCTTCAGAGCGATGTAGGCTCTTACTCTCTGCATCTTATAAGGATCCCTGACACCGATAACGCAGGAGCAGTCTACCGCCTCGTGCTTGTCAAGAATGTTTTCGATGTGTGAGGGATAAACATTGTAGCCGCTGGTAACGATGAGCCTTTTCATTCTCTGCTTGAAGTAAACGAAGCCGTCCTCGTCTATGTAGCCCATATCGCCCGTAAAGAGCCATGTGGTGCCGTTTTCGTCCTTGCGCAGGGTTTTGGCGTTTTCTTCGTCAGCCTTCATATAGCCGAGCATAAGCGTGGGACCTGTAAGTATAATCTCACCCATTTCGCCCTTCGGCAGCTCATTGAAGGTTCCGGGCTCCACTATTCTGTACTCCGTGTCACGTAAGGGCACACCTATACTGCCTACCTTGGCGCGGTCCACGGGAGTTACACAGGATGCGGTAACACACTCCGTAAGGCCGTAGCCCTCTCTTATCTGCAGATTTGCGTTATGCTCCTTAAAGAAGGCATCCGCTCTCTTTTTAAGCTCGGGGCTGAGAGCATCGCCGCCGCTGAACACACCGATAAGGAAGGAAAGGTCTGCACCCTTGAACACATCCACCTTCAGCAGTGCCTCATAAAGAGTGGGCACGCCTGCAATGAAATTGGGCTTATTTTTGAGAACTGCCTTAGCGTAGCTTTCCTTTGTAAACTGGGGAATAAGGATGGAAAGAGCACCGTTTTCGAGCACGGTGTGAATGCCGATACCCAGACCGAAGCCGTGGAAAACAGGCATAACCGACAGGAATTTGCAGCCGTAGTCGAGATTGCAGCCGGAGATTTCCGCCACCTGCATACCCAGAGCGTTAAAGCTGAAATCCGAAAGCTGAATACCCTTGGGAGTGCCGCTGGTGCCGCCGCTGTAGAGGATAACCGCAGTCTTTTCACGGCTGTACTCCACCTCGGGAAGCTTTACGTCTTTTCCTGTCTTTACGAAATCTGCCCACACGATGTCCTTTTCACGGGTGGGAAATTTGTTATTGTCTTTATTTTTAAGATATTTATAGGCTATACTTTTTACGAGAGGAAGCTCGTTATGTATTCTCGCAGTGAGAATAACCACATCTCTTTCTGCCTCGTCCACTGCCTTGAGCACCTTTTCATAAAACTGGTCAAGGGTTAAAATCATTTTGCTTTCTGAATAATCGAGATAGAAGGTGATGTTTTTCTGAGAGGAAAGGGGATGCACCATATTTGCGATAGCTCCGATTCTGTTCAGAGCATAAAGGCACACGATAGCCTGAGGAGTGTTCGGCATACAGACGGTAACCACATCGTCCTTTCCGATGCCGTAGCTGAGAAATGCCTTGGCGGCATCCTCGATTTTTTTCACGAGACTTTCATAAGTAGTGATTTTACCCATAAAGTCCAGAGCAGGTGCATGAGGCACTCTGTCTGCCGAATTTTTAATCACACCGAACATAGTGGTTTCGGGATAGGGATGACTTACGGGAGTAAAGTCTATTTCAGGTAATTTCATTTTATTGTCCTTCCGAAAATTTATTTATATATATAAGGTAATTGTCACATCATATTTGTCTGCGGATTATCCGCCTTCCCTTTACACAGGCACCTCCTCTGTGCAGAAATTTCGGCGACGGTTTACGGGATAAAAAGAGAAGAAAAGCTCCCGTAAAAGTGTCCCTCCCTCGCAGAAAGCACACCTATCCATCTTATTACACGATTGTAAGTTTAACATTATTTGAACATTTATGTCAATAAAAAAATTAAAGTAAATTAAAATTTACATATATGTAAAAATATACATATTATTAACGTGTTTTTTGTTAACTATTTTGTTACAAAGGAATTACTTTTCCCGTTTGTCTATTGTTTTTGAGTATCTGCCGTGGTATAATTTTATAAACTCACTGCGTTTCGATAAAAAAGGAGAATAAAAATGCCGTCAAAAAAGAGAAAAAATAAAAATCCGAAGGCTCTGCCTACCGTTTTTTTAGCCGTATTCTGTGCCGTTATGGTTTGCTCGGTGGCCTTCGTGCTTATACTTTCCACCGGAAAAATAGAGGGCACCACACCTGCGCCCACCCTTACCTC